>CAZNDS010000526.1:0-1500 GCA_964571865.1 uncultured Ignavibacteriaceae bacterium | reverse complement strand
TTAGCTTTAGGAGGTGGTTTTATATTTGCTGCAATACATAATATTCAGGCAGATGTACCCCCTGAGAATATTATGGCAATGTGGGAGACGTTTAATGAATATAGGAAGTATTCTTAAATTTAAAAATATAGGCTCTGATACAGTAAATCAATATATTATTTCCAGACATATATTTGAGGCTATTGGCGATCCATTTGAAATGGTAGGACTAATAGGAACTGGCCTGAAGTATTTAAGGGATTTATATAGTGACGAATATATAAAGAAAGCATTTTAAATTCACTAAGTAAGTTAAAAAGGAGTTGACTTAATTGAGTTTATTTATTAAGGGCGGAAGAGTCTTTTTACCGACCAAAGAAGTGTTGGAAAAAACATTAGTAATCGAAGACAAGGTTATTTATGATATAATTCCGCCTAGCTATAAACCAGGTATTAAGGACGTAGTAATAGATGTAACAGGCAGGATGGTCATTCCAGGTTTTATAGATGTCCATGCTCATGGAGTTTTTGGTAAAGATACTGTAGATGGTAGCTGGGATGCTATACATACAATGGGAAGATTTTTTGCTGCCCATGGTGTAACATCCTATTTACCGACAATTGGGACTTTTACACCTGAATTGATAATGAAAGCTATAGACAATGTTATAACTTGTCCACAACCTGAAAATGGTGCGAGGCATTTAGGTATTCATATTGAAGGGCCGTATTTAAACGTAGAACATAGGGGAGCGCAACAAAAAGATTTAATTAGAAAACCTGATGAATCTGAATACAAAAAATGGCTAGAAATTGAAGCAGTAAAATTAATTACAATTGCTCCTGAGGTCGAAAAAGCTATTGAATTTATTGATTTGGGTGTAGAAAAAAATGTGGAATTTGCAATAGGGCACAGTGGTGCAAGTTATGAACAAGTAATTGAAGCTGCCAATCATGGCCTCAAACATGCTACTCATCTTTATAATGGTATGTTAGGTGCTCATCATAGAAATCCTGGAACTGTGGGGGGGGTTTTAACGGATGATCGAATCTTTGCTCAGATTATTGCAGATGGTATTCATGTGCACCCAGCGATGGTTAAGCTTGCTGTTATGGCAAAAGGTACTTCTAGAATTATCTTGATTACAGACAGCATCCGCGGTGCAGGAATGCCTGATGGGAAATATGATGATTATGGACAAAAATTTACAGTAAAAAATGGTATTGCTCTTACCCCGGAAAAGGGTTTAGCTGGAAGCACATTGATGCTTGACCAGGCTATAAAAAATATGATGAAATTTACAAGCATGTCTCTAAATGAAGTGCTTCCAATGGCAACATCAGTGCCGGCAAAAGCTATGGGATGGATTGAGAAACGTGGAGCATTAAAACCTGGGGCTGATGCAGACATTACTATACTTAATGATGATTTAATTGTAGAAAAGACATTCATTCTTGGTAGAGAAGTATTTTCAAAATAATAAAAGAAAGGAGATTTCATTATGTCTACTTTTCCAAAAA
>CAZNDS010000525.1:0-1504 GCA_964571865.1 uncultured Ignavibacteriaceae bacterium | reverse complement strand
ATATTATTTTTTAGAGAACCCCGGAAAAGTTAAGCTTCCTCGACAGACTGAAGTCCGTCGTACCGGCAAAAAAAAGGGCGATCCTTACCCCAAAACTTTTGGAAAAGGACCGGCTGAAAGCTGAGGGGAGTTACTTTAAATCGAAACCAACATCTCCCGAAGGCCAAGAATATATTAAAGAAAGTTTTTTTCAAGAATATCAATAAAACTCGAGAGATGCTCACCAACATCCAACAAAGGCACAAAAAAATGCTGTGTTCTCATAATAGCTCAACTCTTTCTTAATATCCTATCATTAATTATTCATAAATGTTTCGAATACAATCCTTAATCTTTTGGCGGAGTACGATAAAGCCATGCACCGCCATTAAAACCTACGCCCATTGTCACAAAACCATAAACACTCTTAGGTTGAATAAGGCCTTCTGCTTTGGCCTCTGAAAATGCGATTATTGAAGATGCTGATGAAGTATTACCTACACCAGAATAATTTAAGTATAATTGACCATTATGTCTTGTTTTTCCTTCAATATATTCCAATCTTAATTTTTTCGCAACAGGCAACACAACTCTATTCCCAGTCTGATGGGGAAACAACATTTTTAGTTTTTCATTAACAATTCCTGGATAAACTCTTTTTGCCAAACTTGCAGCTTCATTATAAATAGCAGGCATATATTCAGAAGTGTACATTGCAATAGTTTTTGGATCCATAAAAACTTTTCCATTTTTAGGAACATTTACAATTCCATGCGCTGAACCATCTGAAAAAGTTTTCAATGAAAGAATCCCATATTCATTTGAAAAGTTATTATCTTTTTGTATCAATAACGCTCCTGCACCATCACCGAAAATTGTTAATTGCACCCAATCATTTGGATCCAGAATTTTTGACATTGCCTCAACACCAATTACTAATGCAGTGTTTACAGTGCCATTAAACCTACTCTCCATTTGATCAGCAGCATATTTCAGACTTTCAGTAAATCCATTACATCCTGATTGCAAGGAAACTGCCATAAGATGAGTATTCACCTTACCTTCAGGAGTCCTTAAATATCCTTTTTTGTAAAGTTTGTCTTGAATTATATTTGCTATTCCCGGCGCATCATATTCTTGACCAGAAATTGATGAAACAATCAATAAATCAATAGCATGAGGAGGGATCCCCGAATCTTTAATTGCATTTATTCCTGCTTCTGCAGCTAAGTCTTCTGTTGTTTGATGGGAGTTTAAGTAGTGTCTTGAAATAACACCCACATGGCTTTCAACAAATTGTGAAAAATTACTGACTTTAGAAAAATCAAAAATAAATCTTTTTTTCAGCCAAGAACTAAACTCAGTAACATTATACTCTTCAGGATTATCTAATGAATATTGAAGCCATGATCTAAAGTCCATCTTTCTTTCAGGATCATTAGAACGTTTTTCGAGAGTAAATTGATATTTATATTGTTCCCATAACTCATGCATTTCCCCATTTGCATTTGTAAGAATTTTAGAC
>CAZNDS010000524.1:0-1504 GCA_964571865.1 uncultured Ignavibacteriaceae bacterium | reverse complement strand
TCACTCCATTTAATGTAAGTTATTGGATAAGGAGCATTTTTAACTGTGTTTGGAAATATTCTGATTCTAAATTCGTTTTCATGTTGATAGACAAAAAAACCTTTTGAGTAATCAAGATTTTCATCATTTACTTCAATTTGTTCACCGTCTATTTCATAAAAAATTTTAAATTCATTCTGATTTAATGAATTTGGACTGTTAGTGTTAAGTAAGTCATTTCCATCAACATCTTTTATGGAAATGTTAATAGCCGTATCAATAATTACTTGTTCATTATCATTTGAATTACATGACGTAAAAAGCATAGCTGTTAAGATAAAAAATAAATATTTCATGACTGATTATTTTAAGGCTTAATATTATATACCATTCCTGTTTTATAATTGAAGGTGTAGTTTCCAGGATTAAAATTGTTAAAACTATACCACCCATTGTAAGTACCATCCCATCCCCAATTCATATAAAATTTTAAGAAAGAACCCCAACAAGGGTCTATATAATTTAAGTAACCATCACACACCCATGCATGACCATCTTTATATATTGCAAAAATCCACCATCCTGATTTTCTTCCACCTCTAAGTATTACAGGGCGATTATAATTCAATTCATTTTTAACAGTTTGATAGTTATAATCAGAATAAGAGGCAGAACTGTATCCAAAATCATTTCTAAAAGAAGACGCAACTTCTTCCTGGGTGTTAGCTCCAGAACCATAACATTCGTAAACCATATTTACAGCATCTCCAATATCTCGCATTAATAATGAAGTTGTAGAAGTTCCATAATTATTAGGCATACTAGACCAACTATAACTTTTGGGGTATTGATGATATTTCATTACTTGAGCCATGGCAGTAGCTACACAGCCAGTCCATGCATGACCACAAGGTCCACAAGACATAGATGGTGTTTGCGAATTATAGCCACATCCTTGCCCCCAGGTTGTTTGAAGAAATGGACCTTTTTGAATTGTATAAGGTGTGCAGTCTGGTTCTTCAGGTTCAATACGATATGAAATTACATCTGCCCCGCCTTTTTGTAAGTTGTCCCATTGTTTTATAGTTTGTGGACTAGGTTTCTCGTTCTTGTCTCTAATTTTTTCAATATTTTCTTTTGAAGAATATAACCAACTTACCAAACCTGCAGGGAAATAATCAGACTCTAAATCAAATTCATTAGTCTCAGAAAAAGCAAGAACTGGTTCAGACCGTTTATCCCCAGCTAGAATAATGAAACCACCTCCCTCATAATTTATTATAAAATATGCAGTTTTTTTATTTTTATCTGGAACTTCAAGAATAGATTTTGTTTTTTTCTGATTCTTTATCGTAGCACTCTTCAATGATTTATTACTAAGATTTTCTGATGTATTCACTAGCAATAAACCATTTGCAATGTCTTCAGCTTTTGTTTTACTAATAGTAAATTCATCATTAACAATTGTTTTGTTAACATCATCAAATATTTCATTATCGTTACAGGAAAATAATATTCCTCCGAT
>CAZNDS010000523.1:0-1505 GCA_964571865.1 uncultured Ignavibacteriaceae bacterium | reverse complement strand
TTAAATATCTACAATCATTACAACCGTTTAATTGGGCTACGAAACCTATATTTGCGTAACAGCAGTTATTAAGATTTGAACTTGCATAATTCGTTGGAAAATGATATAATAATAGAAAAATAACCTGCCAAATGAAACCGAGAGTCAGAGAAATATCGGCGGTAGCAAAACTAAAGAATTTTATTCGACAGCACAAGATGACGATAAAATTCGGTGTCATATTTGTGCTCTGTTTAGCGACTTTCTCATTTGTTCTTCAGCAAGAGATGGTTCAAAGTAATTTTACATTTCCACACTTAAACCACGTTGCTTGGATTTGTGGTAATCTCATGAACGCTCTCGGTACTCAATGTGATGTGCATGAATCCTCAATCCTATCCTCACGATTTAGTGTACAAGTTGTTAAAGGATGTGAATCGATATATCCGACTGTGATGTTGTGGGCGGCAATTATCGCATTTCCCACAAGATGGAAATGGAAATTTGCTGGGATTATTGGAGGAGCGGTCGTTCTATTCTTGCTTAATATAATTCGAGTTGTAACAATGTTTTATATAGGTATGTATCTATCAACAATCTTTGATATGGTTCATATATATGCTTGGCAGGCGTTGTTCATTCTCATAACGCTTTCAATTTTTCTCCTCTGGGCTGCATATGTTTCTAAAAAAGAAACCACGATCAATATATAGTGCCATAATTCTATTCCTATTCAGAGTTATAATACTGTATGCATTACTCTATTGGATTTGGTCGTATTGTATCCCTACCTATCTACAAATGATTATGGGGCTTGCTAACAAGGAATTGCAAATTGTTGGAGTTGGGAATATTACCCGGTTTGGAACTTCAGTTGATGAACCAAATGGAATCGGTGTGTATCATCAAAAAGCCGCCCAAATGCAGGCGGTTCTTTTCGATATAAAAATAGAAACAATTCATTCAAGTATTCCGATGTTATTTTCACTTATTATTGCAACTACTATCAGCATTCAGCGGAAGTTAAAAGCATCATTCTTTGGATTTATTATTGTTTTATTCATTGATAGTTTCGAGTGTATCCTCTTTATGACGTGGGCGTACACTTTCCTTCCAGAACATCATATTTATACACCTTATTCTGATTCTGCCCTGAGAGATGGTATCGTAAATTTCTTTTATTATTTTTATGCTTCAATTGGAAGTTCTGTGTCAATCCCGATTATCTGGGTATTGTTATGTTTGAGAAAAGGGGATTTCCAGAGATTTTTCCCCAAAGGCATAAGAGATACTCATCCAAGGTAAAATGGCGGTTGGCATATTCTTTGTCTTCTCAAAATTTAATTTAAATTCTTCTTGACTTTTATATGCTATTATTCCTATATTGTTAATGAATTTCACAGTTAGAGATAAAGGAATTACATTATCCACGAGGCGGTAAAAGTAATACACCTCTGAGGTTAAATATTAAGTAATTAAGGATTAATTAGAGTACTCAAAATATATTCTTTAGTGGAAAGAATTAA
>CAZNDS010000522.1:0-1511 GCA_964571865.1 uncultured Ignavibacteriaceae bacterium | reverse complement strand
TAATATTTTAAAAAACCTTGTAAACCGCTTTTGATCATACTTTGCATACTTGTAAAGTTTTTGGGCAAATGGACTTGGAATCCGTATTACGATTTGATCGCCTCTTTTTTCCAGTTCATCGAGAAACTTATTTGAAATAGAAAAACACGATGAGCCCGGAATTAGATATTCCAAAAACCACTCATTTACAACTATTTTCACCTATGCCTCAGATTGTTTCAACTCAACATCATAAAATCCTTGCAGCCCACCCCTTACCTGGCCTTTTTTATTCACTTCTTGAGGATTTATTTTAGACTCTTTGCCTTCACGCTGAACGTGATAAAGTCGAACATCATCAGCGGCAATTTTCTCTTGTATAACAAGATTCAGAACGGAAATAATAAAATGTTCACTGTGCGTAGAAAGGATAATTCTTTTGTTTTTTTCTTTGGCAATTTGTGATAGCGATTCGGCTAATTTATCGATTGCACCAGGATGTAAATGTATCTCTGGTTCCTCAATGCAGATTGTTTCTTGTCCTGGTCGTAAAGTTTTGGCTAATAGATATGAAAGTTGATTAGTCCCAAAACCTTCATTCACCAAGTCGCAGACAAATGCGGTTTGCTTGTCGGTTGTTTGAAGGTAGAACGAGCTGGCGCCCAAGCTGGTTTGACGTGCTCTGAATTTCTTGTGTATTATTTTTTCCAAGTAAAATTCCACGTCGCTCTCTAAATCTCTATCACTAGCGAGCAATGAGGCAATCTCATCTTCACTAAGCATCTGAGGTGTATAACTCGCAGGTTGGAAAATAGGTTTTGAAAATCCCCGTTTGAGAGGTATTGAATCCACCCGTTTCACTTCTTCAATAGAAGATATTAACGCATCAGACAATTGTTTCATTATCAGCTGTGTCTTTTCTTGTGGGCTTGTTGAATCGAAGGTTATGGTGGGAGCAATACCATTCCATGTAATTTTTGCAGACCAATCCTCTCCGGCTAACGTAGTTCCGACGGGCTTATTAAGCGCATAGGGAAATGTAGTCTCCAATGAAAGAGATACCTCAAAGGGTTTTTCAATGGACAAATCGAAACTTGAAGTTTGTTTACCTAAGGAAATTTTGAAATTAGATTGTATTTCACCATCATCTGTCTCCACACCAATTTCAATTCTCTTTTTATCATCTTGTTTGAGGTGTACATTTTCTTTAAAACCCCCAAGGTTTAAGAACCCAATATTGAAAAAACTGTCAAGAGGTTGGTTAGTATTAGATAAAATATTTTTCAGCACAAGTAGACTATACATGACACTTGATTTGCCACTATTATTACTGCCCGTTAAAATTGTTAATGGTGCGAGTTTAACCTCTGAATTCTGCACACCGCGAAAATTTTTTAGTATAATCTTTTTAATCATTTTGTTATCCTATCATATTACGTATTATCAGATACTACTATGTTATGAATCTTTAATATCATCTGCAAATATTTTTCCGCACATTGTTGAGAGTGATAACAGACTCCATCATACAG
>CAZNDS010000521.1:0-1511 GCA_964571865.1 uncultured Ignavibacteriaceae bacterium | reverse complement strand
AAACCTAATAAAAAGGTAAGAAATTTTGGAGAGAGTTCAAATAAAAAAGGCGTCCAGATTAACGACGCCTTAATTCTTGAAAAGTTAACGATTTTTAAAAATAATAATTCAGTGACAAAGCAGTATAAGTATAACTAAAATTGAAGCTAAAATCAATTTTTGTGACATCTTCATAGGGTACCGTGACATACACCCTATTGTTTTAATCATAATATGTATAAGTTTTATTATTTTTAATTTCGTCGATATAGCTTGCTAAAAGAATTCGAAAACCAAATTCACCCCCTAAACTAAAGTTTTCACTGAAGAAATATTCCGATCCAATGCCACATTTGATTCCCCAAAGACTTAAATTATCAAAGAAATCTTCTACTTCATCGCTCTCTTCATTATCAACTTTTACTGAACCATCCAAAATTGGTTTGGAAAGCTCACCTGTCAAGTATCCCTGAACGGCATTAGCTTCGAAAAGGAAAAACTTCGTTCCAACAAAAAGATTATAAAGATTCAAAGATCCTTCTACTTTATCTTTATCTCTTGTTACATATGGATAATAAGGATAAATTGGAGAACTTTCAATCTTTGTATCTTCTAACTCAACAGCTGTGCCAAGATGTGCATAATCAATACCTCCGTAAATTACCAATCTAGAAGGTAGTTTCAATCCGAACCCAGCCCCTGACATACCGAAAAGTTGAGGTTTGATTGAAAACATAAATTTTTGTTGCTCTTGACTAAATATTTGATACGATAGAACTAATGTAAAAATAATAATTAATTTTTTCATAAATACCTCGTTTTTATTTGAATAAATGTTAAATGAATTATTTTGTTAAATAGTTTTACACCAATTTGAAATTCATGAAACAGTTTTTAAATAGTTACCATGCGTAACCCACACCGACCCCGAGAGAAGGAGCTACACCCCCAAAGCTGAGACCTGCTATTTCTCCGATGTAATATCTTATACCACCGGAGAGTTCTAAACAAAATCCATCCCAATTCCATTTATAACCGCCATCCCCACCGATTCCAATAAATGTTACTGTTTCTTCTTTATCCACTTCTTTGTAGAAAAATGGGTATGTTCCGCTTATTTCCAGAGTTGTCCATTTTGCTGTCCAAAATAGAATATCAACGGAAGGTTGTAACCACCATCCTGTTATTGGTTTACTCTCTCCCATATACCATCTATAAGAACACCCAATCCCAAAAGCGCTATTTGAATAATCTCCAATTTTATATCCCACATAATTACCTCTTAATGCTAATGAATTTACCCCCGTTAGAGCAAATTCGTATTGGGCATTAAAAATTCCAAAAACAAGTCCAATTGGATTTGCAGTAATTGCTTGTTTGGCTTCCTGAGCATCAGTAAAATTTGTAATAATTAATAGTAATAGAAGTATTACAGAAAATTTTTTCATAATGTATCCTTTATGTTGTTTTATTAATAAGTGAATTAAAATAATTTAAACTACAACAAATTTACGTATGTGATTATACTAAAA
>CAZNDS010000520.1:0-1513 GCA_964571865.1 uncultured Ignavibacteriaceae bacterium | reverse complement strand
TAGGTGGTGTTGTATCTAAAATTAAAGTTTTTGCACTTGCTACATTAGATAATCCTGACCAATTTCGTGCTTCATCAGCTACTTTTATTGCAAAATAATATGTTGTGTCAGGAGAAAGTCCTGTTACAGTAAAACTTTCTCTGTACCATGCTGGGTTTGGCGCTGGCTCATCAATAACTTGTGTTGCAAAATCCCAATTTGTCTCATCAATAAAATCTGTTGAATATCTAATGTCATAAGTAGTTGCAGTTCCTGTCAATCCATCATCACCTGTTGCAGTCCAGGTGAGAGTAATAGAATTTGGCGTTGGAATTATTGCTTGCAGGTCTGTGATTGCAGCAGGTGAGGTGGTATCTGGTGCTATAGGTAGAACTCTACCAGTATTCTGATTATTCTGACGAAATTTTGGCCAGGATGAATTTGTTAAACCTAAACTTGATGAATAGATGGCATAAAGATAACCATCACCACTTCCCACATAAATTGTACCATCTGAACCTATTGCTGGAGAAGAATTTATATTGCTTCCAGTAGAGTATTGCCATTTCAAGGTTTGTGAGTAAGAAAGAATGGGAATGAAAATACTTAAAATTACAATTCCCATGCTTAGATAAGACATAATTTTTGTTTTTCTCATTTTAATACCTCCATTTTTATCACTCTATATCATATTTTAATTTTTCAAGAGTTTTTTAACTTTTTATTTTCAATAATTTTTATAATGTAATTAATTCTATTGATAAACATTATTATTCCATTGTTTTTTAATATAAATAATCGCCTCTTTTGCTTTTCTTCCTATTTCTGAGTTTGGTTCTAATTCTATAACTTTATTAAAATGTCGAATTGATTTATCTATCTCCTTTTTTCTATAATACTCCACTGCAAGATTAAAATGACACTTTACACAACTAGCATTTGCACTTATACTTTTTTTGAAAGAATTTATTGCTTTATCAGTAAGTCCCTTTTTTGAATAAGATAATCCAAGAAGATGGTAAACTTCATAATCAGTAGGATTTGCAACATCTAATATTTTTACTGCTTTTTCTAAGTAATAAATAGATTTGATATAGTCTTTTTTGTTAAAATAAACAAGTCCTATATTATGAAGGGAACTTGTATAATTTGGTTTAAATTTTAGAGATTTTAAAAATTCTTTTTCTGCTAAGTCAAACTTGCCTAAATTGATATAGCAAAGACCTAATTCAAAATGATACCTTTCCACTAATGGATTTAAATTGCATGCTTTCTCAAAATAATAAACTGACTCTTGACAACTTGGTCTATCAACATCTTTATCAACATCAGCAATTATCATTCCCTGGTTAAAATAGTAATCTGCTAATAATATAGATTTATTAGTGAATACAATTCCCATAAGTGTAATTAAAATAATAATTGCATAGAAAATTGTTTGTTTTAAAATGTTTTTTCTTTTTCTATAGTCTTGATATTTAACTTGTTTTTTTGTTTTTCTGCTAATCCAATTGTAGTCTGGAGTTGTTGCAAC
>CAZNDS010000519.1:0-1516 GCA_964571865.1 uncultured Ignavibacteriaceae bacterium | reverse complement strand
TTATTTAGATATCTCTTGCTCTTATTAAAAAACTTTTCTTAACTTCGCACAAAAATGCAGGGTGCTTAATTGTTGCCGAATTACAATTTTGGTGGTTTGTACTGATGAGGATAAATATAAATTACATCGCAAGATTTCTTGAGGATTTTACTGTCCGCTCTGCAATCTGTTTGTTTTTTATTTCAATTTACTTTGTTTCAGCGATCTACTCTCAGTCATATTCATTTAAAAGTTACTCCGTTGTTGATGGCTTAAATCCATCTGCACTAAATACCATCTTTCAAGATTCAAAAGGTTTTATCTGGTTTGGAGGTATTGGCGGGGCAAGTAAATATGATGGGAATAAATTTACATCGTATCTCACTCAAACAGATAAACACTATATTATTAAAGATATAGATGAAAGTGTAGAAGGTGATATATGGCTTGCAACTGAAGGATCCGGTATTGCTAAAATAAAATCCAATAGACCAAGGATAGAATGGATGAAATCATCGGATGGGATTTTACCAAGCGATTCTATTTATTCAATTTATGTCGATAAGGAGAAAAATACTTGGATTGGAACCAAACAAGGGGTTGCGATTATTCATACAGATGGAACAGTTAAATTAATAAACAAAGAGACCGGACTGACTGAAAACTGGGCTTATAAGATATTACAAGATATTAATGAATCGATTTGGATTGCTGGCAATGGACTTACAAAATATACTTATAAAAGCAAAAGTATTATCTCTTCAGAAAAAATTCACAACGAAGTGGTGCTTTCACTTGGGCTTAGAAAAGATGGCTCTGTTGTTTGGGGTACGGTAGAAGGGATTAATAATAGAAATAGAGGTGTATTCTCTTATAATGATGGAAAAATTACTCGATTGCTTTCTCCTGATGACTTCCTTGATCCGGTAAAATCTCACGCTTTGTTAGAGGATGATGATGGACGAATATGGGTAGGCACCACAAGAGGCTGTTTTATTATAGATGAAGATGGTATAAGTCGAATTCGGAATAAACATGGCTTAAGAAATGAATCAATATCCGAAATAATTAAAGATCGAGAAGGTTCAATTTGGATTGCGACCGCAAATGGAACCGTTAAATTAAATCATCGTCATATGATCAGCTTTACTGAACAGCATGGTCTTATCAATTCATCTATTCTCACAGGAGAAATAGATCATTTAAATAATGCCTGGTTCGGCGGCTGGTCGGGTTTGTATAAAATCGAACCAGACGGCGATTTGATTGTGCAGACTAAAATCACATCAAGCAACAGGACTCAAGTGCATTCATTGTTCTACGACAAAAATAATGTTATGTGGATAGGACAACATAAAGCGTTAATGAAATATGAAAATGGAAAGTACACAGAAATATTCACTGCGAAACGAAAGTATCCAATTCATGTAAGCTCGGTCGTTTCAGATAAAAATGGAAACATATGGCTAGGATTAAGAGGGGAGATTTTGAAACTAACTAACGATAAGATAGTCAAAGTATTTAATCATACAGTTGG
>CAZNDS010000518.1:246-1519 GCA_964571865.1 uncultured Ignavibacteriaceae bacterium | reverse complement strand
TCTATTTTTTAAATGCTTTGCAATAATAGTTGTTATTTGGAAAAGAGCAATACCAATTAAGTTCAATTAATAAATGCGACTTATAATCGCGATTTAGAAAAAGCAAAGTTGATTTTTCAGGAAAGAACAGAGATAATAAATATCTCTGTATCTTTCTCTGAATGGATAAAGTTCCGATTTTTGCTACCTAAATTGCCAAAAATAAGTTGCAAATGAAACATATAACCAAAGAGCAAAGATACCAATTAGAAGCATATCTTAAGTGTGGTAAATCTAAAATAGACCTTGCCAACGAGTTGGGAGTTCACAAATCTACTATTTACAGAGAGATTAAGCGTAATAGCACAAAGCGGGGTATTTATAGAGGTCTGTATGCACAATCATTAAGTGATGATAAAAAAGAGCGTTTTAAACATAAACGAATATTCGATTCACAAATGAAAAAAACAGTTGACTATTATATTGAAAAAGAGCAATGGTCGCCTGAGCAGATTGTGGGTCATTGTAGGCGTTCCAATATTCCAATGGTAAGCCATGAGAGAATATATCAATATGTTCGTTTAGATAAATTTAATGGTGGCACCTTGTATAAAAATCTGCGACATAAATTAAAACATCGCAAGCGACCTGCTGGTGGCAAACATATTGTAATTAAAGACAAAATATCTATCGATGAGCGACCGGCACTTATTAATAATAAAGAACGTTTTGGAGATTGGGAAATTGACACAATCGTAGGTAAAGAAAACAAAGGGGCTATTGTTACAATTGTTGAACGTACGACAGGTTTTTTTATGATGAAACGATTAGCTAAGGGCAAAGAAAGTAAAGCGTTATCAAAAGAACTTGTAAATATGTTATTACCGTATAAAAAACACATTCATTCAATTACTGCTGATAATGGAAGTGAATTTGCCGACCATATAACAATTGCCAAAAAACTTGAAACAATAGTATATTTTGCACACCCTTATTCATCGTGGGAAAGGGGGTTAAGTGAATACACGAATAAGTTAATCAGACAATATATCCCTAAAAAAACAATTTTTAAAAATCTAACTGATGATGAAATACAGACAATTCAAGTGAAAATTAATAGAAGACCAAGGAAGAAACTGGGATTTAAAACCCCTGTCGAAATTTTTTATAAATTAGCTTCATAAAAATGTCGCATTTGATAGTTGAATCTTCGTATGGTTTATTATGTTTCTTTTATTGATTAAAAATTGATTTTTTTATACATTTGATAATCTATTCAAAAATTATGAAACTA
>CAZNDS010000518.1:0-236 GCA_964571865.1 uncultured Ignavibacteriaceae bacterium | reverse complement strand
CCCGCATATGCAGTAACAAATTAAAAACTAATTATTTACGGATGAAACGAGCATGATTCGCAAAACACAAACACGGATGAAAATTCATCATGCGAGTTCCATCCGACAAATTAAAAACAAATTATTTACGGATGAAAATTCTTAACTTCCTTATTGTAAACTTCCTACTGATTATTAGTTTTCAACTGTCTTACTCCCAAACTATTTACCGTATTGGGAATAGCAATGATGTTACA
>CAZNDS010000517.1:436-1522 GCA_964571865.1 uncultured Ignavibacteriaceae bacterium | reverse complement strand
TTTAAAAGCACATGGCTGGGTAATAAAAGTATATACCGCACCCGGCTGGCAATTGCTGATAGGGGTGAACTGGTTGTATTGGCGCCGGGACTAAAGGAATTTGGTGAGGACAAACTGATTGATACCCTGATTCGAAAATATGGTTACCTCACTACTCCTGAAATACTTGAACTTACGAGCAAAAATAATGACCTGCAGAACAATCTGAGCGCAGCAGCACACCTGATCCATGGATCTGCCGAGGACAGGTTCACTATTACATACTGCCCGGGATATCTGACTGAAGAGGAAATTAAATCAGTGAATCTTGGTTATGCTAAACTGAAGGATATGCTTGAAATTTATAATCCTGAAAACTTGAAGGATGGATTAAACAGGTTGAACAACGATGAAGAGATATACTTTATATCAAACCCTGCGATTGGATTGTGGGCGTGTAAGGAAAAATTTATTGACTGAAAATTTCAGAAAATTACACTGTATTGATAAATATCGTCGCCGATAATAAAATTCCTTTTTTACACGGAGCGCTGGATAAAGTGGTCCGAATTACTTATTTACCGGCAAAGGAAATTAAGAAAGAGCTGATTAAAGATGCCGATGCATTGATTGTTCGTACAAGAACAACATGCAATCGGGATTTATTGGAGGGAACTAAAGTAAAGATGATTGCATCGGCCACTATTGGATACGATCATATTGATACGGCTTATTGCGATGCTAATGGAATCTATTGGACAAATGCGCCAGGCTGTAATTCCGCAACTGTAAAACAGTATATTTCATCGGCACTGGCTGAAATTATGAAAGCAGAGAATAAGCCAACCGATGATTTAACGATTGGAATAATTGGTGTGGGGAATGTTGGTAAAAAGGTAGAGAACCTGGCCAGGGTATTGGGTTACAGGGTATTATTAAATGATCCTCCAAGGGCAAGAACTGAAAAGACAGATGATTTTGTACCGCTTGAAAAACTCCTTAATGAAGCAGATATTGTTACATTGCACGTTCCATTAAGCAATTATGGCCCTGATAAGTCTTTTCACATGGCTGACAGTGAATTCTTCTCCATGATGAAAAAGGGCT
>CAZNDS010000517.1:0-426 GCA_964571865.1 uncultured Ignavibacteriaceae bacterium | reverse complement strand
ATCAAGAGGAGAAGTTATGAATACGTCCTGTCTTGTTCATTCGCTGAAATCAGGGCAAACTGGAGGTGCGGTAATTGACGTTTGGGAGAATGAACCTGAGATAGACTCTGAGCTTTTAAGGCTATCATATATTGCCACTCCACATATTGCAGGCTATTCTGTCGATGGAAAAGCCAATGGAACTGCAATGAGTGTTCAGTCAATCAGCAGGTTTTTTGATTTGGGGTTGAATAATTGGTTTCCCAGTTCTCTTCCACTGTCTGAAAGTCATTTATTGAACCTTGATTGCTCAAATAAAACAATCGGGAAGATCTTTCATGAACTTAGCAATTTTGCCTATAGAATCCTGAAAGATTCTGATAATTTGAAAAGATCACCCGGTTCATTTGAATTACTGAGGGAAAACTATTCAGTCAGGAGGGAGCC
>CAZNDS010000516.1:0-1527 GCA_964571865.1 uncultured Ignavibacteriaceae bacterium | reverse complement strand
AAGCAAAAGACTAAACTTTTTTTTACTTCCTTAAAAAGTGCGGAAAACAGGAAAAATAGTAATAATTGGAAAGCAGATCAGAATGATTAATTTTGATGATTTATGTTCAAACTCTCAAATCTGAAATCTTGCATCTTGTGGTTCGCAAAACTAACTTGCACGCAATCTAAATAATTTCAGATTCAAGGAGCTGCAAGTGTCGACAACTTTCTCTAGCTTAGACCTTTCAATTGTAATAATCTATTTTATAATTGTACTTTCAATCGGCTACTACTTCAGGAAAAAAGGAAAAACGAGCACAGATTATTTCCTCGCAAGCAGAAATGTCGGCTGGATTGCAATTGGAGCGTCACTTTTTGCAACGAACATTTCAAGCGAACATTTTCTTGGATTAGCAGGCACCGGGTCAAAATCGGGACTTGCAGTCGGACATTTTGAATGGCTTGCAGTTTTAATTGTTCTAATACTCGGATGGGTATTCACTCCTTTTTATTTGAAATCGGGTGTATTCACAATGCCTGAATTTCTTGAGCGTCGTTACAATTCAGCTTCGAGATACTATCTGAGTCTTGTTTCTATCATAGCTTATGTCCTGACAAAAATTTCAATCTCTCTTTATGCAGGCGGGATACTGCTTAACGCAGTCGTTGGATGGGATATGTACACTTCTGCAATTGTGATCGTATTGATTACCGGTTTGTACACGATTATTGGCGGACTTGCTGCAGTAATTTACACTGATCTTGTTCAAATGTTCATTTTGATTTTCGGTTCAGTTGCACTCACTCTAATTGGCTTGAATCAAGCCGGCGGATGGGAAGCAGTGGTTGCAAACACGCCTCAGGATTTTTGGAGTATGTTCAAACCGATGAGCGATCCAGATTTCCCATGGACGGGAATAATTTTCGGTGCACCGATATTAGGAATTTGGTATTGGTGTACGGATCAATATATCGTACAACGGGTTTTGAGTGCTCGCAATCTCGATCATGCACAGAGCGGAACTATTTTCGCAGGCTTCTTGAAAATTCTTCCAGTATTTATTTTAGTTCTTCCTGGTGTGATCGCATACAGTCTTTCGAATGGAGAGGTGACTGGAGACAAAGCTTATGCATGGATGGTTACTACACTCCTTCCATCTGGATTGAAAGGAATTGTCGTTGCCGGGCTGCTCGCTGCTTTAATGTCTTCATTAAGTGCGATGTTCAATTCAACTTCGACTCTTTTGACGATTGATATTTTCAAACGAATGCGTCCGAGCGCCGATGAACGAAGAATCGTAAGATTCGGCAAGCTCGCCACGGGAGTTATGGTTTTACTTGGATTGTTATGGATCCCGTTCATTGGATTATTGAGCGATGAAAGAATGTATGTTTATCTTCAAAGTGTACAAGCATATATTTCACCGCCGATTGCCGCAGTTTTTCTTTTTGGTATTTTTTGGAATAGAGTGAACGGAAAAGGGGCGATTGCATCGCTGCTGACCGGACTCGTCCTCGGGGCTTTTCGCTTCATCATAGAGATTCG
>CAZNDS010000515.1:0-1541 GCA_964571865.1 uncultured Ignavibacteriaceae bacterium | reverse complement strand
GTGCAATGCTACTAAATGCAATAAAAAGGGTAATATGAATGATTCTTCCTGGAATGCATTTTTGATAAACATAAAATTCATCAACACAATTTTAAAAAAGAGCCTTTTTTCATTACTGCTGAAATGATAAAGGTAGCAACTACTCATTTTAATAAAACCAATGAAAAAGAGGTACGAATCATATGTAAGCAAGATTCCAGAGAGGCCCGTCCACAGGTTTTTATTGAAAATAATCTCTTTTTATTACCGGTAAAAAATGGCCAATATGCCATTCTGAAAGGTGAAGGTTATGTTGACATACCTGCTGTCAACCGGGATATTGAAGAATATAACTCAAAACTTGGCTTTACATTAGAAACATCTTTGATTGGGAATTCAGAAATGCAACAACTGGATTATGCATACGCAACGAGTTTGCTTAGAACCTTTTTAAATGATGAAACTCTTGTTTTGACTATACGCGGCAGAAAATACACACCTCAATTTGACTTTTTTGTAGGAGGTAAGAAACTTTTAGTTGAAAGTGTTCAAACTGAGGTTGATGCAGGTTATGAAGGTCGAGATCAGGTTGCATTGATTGAAGCTAAAAACAGCAGTACAAGCAATATTATAATCCGTCATCTCTTTTATCCCTATCGCCAGTGGCAACACCACACACAAAAAAAAGTAAATACCCTGTTTTTTGAAAAAAGAGAAAACATCTTCTCGATTTGGCAATTTGAGTTCAATGATCCAAATGATTACAACAGTATCCAGCTTACAAAGTGCAGTCGTTATAAAATTGTTTAACATCAGTTTATGCCTACCCTTATTAAAAATGTCAGGAACCTACACATGGTTGAATTCGACCGGGGAAAATTTGATGAATGGTGTGTTCATCTGACACGCAGCGGCCAGGAAAGGCATGCCCCGCGTGATACAGAGTATTTTGAGATTTTTCAACGAATGGGGTCCATTCATGGACATGAAAAGGTATATTCTGACTTTGTATCAATTTATGAGCAGACTAATTCAAAACTCGATAATAAAATTTTGGAACTGATTGCCTATATTTCAAATACTTACGGAGGTGATGCAGAAGAAATGGACATTTGGTTTACTGTTATCTATGCCGGAATGGTCGCTGAAGAAAACAAATCCGGAACAATTTTGAAAAAACGAATAAAGAGACTGGGTATGCACCAGTTATTAGTAGAGGGATTTGAACCCTCGCAGGCAGCCACCTTTTCCATTGGTAAAAAATGGCGGGAATTGGATGACATTATGAGAGCAGCCGGATTTTGATTTAATCACTATCACTTCCATTAGTCTGACGCAGGCGAACCAGTGCCTACCAGCAAAAAAAGACCATTAGTCTTTTGCCATGGAAACTATCTCCTTCATACTCCTCCTTTTCCTTGCCGTATTTGGTGTTAAGCGCTGTTGGTGGAATTGGAAGCGTGCCCGCCGGCGGGATTATTACCGCAATGTGTATTTAAAGTCGGATGCCTGGCAGCGGAAGAGGTATGTGGTGTTTAAGCGAGATAACTGTACCTGCGTGT
>CAZNDS010000514.1:0-1547 GCA_964571865.1 uncultured Ignavibacteriaceae bacterium | reverse complement strand
TTGCCGGTTTTAATTTTAAACAAATCCATGTTGACCACTTTTGCAAGTCTCTTGAAGTCTTCGGGACTTACAACATTACCTTCGTAATCTTTATTGGTAATGTAACCAACCAGGCTATACATCTCAAACAATTTCATGGCTTATGTTTTTTTTGATGGGGTCTCGCTCTTTACATCTTCTTTTATAATATAATAAAGCCCATCCCATGCCAGGGAAGAAAGGCCCAATGGTATCTCTTCCATGTCAATAAAGAACGGCTTAAAATCTTTGTCTGCGCTTTCCTGTAGCATTTTGCCATAAGAAGCTATCTTCGCATCATAAGCGTCTATGGCATCCTTATAATCAGCTTTAAGCTGCTTAAACGCCTTTGAATACTCACTCTTTTCGCTGTCAATTCCAGGGATGATATATCTTTCTGCTGGCTGATCACCTAAATAGAACAGCTCCTTCATCGGCTGATCGTTTTCGTCTTTTTTTGAATACCTCCGGTTAAGCTCCTCCCTCTTTTCCTGATATTCCTTGAAGTCTGGTGCGGGCTCAATCGTCTTTCTTAGATCTGCAATAATTTTTTCCAGCGCACTTTTGTTCTTTGCAACCGCATACATAAATTTTGCCGAAGGTATGTATGCGTTCTTATTCTCCAGATCTTTAATTTCGGAGAAACCAGGGGATTTAATTGCGTTCAGCCCCTCTAAAATTCTAAAACAAGTTTCGTATTTCATAGCTCTTAATTTAGTGTTACAACAAATGTAGTAATTTTCTTTCAAACTTAATCTTCAATGTCTTGATCGGTAACATTCAATGCTAATTTTACAATTCTTTTAAAAAAAGCAATAACAGTATTTTTTTGAGTTATGGTCATTCCATTCCATTCATTACCATAGCTCACGGTGTAAGATTGTTCATAATCATTATTGTCTATAGTTGTAATCATAACAATTCTGTTTCTAATATCAAGGTTAATATTCGTTATAGTTTCATTCCTCTCAAAGGATGGAATTGTTTTTTCAGGTATTACTTTATTCACTTTCATATTTATAATTATTAATTTTTAAACATTATCTTGATAACATGATATAGTTACAGTAGCTCCATTATCAAGTGATCTAAGCACTATATCTCCTTCTCTTACCAATCCGGTGAAGTTATTTGTTGCTGTTGCAGTAATACGTTCATTTATACCAGATGTAACTGGAGTAAGTGTTATCCAGCCTGGTTTACTTGAAACATACCACATTGTATTAAATCTTACATTAGCTGATTGATTTCCGCCTCCAACAGGATATGTAAATAAATATGATGATGATGTTCCGGAAGGAGCAACATAATCTGAAAGTCTTACTATTCTAAGATAATTTAGTTGACCTACCGCCTGAGAGGAATAAGACGGAGCAGCAATAATAATATTATCTGACTGGTTTGCCGTAACATCTAAATAAACATCGGTAGTAGTATGTACATTTATTATTGCTGAAACTGATAAATTTACTACATGAGGGTTTTGAGAAGAAAAATTACCCATTGATTGTGCAGCATAAGCAGTTGTT
>CAZNDS010000513.1:0-1547 GCA_964571865.1 uncultured Ignavibacteriaceae bacterium | reverse complement strand
AAATCTTTTAACTTTAACGTTGTAAACTCTCCACTAGAAAGTTTGATACCGACTGATGCTTTTTCAAATATTTTCGTGAGAGCCTTCCAGTTATTTCCAATTATTCAGCAAGTGGCAAACCCTATGATATTTCTCAGACGAGAGTCGGGAGGGCAATTACAGATAAACCCTCTAGGAATCTTTCTAAAAGACATCGAGACAGCAGATTTTTCCAAAGACATGGAAATTTTAATCCAGATGGCAAATCAGTACCATACTGAATGTAAAATATTAGAAATCAAAGAACTGAATCTACGATTCGTTTCACATTTTCAGGCTAAATTCATGGATGGGAAAAGAATGCTGTTTGTTCACCAAGTAGTGATCCCTGCTGAGCTATCCCAGTTGATACCCGATAATAAATTCCATATGGGATTTAGACTCGTTTTCACCACTAGCAACACCAGATATGATCTTAAGGTTGAACCCAGGTTTTCTAACCTGGAAGAGAATTATGTCGATCTTAATATAATAAAGCCAGGTCCCATTAAACCAAGTGAGCTTCTGGATATAGTCATCCAACAACAGAACTTTTTTAGTACCGAGGTTTTCAAATTAATTCAAAGGTGAAAGAATCATATGGAAATTATCCCGATTGAGACGTTCTTACGCGCTGCTTCACATAATTACAAATCCATCGGCAATCATGTCTTGGACGATTATTACAACATTATTTATGATCCTGTGAAGTACCATATTGTTGAATTATCAAATTCTTCTGCTTGTTTCTTAAATATCGGAGGTTGGAAGACAATTGAAACAACTGGTCGTGAGGTAATCGACTCCATGGAGATTGGAGGAGGTCAACCTATCTTCACCACTATTCCTGAAAAAGCCTTTGTACATTCACTAAAAAGTTACTGCCAGGTTTTCTTATCCGAACAGTTTAACAAAATCAACAAGGACTTTGTTGTCACTGGAGATGCGGAATTGGCTTTTATTATAAAGCACCGGATACAGAATGAGGCTGGAGTCATCACTGATATTGCCAAGCAGGTATTTGGAAATAAGGAGTATCAAGCGGAATTGGAATTGGTCATTGATCCCGAATCTGATCAATGGGAGTCGTTAATATTTCGTTGTTATTTGAAAGTGACGCCAGATGAATTCTTAAGTTACCAGAAAAACTTCGCGAAGAGATTTGTATCTCAAATAAAACCAGACAAAAGAAATTATTTTTCAATTAGTATAGAGCCAGTCTAATGTTTCAACCCAAGCTTTTCCTAAACCTAGCAGAAAACCTAAAGGATGCTCCCAGGGATAATTTATTTGAATCAAAGATCAGGACTTCGATCGGGCGTTCATACTATTCAGTGTTCTTAGCAACGAGGTCCAAAATAGAAAACGTGCTGAAGAAGGAACTTGAAAACAGAAGAGACATCCACAAGACTATTATTACTGGAATGAAGCAAAGTAAAAACGAACGGATCGCCCAGTATGGAACTCATCTTGATTCCCTCCAAAAATACAGGCATCAAGCCGATTATCGAATAAGAGCGAATATGGCC
>CAZNDS010000512.1:0-1548 GCA_964571865.1 uncultured Ignavibacteriaceae bacterium | reverse complement strand
TGAAAAACTGATCAAAAAATTTTACTTCACACTAAGATCGAGAAGACAGGTAAAAAAATATTTTATAACGAAGAAGATAGATTTATTGTACATTTACAACCTGCCACAAGCGGTATATTTAATTGGAACAAAACCAACTACAGTTCTTGATCTTGCAGACGATCTTCTTGGAATGCTTCAAACAGAGCTTTCTATTTCCAATAAACATCCTATTTACTATTTAGCTAACAAATGGCTGGAATGGATAATCAAGCGAGTGGATATTATAATTTGTATTTCAACTCCTTTATATAACCAGATTCAACATAAAAATAAATTTATTATTCCAAATGGAAGTAACTTACCTACTCAGAATACCAATTCTGCATCTAATCCTGATAATCTAAAAAGAATTACTACTGTGGGATATGTCGGAGCTTTTGAATCATATATGGCCATTGAACTCGCTCTTGATGTAGCAGCGCGGTTGCCAAATATTCAGTTTTTGCTTGTTGGTTCTGGAAGGAATTTTCCACGTATACAATCTTTAGTTAATTCTAGAAATTTAAACAATGTGATTTTAACCGGCGCTTTACCACATGATGAGGCAATGCGGGCAATAGATAGGATGGATATCTGCTTAAATCTGTTTAATAAATCAAGAGTGTCGCATGCTGTTTCACCATTGAAGCTTTTTGAGTATCTTGCAAAACGAAAGCCTGTAATTAGCACACGCTTACAGGAAGTTGAGCGAATAGGTAGTGATTTTATTTTTTTCGCAGACGATGTAGATGAAATAATAAGCACAATAAAATATATTATGAATCATAGTGATGAAGTTAAGATGAGAATTGATCGTGGCTATAAAGTTATGACTCAAAACTTTACATGGGGTAAGATTGCTAACGATTTTATTTGGGCCATATATAGTGTTAATCCATCTATCGTTTGATTTGCCAGAACATATCACATTAAATAAACCTCCGAGCAGAATAATATTTGTAAAATTCGGTTCAACTAATTATTTTCGAAACACAAATTATATTAAAGTGATCGTTGGATGAGTAAAAATAAAATTTTAGTGACTGGAGATTCTGGTTTTATTGGAGGATATTTACAAAAAAGTCTTTTAAAGCAAGGATTTTCCTTGCGAGGAATCGATCTTATACCTAAAACAAATCATGATGTCGATTATCCTCAAATTGTTGGTAATATTTTGGATGAGAATGCAGTCTTGAAGGCAATGCAGGGGGCTGATACTATCATTCATTTGGCAGCTGAACATAAAGATTATGGCATCACTAAAGAGAAATACTTTCAAGTTAATTGCGAGGGTACAAAACAGTTATTGACCTGTGCTACAAAGTATGGAATTAAGCGATTTATTTTCTACAGTTCAGTCGCAGTGTATGGCGAACATCAGCCTTCTACCGAGGAAACTCAACCTTGTCCGAATAATTACTATGGCGCTTCAAAACTTAAAGCTGAAGAAATCATCAAAGATTGGGTGAGTGAAGATCCTACGCGGGAAGTAATTATCATCCGTCCAACGGTTGTATTTGGTCCATT
>CAZNDS010000511.1:0-1550 GCA_964571865.1 uncultured Ignavibacteriaceae bacterium | reverse complement strand
GAACCAAGCATCATAAAACTGACAGGTTTATAAAAAATCTGCATGTTAACCATTAAAATGCCCAGAATGGCAAAACCACGGAATACATCCAGCATTTGAATGCGTTCAGTTGGCACTACCGGCGAAATTTTGTTTGTTTCCATTTTTTTAATAAAGGATTAAAAATAAACCATCTGAACAATATGTCGTTAATAATTCCCAAAACTTATTGGCAGAAAATGAAAGTATGAATTTTTTATTGAAGAATTGCATAGCACTATTAACCAATCAAAACATTCAGTCTTCTAAAGAACCTTGATAGTTTAAGAGGCCCCGCCAATGATGTCCTCTCTTTTTCCACAACAATATCATTTAATAATTGAACCGTAAAGTATACTGTTACCGAATTCTTTTAAAAAAATACCCGATAATATTTACCACAAACCAGCATGTGCATCAATTTTTTATCCTTTAGGAGTTTCAGTACTTTTTTCTTGAAAAAAAACCTGCCCGCCTTCGGCGGGGTAACAAACCTGCCTTTTGGCAGGCAAGAATTCAAGGCTGCCCGGGATTTACCGGAAATACTACGGATTTGATTTTACCACGCGATGAAACTGGTAATCAGATTTCATGGAATTATTAATTCTCCTGACACACACAGAATTATCAGGCAACTCTGCCGGTTCAACAAACATCACTTACCAGGCCCTACACGCAGATCAAATCCTTGATTTCCAGGCTAAATCCCCTGAGGCCAATCAATCCTTTTTATTCCGCTATGAGAAATTTGCGTTGTATTGTGCGAGATTTTAATTGGGCCGGGACTGGCAAGTATCCTGGAAGTGCCGGTAGGGAAAGAATGTAAAAAGCAAACATGATTCATCCGGCACGGCTTAGGATACGCGGATAAAATTGAGCTTACAATACAGCAAATGTATCATCCACGGTGACTTTTTTTGTTACTTTTTTGTGTGGCAGACAAAAAAGTAAAGAAAAAGGAAAACCATTCAGCATTTGCATCATATTATAAGAAATTTTTAATCCGTCAATCAAGAATATCAGGATTAAAAACCTGAAATTCATTGGATTTGAATGCATCTATGCATTTTCCATTCTGCTAATTTACCCAATAGATTCTCTCAACGATCACTTTTTATCCTTCGTTTCGTTGAAGACCTTTGTTGCCGAAGCCACCACACCTGCAATGTCGGTAAGGTTGGTTGGTATAATGAGGCTGTTATTGGTTTTTGCCAGTTTGCCAAACTCCAACAGGTATTGTTCGGCAATGCGAAGGTTGACCGCGTTCAGTCCGTTCTCTTCGGATATGGCCTTGGCAATGGCCCTTAGACCATTCGCCGTTGCAGTGGCAATCTGCTCAATTTCACTGGCCCGTCCGGTGGCCTCGTTGATACGTTTCTGCATCTCCCCTTCCGACGTCTTGATCAGTTCCTGCTTGTCCCCCTCGGCATTGTTGATCTTGGCCTGCTTGGTACCCTCCGATTCGGCAATGATGGCGCGTTTTTCCCTCTCGGCACGCATCTGCTTTTCCATGGCATCCCTGATACTTTGAG
>CAZNDS010000510.1:0-1553 GCA_964571865.1 uncultured Ignavibacteriaceae bacterium | reverse complement strand
CTCAATTTTTTTGTAGTTGTCCAGTCTCTGTTTCATCATAATCATATGTTTTTATGGAATAACCAGTTATTTTTTAACATTTTTGTGTAGAAAAGATAGATTGATGTATAAAATCATTTCGGGGTAAAGATTGTGGCGGACTTATTCATAATACTGAAAAGAATGGTTTTATTATTTTGTTTAGAAACCTATCCTTACCGCATATTATTTTTGTTGTAACTTCTATTCTTTCCTCTATTTTAATGACCTTTCCATTATCAGACAGGAAAATACCCAAAACTATGACTTTGGCTAAATAAAAACCCTCTCTTTCAGTAACATGAATAATTTCAGGTATATTTTGAATATGAACTGATGTATTTTCCTCATATAAATTTGGGATATTATCAAATGACAAAATTACCTTTTGACCTGATTTTATTTTCTCGATTTCACCCGGAGGGATT
This sequence comes from uncultured Ignavibacteriaceae bacterium, assembly GCA_964571865.1. Lineage (GTDB taxonomy): Bacteria > Bacteroidota > Ignavibacteria > Ch128b > Ch128b > JAHJVF01. Next base: position 1,107 of record CAZNDS010000510.1, on the reverse strand, counting down.
TTAATTTGAATAACGGTCGTGTCATAAGATTGATCAATAATTGCAGAAGTTTTAATTACATTCTCGTACTCGAAAAAATAGGTCCCAATAAAAAACCCAACTATTATTATAAAGAATAAAGATATTCCAAAACGAGTAATAATGCCTGGAATTTGACCTATTACTTCGCGTGCCCTCTCACTTTTAATTTCAATTATTTCTTTCTGGTTCATTTGCATGCTAGCCCCCAAGTTCAAGTTGGTTTCTTACAAGTTGAAAGTACGCGCCTTCTTTTTTAATTAAATCGGCATGGTTCCCTGTTTCGGCAATAGTTCCATCCTCACTAAGAACAACAATTTGGTCTGCATTTCTCACGGTACTTAAACGGTGCGCTACAATGAATACCGTTTTGCCTTTATAAAATTCCTGAAGATTTCCAATGATCACTCTTTCATTAATAGCATCAAGAGCATTGGTTGCCTCATCAAAAAATAAAAAGTGAGGATTACGATAAACAGCTCTTGCAATCAGCAGCCTTTGTTTTTGTCCTTGACTTAGTCCTTGCCCTTCTTGACCAATTTTTGTATTAAACTTGAGTGGCAATCTCTGTATTGTTTCGAAAATGTTAGCAATCTTAGCAGCATACACCAAGCGATCTTTATCTATCTCACCATCGGAATTTGCAATATTTCGTGCGATGGACTCAGAAAAAATATAACCATCCTGCATAACCACACCACATTGTTCTCGCCACCAGTTTGGATTTAGCGATTTCAAGTTAATTCCATTAATAAAAATTGAACCTTCAGAAGGCGGATAAAAGCTTAGAAGAATCTTTAACAAAGTAGTTTTTCCAGAACCACTATAACCAACTATTGCAATAATTTTACCCCGTGCAATCGAGAAATAAATGAGGTAAAATTATCATTACCAAGTTTATGATATATTGGATTGCCGGTCTGTGTGAAAATTATACGATTTACATCAGAACGCAAAATATAACAAGGATTGAGAATGTAATTGCAATTCAAATTCTCATTTTTTATTTCAATACTCTGTTGGTCCATAATTGATTATATAAAGTCTAATAATTAATTGCACAAATAGTCAATAATTTTTCGTTTGGAA
>CAZNDS010000509.1:0-1577 GCA_964571865.1 uncultured Ignavibacteriaceae bacterium | reverse complement strand
GTATATTCTGCACGTAAAGTACTAGATGCACCAAATAATTTTGTCCCAGATATTAAATAAGCCGTGCTAAATGGTAAACCACACCTGTCATCTTTTACAGAATTATAACCCCTATCATCACCATTGGCACTACCATTGAATATTAACTCCGAATTATCAATATAGATCTCCGAATTATCACCAAAACCATAATCCATTTGCCCATTACTAAAAATTTTGTTAAAGCCGGCAGCATCGTAAATTAAGCTAGAGGTCATATCAAGATTTGGTGTATTGGGAGCCAAATGTGCCGTACTTTGTTCGGCAAGATATAATCCGTGCTGGAAATTACCTGAAATAATATTTTGCCCTAACTTGAACGAGGACCTAACCAGTTGTGCCCCTCTGAAAAATGACTGAATTTTGTTTTTAAAACATAACCCTTCGCTTGATAATGCAAATATTCCGATGCTTTCATTATGATTTCCAGTAATACTATTTTTAACAATGGTGCTATTTTGGATATTATATAGCCAAATTCCCCACCTTGCATTGATTTGATTATTATGTACTGTTATAGCAGGCAGATTCACCGCAAGGATGCCGTACCTTTGTGAGCTTATTTTGTTGTCGACTAAATAAACTTTATTTATAAGATGATCGAATATCGCGATTCCTGCTCCTATGGTACAGTTAATTTCACAATTTTCTATTCTGATTTCTTTTGTTCCAACACTACCATAGACGCCAAAAGTAGAGTTGATTATTTTACTACTTTTTAATTTTAATGTGCCACCGTTATTGATAAAAATACCAAAACTGAATCTTGTTGGATCGAATTCAAATGTTACATTTTCGGCTTCAAGTGTGCCCCCATTAGTTACGTCAATGCGAGAACCATTTCTGAGATAAATCTTTGAAGGGCCTGCTATCTTTAATGTTGCTCCATTTGTAATCGTGATTGAATGATCAATGTAAAGATTATCCGCTTTTATTGTAGAATTTTTATCAACAATATAAATTTCATTACCTTTAACAAGATCAACCTTTGCTGTTCCATTTTCTAAACGGAAATTTTTAAGAGCAAAACCACTCATTAAGTTTCTACCATAGTTTTCATATTGATTTACTAGATTTGAACTCGGGTTTGTATAAAATGAAAAATCTTGAGGTGTAAAAGGAGAAAATAAACAATTGTCACTGCCTACTCTAAAATCGTTCCACGATCCTTTCCAAATACCGTTTTCTTTCCATGTATAGCTTCCCCGCACCATTAAGCTGTCCAAGCCATGTACAATGTTTGGAACTGGCTCACCATTGATAAACTTTCTGAATTTGCGAGTCCACATATTTGAATCATCAATCCATTCCCATTTGCCGTGAGCACTTTCTAATGAAATTGATGCAGTTAGTCTATTATAAAACCTAAAATATTTTGTGCCATCATCTATCCAACGCCAGATTAATATACCTTTACCTGGATCAGTTTCTGTTTTGGGTAATGGCCAGTGTTGGTTCCAGTAATTCTTCTTGGATTTATTATCCCGAAAAATTCAATAGGAAGAGTTAAATTGGCATAACTGAAAGAAACGAAAGAA
>CAZNDS010000508.1:0-1578 GCA_964571865.1 uncultured Ignavibacteriaceae bacterium | reverse complement strand
GACTTAAATGATGAAAAAAGCAATATGTGAAGGTGCTGCATTGCGGAAAACAGGACATGACTCGTTTTTATACCCCTATTAATTTATTTTAATGCTTAATTTAATACCGAAACAAAAAGGTAAGAACAATGACATATTTAACAGATAGAATTACAATTGATGATAACATTTGTAATGGGAAGCCGACCATTAGAGGAAAAAGAATTACAGTTCAAACAATTCTCGAATATTTAAGTGCTGGTGATACCAAGGAAGAAATTTTAAAACAGTATCCAACTCTCGAGCCTGAGGATATTACAGCGTGTTTAAAATTTGCTGCAAGTCTTTCTGACAGGACTATTAAAATTCGAGAGGTCGTATAATTGCCAAAGTAGAAAAAAGCCCGACCAGTCAACTGACTGGCCGGGCTTCTCTGTTTGGGTTTTCTTTAAATTATTTAATCATTGAATCTATTAATTACTATTCAACTTTGGCACGCATTGTATCCCACATCATATAAAGAAGAACAAAAGTGAACATAACGAGGGCAAGTAGTTCTGCTCCGTGAGTCTCCGCCCATTCGACATTTATCCAATTGAATCCAGCGAATCTTAACAAAGCACTGAAGACTCCAAATAACGCGCCTCCTGCTATAAATCCGGAAGCGATTAAAGTACCGCGTGAAAATCTTGCGATGTTAAGTTTTTCATCTTTCGAGCGAGTTTTTGCCCAATGTGCGATTAGTCCACCAATGAGCAAGGGTGTATTCAAATCGAGAGGGATGTACATTCCAAGCGCAAATGCCAACGGAGAAATTTTCAACCAAGTTACCAGCAATGCAATTACAGCACCGACCAAATACAGCATCCATGGTGCCGGAATATTAGACATCAATGGCTGAATTACGGCTGCCATTGCGTTAGCTTGCGGAGCGACTAACGAACCTTTACCGACAAAACCGTAAGTTTCATTTAGAATTAAAATCACGAATCCAACTGTAGCTGCTGAAATCAATGTACCGAGGAATTTCCAGCTTTCTTGTTTCTTTGGAGTTGAACCGAGCCAGTATCCAATTTTTAAATCGGTAATAAAACCACCGGCCATGGATAAAGCTGTGCAGACTACTCCACCGATTATTAGAGCACTGACCATTCCAGAAGTTCCGGAAAGTCCAATCTGAACTAATATCACTGATGACAATATTAAAGTCATCAAAGTCATTCCGGAGACCGGATTAGTACCAACGATAGCAATCGCTGTAGCAGCAACAGTCGTAAACAAAAATGCAATGATCAAAACGATTAGCAATCCAACGAATGCATGCCACGGATTAAATACAACACCGCCGGCAAAGAAAACGAAAATCAAAATGGCAACAAATAAAATTAGCAGAACATTGAACATCATTTTGATGTCGAGCTGAGTTCTTGGAATATCATTCTTTTCACTTGATTTCTTATGGAAGATCTCATTCCATGCAAGCGTAACTGCATCGCGGATAATTTTTGAAGAACGCAATATTCCGATTATTCCAGCCGTTGCGATTCCGCCGATGCCGATATGACGTACGTAATTTCTGAAAATTTCTTCAGCGCTCAT
>CAZNDS010000507.1:0-1579 GCA_964571865.1 uncultured Ignavibacteriaceae bacterium | reverse complement strand
TTTTTGTTTTACAATAATCAACATAAAAACTGACCCAATGCGGAAAACAGGAGAAAAGTCTGGACAACCCTTTTATTCACATCAATTTTTCAATCCAATTTTTATGAAATAGTTGTAAATCATTCTTGCTGCTTTTGCCACTGCGTTTTGGGCTTTGTTATCATGCGTCCATTGGATGTCTTTGCTTTGATCGGCAAAGATTGCAATTCCTATATCAGCTTTGGGAGAAAAAATAATTCCCACATCAATTCTGCTCTGATCAACAGCGCCGGTTTTGTTTGCAACTTGAATATTTTCTCCAATAGGAAGAAATCTCCTAATCATTGAATCATCTTTTTGTCTTTTCATAATCGAAATAATTTTTTCAGAGTAGTTGGAATCTATGATCCGATGCTTGTAGATCATTTCAAGTAAGTTCAACATATCCATCGGAGAAGAAAAACCAAGTCCGAATCTTATCGATTCATATGTTTTTTTTTTGGTTGCAAAAGAAAATACTTTGTTTAAGAGTTTGGTGTTATTTAATCCAAGAGATTTCATTCGGTTATTTACAGCATCCAACTTATCATCATGCTCTTTACCAAGTTGGTCGATAACGATATTCGTTCCGGTATTATCAGAAAGAATGATCATTAAAGCTGCTGCATCGATCAATTTTATTTTTGTATCGCCATCAAAATTTTGAAGAACTCCTGCACCGCCGACTTTCACCGAATCGAGAATGGTAACATATTTTTGCAGATCAACTTTTTTCGTCTTCGCTTGAGAGAATAGTTCAACCAGGACTGGAAGTTTAATCACGCTCGCAGTTGGAAAAAGTGAATCAGCATTTACAAATACAGTTTCACCAGTTTTAAAATTTTTTGCAGCAGCTCCAATTATACCTTCATATTCAAGTGCAAGATTTTGAATATCTTTTTCAATTTTTTCTTTGGTTAGTGGTGAAACGTTGTGTTTGATGCAGCCGAAGAATAAAATTGAAATTATCAGTGTGATAGATAGGTTTTTCATTTTAATGCTTTCGTTTTTCCTAAAATTAAAAATATTTTGGCTCAAGCCAAATAATTCAATGTTTGATTTTTTCTTTGAATGGTTTAAATTGAGTCAGAATAATTCCCGCAGATGAGAGATAAAATTAAAATCAAGATAAAACGGCTTTCAAAAAAATTCCCCGATGTCCCGCTTCCGAAATATGCAACAGACGATTCATCTGGTATGGATGTCCGCGCGGCGGTTGAAGTTCCAGTCTCGCTTGGTTCATTCGAAACAAAATTGATTCCAACTGATTTTGCAATGGAAATTCCCTCTGGCTTTGAAGCACAAATTCGCCCGAGGAGCGGACTTGCAGCAAAAAATTTTATTACGATTTTGAACACGCCCGGAACAATCGATGCAGATTATCGCGGTGAAGTGAAAATAGTTTTATCAAATTTTGGCAAAGAAGATTTTGTCATTAATCGCGGTGATCGTATTGCTCAGATGATAATTTCGAAGGTCGATAAAGCTGATCTCATCGAAGTGGAAGAATTAAACAATGGTTAAATTATTTGAAAAATTAGATTAATCTTTTATATCTAAT
>CAZNDS010000506.1:0-1579 GCA_964571865.1 uncultured Ignavibacteriaceae bacterium | reverse complement strand
TTTCGTGGAATGTCAGTCATCGTCTTTTTCCTTTCGAAATAATATACTGAATACTAAAATCAGTGACAAATAATTGAAAACTTGGAACCGCTTATTTTCCCTCTCCCTTTACCCTATTCTCATTTCTGAGGGAGTTTCGCCAGAGGCGAAGAAGTACAATGCTGAGGATTGTGGGTGAAAACAAGCTTTTCTAAAATGGGTCGGAGATATTCATTACAGAAAAGGTAAGGGCTTTGAATATATTTATTTCTCAACTAAGTTATAGAATTAACAACAAACGCCACGCTATATTTTGCTCTCGTGACCGCTACATATAATTTCGGCTTATCTCCCGCTTTCAAAGGATCTCTGGTCTTTAGAAATTCAATCATAGGTCGAGTTGGAAAGATTAAGACCCGCTCAAATTCCCTTCCTTTAGATAAGCCGATGTTGGTTGCCTGAAATCCTTGCGTGTTAGTTCTTATGTCGTATCTAAGTATAACTGGTTGATGGTGGTCAATATATTTTTTCAGTTCAGTACTTTGCACAAAGAAAATTCCGTCATGACCAGTAATCGCTGTATTCTTTGAAACTGTTTTTGGCAATTCTGGGAATAAGCTGTCTGCAAAATCACAAATATGCTGATTACATCTGTGAGATTCATTAAGTGGCTCAATGTTTATTTTATCTTGACTTTTCTGTTTCTCTAACCAGGGAAATATCTCCCTTCTATATTGACTATTTTTCGAAGCTTTGTTTGTACTAAAAGTTGCTTGCCTAGGATCTCCCACTGCTATAATTTCGATATTAGAATTGAATAATAATCCCAAGAAGTCTAAGTCATATCCTGCGAAATCCTGTAGTTCATCAATAAAGATATTATTATAAATATTTTCAATTCTTTGTATGACTAAACCGTTTGATTGTTCATTACATTTACAGATGAATTTAGTCACCTTGTCATCGTAAATAAAATTCTTTACTGTGAAATAGTGTTCATCTTTTGTCTCTCGTGTTATCATCACCTTCTGTCTAAGTTGATGATTATTCTTTAAATTATCAATGAATAAAATCGATTCAGTTCTACCTCGATTTGTTAAATAATTTTGATACGGTCTAACACCATCTTGCAATAAAAAGCTGAACCATGATTGAACAGTTACATTAAAAGGAATGCAGCCCGCCTTTTCGATAAAAAACCTTTTAATTTGGTCTAGGTTTTCATTCGTGTAAGTTGTGACAAGTACTCTTTTTCCTTTAAGTTTAAGTGCTTCTTTTACAATACGAGTAGTTTTACCAGAACCCGCACAAGCCACAATTACTTTATTTTTATCCGATAGCTTCATTGATATAATCTGGAAATTCAACCTTTTCTTTAGTCTCAAAAATTCTCAGGGCACATTCTGTTTTATTTTCTTTCATAAAATCCACCATTGAATGTTCGTTGTTGAAATTCTTATTTAAAATTTTATTCAGAACATTTAACTCGTTGCAAGCAACAAGTTGTGGTTCAAGTGTGCGTGCATCATTGTTTTTTGACCTACAGACTTTGATTTTATCAGAAGAAGTTGTATACAGTTCATATTTTTTATCAACTTTC
>CAZNDS010000505.1:0-1581 GCA_964571865.1 uncultured Ignavibacteriaceae bacterium | reverse complement strand
TCGGGATACTCGCCTGCCCGCTACAACCTATCGAAAAAGGCAGGCGGGAAAACCCAAAATATTGTAAGTTCTCGAGTAGTCCCGATTAAGAAGCGTCATACGAATAGAAACCTGCCCGCCACGTTAAAAGATATGGTGGCAGGCGGGTCGGGACATAACGAGAGAACTTGAATTGATAATCTGCAACAGACCGCAATACAGGATGGGTACAATAAAGTTGGGTTCGCTGGATATTTTTTCAAACCGTCTTCAAGAAGCGATTGATATTCAAAAAGGTCCGCATATTTGGCTGCATACATCCAATTTGCATAAGCATCTTCAGAAGGAAATTCATCATAATATTCTTTCCAAAGTTTTGCCAGCTTGGCGTAAGTTTCTATATCGTAGACGACCTTTAGCAGACTGACGATCTTTTCAGGCCGCTCGATTGTTTGAACGTTTTGTTGGCAGGCGCAGATAAATAATGGCAAACAAAGAAAATACGCGATTAAAAATAGCTTGATGATTTTCATGGATTCCTCCGGTTCTGATTTCTATTAAATTTAAGAATACTTTTAAAAGGATTCTTCTTTTAAGAGTATAATCCAGAAAATGAGGTTTTGTTCAAGGAAAAATTAGAAAAGTTTTGAAAAGATATTTTACTTTTAATTCGTGCCTTTAATTTTTCCTTTTAAACGCTTCAATTGCGTCTCTCGTAAATTTCGATAACACGAGTCTTCCGCTCATTTCGGCGCGCTTTTCAAGAAGTTGTTCCCAATTTTCTGAACCAGACCAAAACATTTTTTTAAGCATCGATATCGATTCCAAACTATGAGATGCAAGATTTTTTGCAAGGTCGTTCACCGCATTATCTAATTCCTCCTCCGAATCAACAACTTTTGAAAATAATCCTTTATTCAATCCCCATTCAGCTCCTTTCCATTCAGTATCAATAGTAATGCTTGAGAGTGCACTTATTCCGATCTTTCTTTCAATCGCAGGCGCTACAACAAACGGACCGATACCAAGAGCAAACTCGCTCAAACGCACAGCAACATTTTTAGATGCAATTGCATAATCAGCCGCAGAAATTAAACCTACACCTCCTCCTACTGTTTTCCCATGCACGCGAGCAATAATAAACTTCGGACAGTTAATCATCGCCAAAATCAGCCGGGCAAATCCCATAAAAAACTCTTTTCCTGTTTCAAAATCTTTGATCGATTGAAGTTCCTCAAACGATGCACCTGCACAAAAAGCACCTGTTCCATCACTCTGTAGAACGATTACTTTTACATTATCATTTTCTCTCAAATCGTTAAATTTATTTGTCATTTTTTTGAGTACTGCTGAGGGGAGCGAATTCCCTTTTGGATGAGAAAAAGTAATCTTCGCAATGCTACTTTCGATAGCTAAGTTAACGCTTCCGGGCTCCATTAATTTTATCCTCTATTTTCTTTCGCACCAATTTAATTAATTAAACAAATATTCGCTTTATGTCATAATTTACTTCTAAATTTTCTCTCTTTAACAAATAGAATGCTGAAAAATTAAACCCAAATTTGTCATTAGGTAACAATTTCTAATGACCGCCATTAGAAA
>CAZNDS010000504.1:0-1608 GCA_964571865.1 uncultured Ignavibacteriaceae bacterium | reverse complement strand
GTTATTTTACACTGGTCCCCTGCCTGGTACCGGCAAGTTCTTTGTGGACACCCACCACATTGACAATGAGTAATTAATGTTGGAACATTATCGATAATTCTGCATAATTTTCCTGTTGGGCTGCAAGATTCTATTTGCGTTCCATCAGGGCATTGGTTTAAAAAAATCTGTGTATTAAGGCATCTTCCTGAACTTATATCGCAGGTAAAGTCGATTCCACAACCACATCTTGAACAATCTGAAATAAGTTCTGCTTTATCATTGCAATAAATTCCTTCTAAATTTGGTTTATCCCTTTTTTGGGTTATAACTTTCGTTGGAGTAACCATTACATTTGCTGGTATTCCTTCTGTTTGGGTTGGATGTTCAAGAATAGGCAATCCGGTTATTTTAAATAAAAAATTTCTAATTATAAACCCAATAATAGGGGATGTAATTTGATGTCCTGGAGAAATTAAACCAACACATGTTTCTCTTGGGGTTCCATCAATGCAGGTTGTGGGATAAATTGGGGTAGGGGTACATTGACTTCCTATAGTGAATGTTCCTGAATTTAAGTCGGTTTTTCCAATTTTTCCTTTTGATAATCTGAATAGTGAATCAAATTGATAAAATGCAGCACTGTTATCATTACTATTTGCATCCCATTCTGCGGTAACCAAACCAAAACCAGTTGAAGTTTTCTTTGTTTCTAATCCATACAATGAATTATCTACTCTGTATGGATATGAAAAGCCCATATAAGGATCATATGAAAAAGTTTTGTAATTTCCTTGTGAATCTATCTGTTTTATTACATTCCCGTATTTATCATATTCAAAATAAACAATTATTTTGTTCTCTGAATTTGTTATATCGATTGATTCTTTCTTTATTAATTGTCCAAACCCATTATAGTAATTTTTTTCTTTCGAATAAGCTGTTTCCACTTTGTTTATTATTTTTTCCTCTAACAAACATTTTGTATAATTTCCTCCAGAACTTAAATCTAAATATACATTTCTTTCATTAGATTCATCTCCTGAAATATCTGTAAATCCAAAATATTTGATTGTTTTTGGCATATCACAATTATTTGTGTCAAAATCAGAATAGGTTGTTTTTATTGTTTTACTCTGGCCATTCGAATAGTGTGTTGTTTGCTCTTCGTTTAATCTTGCATGTCTCAGCCCATTTTCAAAATCCTGATTTGAATATGTAAGAATTGTTTCTGTCAATAAATTATTTGAAGAATCAAAAATCTTGGTTTTATGTTCTTTACCAATAAGATTTGAATCTCCTGTTGTTATAAAATAATGCTCTATTTTTTCATTTAATGCATTTATTGTATTAGTTCGCGATGAAAAGAAATTTTCTTTTTCTCCATTCCAAACAAAGTCATTTGGATATTGGTAATTTATAGAAGATAAAACAAGGTTATTTTTATCATAATCTGTTTTCTGAGATATTGGATATACTGCCTTATAATTAAAAGTCATTGCGCTCTCTCCCCATTTATCCTTAACATGTGCTTGCCATTGGCGTACTGAAGGATTTCCCTGATCAAAAATAGTATATCCGTTTAAGGGATATATTATTTTATATAGTAATCCATTATTATTATATTCA
>CAZNDS010000503.1:0-1608 GCA_964571865.1 uncultured Ignavibacteriaceae bacterium | reverse complement strand
TAATTGTTGCATAATTCCTCCAATCCTTTTATTAAACCAAACGGGTTAATTTCTATTGTACATTCTACCTCTCCAAGTCCTCTTTTTCTTTTTGTGCCAATATATTTGAGATTATAACAGCTCACTGCTAAAATCTTTTGAAACTCAGTATTATCATCTTTAATTTCTACTACTCCCGAAAAGATCGTGCCTTTGTTCAGAACCCTAATAGTTCTTAAAGAATTCTTTTTAGCCACACCATCTTCAATTGTGGTTTGTCTTCGCAGGCTTGTAAATGAGTTGATTACAGATTCTTTAGAAATAAAATTTTGATAATCTTCATTAGAACAGTAATATTTAATCCATTCGTAATTCTCATCATATTTTTCAATAAAAAAATTACTGATGCTTATAGGTGCGGGTTTTGTATCACCCCTCTTTCCAAATAGTATTTCAATTTCTTGCTTGTTGATAAATCCGTGAAATGCAGTATCAATAATATCGAATGAATCAAATGCAGAATCCCTTAGCAAACCCTTAATACGTCGTGCAGGGATGTAGGGAATTCCGACATCATCAAATATTATATCAGAATCAATCAAAGCTCCGTAACCTTCACCTGAACCTATTAAAGCATCAGAAATGAGTTTAATATTGACTTTATACTGTAGCATTTTGTACCTCCTCAAGTTCAAATTTTGGATAAATTTCCATAAACTCTATCATATCGAAATATGGGGTGTGTCTCTCAAAAAATAATTTATCGGGCAGATTAGCAAATCCAATTTTAGGCAGAATAAGATCTCTACTATCAAAATGTTTTTTTAGCAGTTCGGCAGCGCCGGCATCGAGCGATAATACCTCTCTCAGTTCTTTTATTTTTGAATTGGGAAATACCGGTCTGCCTTTTTCTTTTTTGAAAAAGTGTTTGGTGTTATTTATAAGATCATTAAAACTAATATTGGATTGATCATCTATCAACTTATATGGACGCATCAGTAAGTTACCTTGCGGGACAATATATTGTTGTCTTATATCCTCAAGCGAACCGGAAAAACCGCCGTATGAAATGTGCCAGTCAATCCAGGACCCGTCATCTTTTATTTCTTTTCTTTTCATCTTTGCATTTCGGCATAATTCCTCAGCCAGCATATACCCCTTGTAAAATGGACACTTAAGCTTTGTTATTGCAACGCCTGCACATGCGGAAAGCAGCTTTTTGTCACTAACCTTTCTTGACTGAAATTCTTCCAGAAATATTTTAGCAAAATACAGTCCGAGTCTTCCATCACATACGAAGGTTACATCATCGCCGCCTAAAATTATTGGTCTGATGGGGAAAATTTTAGTTTGATCTTTTTCCTTAGGAGTTATTTCATCTTTAATCTTGTCATAAACTTCAATTATGTGGTTAAGCAGATTTTTGAAAGAACATTTGGTCGCAGCGTCTACGCTTTCAGATAAATCTCTTGTCTCCTTTAGCGTGCTACAATCCTGGAATCTTTTTCCCATTCCATTGCCATCTATATGCACAATTGCAATATGACTATCTTGTTCTTTGCTGCTTCCAAGTTCATCCAGCTCATTTGTAAAAACAAATCCATTTGAATAAACACAAGGAAAGTCCTT
>CAZNDS010000502.1:0-1623 GCA_964571865.1 uncultured Ignavibacteriaceae bacterium | reverse complement strand
TTCTCTTTGTGAGTAAGTATAACGGTTTTTGCCCCGAATTGAATTCTGTACTCGCCCGATTTTATTATAGGAGCTGTAAAATAATAGTCAACAGGCTGAAGACACCCGCCGCCGATTTTCAAAGATTTTTTACCGCCATCTGGGCATGGATCATCGACAAACATTTCCGGTTTAAGATATTTCCAACCTGTTGTATCTGAGTCATTCTCAAATGAATTAAAATAAATACTATCGGGGGAAGGAAACGGATCGTTAATTCCGCATGAAGCGAAATAGAAAGAAATTATCATTAGTGGAATAAAGTAGGTGAACAATCTAATTTTCATAGTAACTATCCCATAAGTTTTTGCTTATTTAGGTAAGAATCCTAATTGTTCCGCCAACGAAAGATGTTCTTTTTTAATTAATGCACGATGCGTAGCTGCGTAGGATGGACAGATGCACGCGGCGCAAACCGGATGATGTTCAATCTCGGTGTCGAATACAGGAATTCCTGCTTGATTCAATATGCATTTGGTATTCGGAGGATTAAATTCTTCAAAGGGATTGCATTGCCTTCCGCCGGAAAAGAGTTTCCCTACCCAAACAAGTTCACTCTCGGGTGGTCTGATTTCAAAAAGGTTTGGGCAGTCGGTACTAAGCTCTTTACAGCCTGAAAATATTGTACCCGCCAGAAATAAAATTGTCAAAGATTTTTTAAGCTTTTTCATACGTGCTTAATGCTTAAAGGACATTACTGACGATCTAATTTGATCGAAAAATTGGTTAACGAAACTTCTTCTTTAGCGTCAAAATAACCGATTGGATTAGGGTTATCAATACCTATCCATGCAATATCTTTGTATAATATTGTTCGGCGAATCAATCCTTCAGGTGAAATCCAATCAATAAATTCAATATCGTTTTCCCATTCGCCATTATTATCTAAATCAATTAACCACTGGATTTTGTAGCATTTAAAATTTCTAAAATTTGTTTCGATAGTCTCTTTACTTATTATTTTCTTATCGATTCTGAATGGATTATTTTTAGTTCTAAATGTCCACTGGTAACCTAATTGATATTTTCGGGGGAGACTTCTCAGTGGCGGGTACTCATAATACAGAGAATCAATTGATGGAGAATTGGAATGAGATCCACTTTCAATAAGTCTCGTAATTCCATTGATGTGATCGAAATTTCTCCCCTTGAACAATATTTTGTTATTCTGGGAAATTTTTGGTGCAGCAAGACTTGTTCCCTTGCTCGCATATCGATATAATCCATCAACCCGATTATTATAATAAAATTCACCTGTGTATGTTCGCACTCCATCAAACGTTCTGTCCCTTAGAACAAATGTCTGAATTGCTCCTTGGATTGTTTCCTCTCTGGAAATTACTATGTCAGTTTTCATACTGATTGTAAAATCTGCAGGTTTTGGGATACTATCGTGAACTGGCCGAAAATTAAATGTTGAATACAGCCGATCATACGTCCATTGAATACCAACAGCCAAGGGGTAAATTATTTCTGTACTGGAAGGAATAACTGGATTTTGTTCTTTCGAACAACCAATTACGGAAAATAATATGACTATTATAATGAGTGACTTAAAATAGTTTTGCATAATCAATTTTTCCT
>CAZNDS010000501.1:0-1628 GCA_964571865.1 uncultured Ignavibacteriaceae bacterium | reverse complement strand
CTATGAGATAATTATTCCGACGGATTCTGTTTATTCTCTGATCTCATATATTCACAAGAATCTAGAAATGTTCGATACAAAATTCATTGGTGAAGGTGCATTTGAACTTATTCGTGTTGAACAAGGGAATCCGGCATATCCGAATGAAATTAATGACGCAGTAAATCCTTACGAAATTGGTTTGATGAATGCCGTTAATTCAACCAAAGGTTGCTACATCGGGCAAGAGGTGATAGCACGATTAGAAACATATGATAAAGTTCAAAGGAATATGATCGGTGTTTCATTCAGCAATGAAATTGTTCCGAGTGATTTAAAATTGTTATACCATTCTAAAGAAGTTGGTGAAATTACTTCAATTGTAAATTCAATTAAACTAAAGAAGCAGATTGGTCTTGCGGTTATCTCAAAAAAACTTAAACTCAACGGAAACGGTGATAAACTTCAGATCAAAACCACAAATGGAAATTATCATAATGTTGATTTGCAAGAATTACCATTTATTAGAATATGAAAATCTACACTAAAACGGGTGATGATGGGACTTCAAGTCTCTTCGGTGGTAAAAGAGTAAAAAAAACTGATCCAAGGCTCGAGGCATACGGTACTGTTGATGAATTGAATTCTTTCCTTGGCTTAGCTTTAGTTCAAATTAAATCTGATGAAATAAAACAATTTATTTCACAATTGCAGAATAAACTATTCAGCATCGGAGCAAGACTTGCAACTCCATGCGACCAAATAGAAAAATTAAAAAATAGTGAACAAATTTCGGACGATGATGTAAATCATATCGAAATAAAAATTGATGAGCTTGAATCACAATTAGAACCAATAAAGAATTTTATTATTCCGGGTGGAAGCATCGGTGCAAATCAATTGCATACCGCCCGAGCGATCTGCAGAAGGTGCGAACGGAGAATTATTGCAATTGATTCGGAAGAAAATAATCTCGATATTTTAATCAAATACATAAATCGTCTTTCGGATTATTTATTTGTAGCCGCGCGTTATGAGAATAAGATCAATAATGTTGAAGATATAATCTGGAATAAGTAAACCGTTCTTTGAATTTTTGTTAATTGTTGATTCTTAATTGTTCATTGATATTGGGGGTGAAATTGGTTTCGACGGTGTCGAAGTGACATTAAACTGCATATCGTGCTTCCGAAGTGCACGCTAAAAAGTCGGAAAAAAATAGTAGACAACTATAATTACGCTTTAGCTGCCTAATTTTACGCAGCTACGTTTCATAATTTTCTCGTCTGTCAGAATTTTATGAAACGACGTAAATGACAGACTCGTCTCAAACTTCATCTGCAGGGGAGAGACCAAATTTAAGCAGATTAATTTAGGAAAATCCTTTCTGTTGGAGTTTCTTAAATGAAAACAAAAAGCAGAATATGTATGTAGACGTTTATTGGAGCTCTTCATCGGACCGGGGTTCGACTCCCCGCACCTCCACTAAATAATGAAAAATTAAAAATGTAAAATGAAAAATTATTTAGATTAGATCGTTATTGTGATTGTCAGCAATTCAAATTAATTTTGCATCGCACTTAATAAAACAATAAGCCGAAGTGGCGGAATTGGCAGACGCGCTGGATTCAAAATCCTGTGCCCGCAAG
>CAZNDS010000500.1:1153-1630 GCA_964571865.1 uncultured Ignavibacteriaceae bacterium | reverse complement strand
CCTCACTTTTTTTATCTGTTTATTATACCTACCCTCGCGGCTTCTTTATAAACCGCATTAAGATAAGTATCTGGATAATATCTCTCCGACTGGTATCGGACAAAGCCACAGAAAAACCTTGAAGCTTAACATTTTAATTCATTGATAAAAACACTTGACTAACAGGAACTTGTCTGAAATCATCAGAACATTGATTGAACCTACAGGTTAAGAGATAAAATTTCAGGTAATTTTCAGCGCACTTTTTATTATTAACCTACTTATGTAGATAAGGTTCTTGGTATACTTAAACACTCTGAAAGTATTGAGTTCAAAGTGACAAGCATTCAATTCAACCAGAACATTCCTGATCATGTTTCCACAATGGCCGCTTTGAAACAGACCGAATATTTTTACTTTCTACAAGCAACAATTTATGCAATTTCCTGGAAAAAAAGGATGACTCAAATTTTGCAGGGATAAAATTTGCATTATACC
>CAZNDS010000500.1:628-1143 GCA_964571865.1 uncultured Ignavibacteriaceae bacterium | reverse complement strand
AACTACCTTTACTATTAATTAAATAAGTAGTAGTAAAATGATTGCATCCTTTCTGTCCTGGAAAATCTAACAATTACATATTATCAAATCAAATTTATGAAACATGAAAAAAGCATTTTTTATTCTGGTAATTGGCTTGTTTCTATTGATTCAACAAGCAGAGGGTCAGACAAGTTTCGTGCCGCCAGCGACAATTGATGTAACATCCCTGGGAATTGGTTTTGGACTGGATTATGGAGGAATGGGAGGTAGTATTATGTATTACCCGCAAAAAAGCATAGGGCTGTTTGCCGGAGTTGGATATGCTTTTGCAGGATTAGGCTTTAATGCGGGTTTAAAATTCAGATTCATTTCAGATGAGGCTACCACCTTTTTTGCACCACACGCACTGGCAATGTATGGTTATAATGCAGCCATAGGTGTAACAAATGCTACACACCTGAACAAAATCTTTTCCGGGCTTTCTCTAGGAATAGGTCTTGATTTTCGTCTCAACTAGGGAAAAAAGAATTATT
>CAZNDS010000500.1:0-618 GCA_964571865.1 uncultured Ignavibacteriaceae bacterium | reverse complement strand
AGTATATAAACAAAAATCTATAAAACCTATGGCAGGGAAAAAAGAATTATTGGACCACATCCTTAATCCTACCATTCAGAAAAGCCGAGGTGGATGATTATACGGATATGCTGAAAAGAGATTATGGAGTAGACTTTAAAAATGAACTTACCACTGTAACTTTTTCTTTTGGATACCGAATAATGTTAAACTAATTAATTCCTGCCATGGAAACCAAAAAGGAAGAAAAGAACATCTGCTGCCCCGAATTTGATAGTGGAAAATGGGATGATAAAATCATTGAATGGAATAATAAAAAATTCATTCGATCCAATGTCTGTACTTTTATGTATATGCCATTGAATTTTGGCCCGGTAATGAGAAGACTTGATTCAACAGTTAGAAAATCCGGGGCAGGTATTCCTGAATGGCTATGCCTTTCAGAACATACCTCATCCTGGAACATGAACCTGTACCTGGCGGTGGATAAGGAAATTCCCGGGGCTGCGAATATGGAATTTTCAGGAAAGTTTTTCAGTAAGGTGTATGAGGGGCCATTCAAAGACACCAGTAAATGGAACCGGAACTTTAATAATCATTGTAGGGAAAAAGGGCTCAATCCAAAAGAAACATTCATAA
>CAZNDS010000499.1:0-1643 GCA_964571865.1 uncultured Ignavibacteriaceae bacterium | reverse complement strand
CTGAACTAAATTCAGCATGACATATTATTACTTATTTTGGATTACATTTTGATATTTGATATTTAATTTTTGATATTCTATTATGTTGCCTTTACGCGACGATATTCCATCAAATAAACGACCGGTAATAACATATATGCTGATTGCGATGAATGTTGCGGTATTTATTTATGAGATGTCGTTAGGACGTGATTTACGAAGCTTTGTTATTTCCTATGGTGTGATACCACAAAATATATTAGCGGGAACTGGACTCTATACTCTTTTTTCCTCAATGTTCTTGCATGGAGACTTTTGGCATATTCTCGGTAATATGCTATATTTATGGATTTTTGGCGATAATGTTGAAGATACTTTGGGTAAATTCTGGTTTATTGTTATGTATTTTCTTTCAGGACTTGTCGGCAGTTTTGCTCACATTTTAGTTTCACCTGGTTCAACAATACCAACAATCGGTGCATCAGGCGCAGTTTCTGGCGTGCTTGGATGTTATCTATTATTATTTCCAAAAGCAAGGGTATTAGCTTTGATACCATTAGGAATTTTCATACGATTTACAATGTTGCCGGCATATATCTTTCTTGGATTCTGGATTTTTCTACAATTAATCTTGGGTTTGGGAACTGCAGCTGGTGGTGCTGGTGTTGCTTATTTTGCTCATATCGGAGGTTTTGTAATAGGAATATTATTTGGTTTGATATTCAAAAGAAAACAACAAAAATTCAGGTACAGTATCTACTAACTATAACAATAATATAAAAATGACTTTGACCTAAATTTTATTCCGGTTTTTCTCCAAATTTTTCTTTCTTATAACCTTTAGGAACCTCAAACAAACTTGCTTTTAGTTCTTCTTGTTTAATTTCTTTTATTTCATATTCATCACTCGGTTTATCGTTCTCATAGTTAATTGTTTTAACTGGAAAACCGAAATACATTTCTTTTGATTCTTCATCAGTGCCTACTTTGAACTGCCATTGAAAATCTTTTGTTAATGAAGTAAAGAATTCACCGATTTTGTCAAAACCTTTTAAATCTTCTTGCCGTAGTCCGAGTTCTTTCCAATTGGTAGTCCAAACATCAGATTCTTTATTTCCATCCAAAGTGCCTTCATATTTATCACATATCCATTTATTGACTTTTTCTTTACTTGCTACTTTTTTGTAAACCGTTTCTGATTTCTTTGTTGTCTCGGGTGTCATTGCAGTTTTCATTTTTTCTTGCATTTCCGGTGGGATATTTTTGAACGCCTCACTCAGTGATTTCACCAGTTCCTCAGCCATCTTCTTGATATTTTCTAAATCTTCCTTGGTCATTTCCGTATATGTTTTCTTTTTATGATCGATCATCAAGAAGAGCTCTTTTTCACCAAGAAATATCGTCGTCATATCGTTTTTATCGATTTTCATATCCATCCTAATCATATCTTTTTCCAGATAAGTATTCTGAATCATTGGTTGTGCATCCTTAATCTTTAGATCCTGATGTTGAGTAGTTATTATAATGCCGGCGTTAGCGTAGAATATAATTGCTAATACTGTTACAACTATCCATTTTACGTTTTTCATTTTTCCTCCAATAATATAGAATTTATGCTTTATTTTACTATATAATCATATTATGTCAATATATAAAAACTGAGG
>CAZNDS010000498.1:0-1644 GCA_964571865.1 uncultured Ignavibacteriaceae bacterium | reverse complement strand
TTTTTCTAATGGCGGTCATTAGAAATTGTTACCTAATGACAAATTTGGGTTTAACCAAATTTTTCAGATGTCTCCAACAATAAAATATTTCAGATTTTATTCAATTCAATTTGATATTTTGCACCCAAAAAATTTTCTGATAGTTATGATAAGATTTTATTCCTTTTTATTAATTCTGATTATTCTTGGATGTCGAACCGAGACTGAACCAATCGATTTAAAATTTGCAGGGGATTGGGAAACTGCTGAAGGTCCTTATGTTATTTTTAAATCAAGTTCAGATTTAGAAAGTCAATTCAAGAGAGGAGAAACAGGCGGCTTTGAATTCGGAGTCAAAAATGATCCCAAGCCGCTTACTGGAAATTATTCAGTTAATAAAAATGTCGCTGAATTGACAGCTCAATCTCAAATACTTGGGGATGATGCAGCAACAATTTTAAAATTCGAGAATCACATCGATTCTTTGAAAATGATTTATATTGAAATAAAAGCAAAACAGTTTTCAATCTTGATCGATGTGAAAAACAATTATGCAAAAACAATTCGCGGTGACGAGATTAAGGAGATGAAGCTCACCGACTCCGAAGCCCCGTCCCATCTTTTAGTTTATTATGAGTTGACGAAATTAGTATTTAAGAAAAATTGAAATTCACCGGGAAAAATAATTTTACGCAGTATTGTTCTAAACTAATATCTTAAACACCGCTTCAACTCTCCCAAGCGGAGCGGCAATTTGAACTCCGGCAATTACTACACGAATCTGTTCAAAAGTTTTGTGCAATTGAAAGTTGTTTGTTATTAATTAAGTCTTCTTTTTAGATAATCGTAAAAATTCTCTCTTTTTTTGAACATTAGAAATACAACCGTATCTTCAAGAACAGTAAACTCTAATCTATATTCAATTCCAAGATGTTTAATGGTTAATTTTTTTACGTCTTTAAGTTCTCATAATGCGATGGGTCCTCTATAACTAAGTCAATCGCCTTTTCAAGTTTTTGTAAAACCGACTGCGGGAGATTTTTTAAATCTTTTTTGAAAGCGGGATGGTATCCCTGTTTAAACATTTTTCTTTATTAAAAAACTTCCTGCCTAGATAACAGCTTTACCTTTTTCTTTTTTACATCAGCTAATCTTTTTTTAAGTATTTTATCTTCTAAACTCAATTCTCTTTCAAGAAGCTTTAATTCCTTTTTTGAAAGTCTGGATATCATTCGAGCTAATTCACTAATGCTTAGAGTGACATTTGCATTTAATTCCATTTTTTACATTTTAAATTTTCATTATAAAAATAGAAAAGAAAAGCAGAAGATGAAAGCTTGTGTAAATTCTCGGGTTCGATTGGATATTGGAGTTTAAACATATTTGTAGCAATAAGAAGGATTCTTCAGTTCGGGAAAGTTATAGCTAAAGCTGTTTAAGTTGTTTTTGGAATGTACACTCGCCGAAGGGTCTGTATTAAAATCAAAAAGTGTCATTTTGATAGAGCGAAATCTTGTCGAGTGGGAAGTAATCTAATTAAAATCAAAGATTTTTTTATATCAGCTAACGGATTATTCGATGTTCAAAAGAAATAGATATCAGAGATACAGTTAAACCCAGATTTGTCATTAGAAAATGAGTGAGTTTTAGCAGTTTATTACTATG
>CAZNDS010000497.1:0-1646 GCA_964571865.1 uncultured Ignavibacteriaceae bacterium | reverse complement strand
TTTCGACTCATTTAAAAATCGCCAATAAATTTTCGCAACTACAACTTACCTCCGGCAAAGACGATGGAGTATTTTACATCCAGTATGAAAAGGACGATGCATACCAATTAACTTTCCTGCATAATAAATGGAAGGCAAAAAAATACCCCATGCCCCGAAAAAATACTGATATTTCGACTATTCCTTCAGTGTATTTTCACATAGGAAATAGGTTTTTCGAATTGTACAATCAGTATCGGAAAACAAAGAAAATTTCTTATGTAGAGATGAGAGAAATTTTATGAAAAAGGAAACTTTTATCAAAAAGTGGGTGGAACCGCTCAATGCGCATAACTCGCAAGCGATGACAGAAGCCTATAAGGTCAGGTTTAGCAGGGAATACACTGTGTTATTTGAGCACTGTCTCGCCTATGTTGACAGACTTATTCATGACACAAGATATAGTTCGTATTTATTAAAAATAAATTCTGTAAATTTAGCCTTATTGGAAAATGATAGTTTGTATCTATTTCTTCCAGAAATAAATCCTGCAGAATTTGAATCTTTGTATAGAGATGCAAATTCTGCAGGGATGATGTTGGGCATAAGAGATGTATCAAAAGAATATCTCAATATAAATAACTTCTACGTTCTCAGGCAATTTCATTACAATCTATCAACTCGCTCATCCGAAGAAACTATTTTGTCCACTCATAAATTATCTAGACTTGTTGGGCAAGAATATTCAGCTCTTCGCAGTACCGTCAATAAAATGGAAAAAGGCGGATTAGTCCAATATGCTTCGTTACAGCTGGACGATTATCTCGAATTGAGAAAATTCGTTGACGTATGGCTTGCAACACAAGGAAGTAAATATAGCTCTAACAGAAAAGAGATTGATTTGCGATATCTGAAATTTTTCTTGGAGAATAATGGTGAAAATTTTATATCTAGAAAATTATATTTTCAAGGTACTTTATGCGGAGTGGCGTTAATAGAAATAGTTAGACCTGGGTTTGGAATATACATCATGAATAAATGTTTGAATGGGGTTTCGATACAAGGAAAAACCTACGGCACTTCTGGATTATCTAAATACCTGTATTACAGAACGTGTTGCGAGTTAGAAAAAAGTGGTGTTTCGTTTGTAAATGTTGGATCGTTGGGAAAGGAAGAGGGCGCGAGAAAAAGCAAGGAAGAACTCCGACCAATAGACATTTGGCTAGAGTCTTATCAAATCAATTATGGAACGCTATAAGCAAAACAAAAATTTAACCGTTTTTGAAATAGAGTACTTGGCAAAATGTTGGCTTGGCAATAGACGGTTTAATGCTAAATTACCGGCCCCACTTAATAACAGTGATACGCGCTTTTTTCTTTATGGACGGAACGCATTGTACGCTATTCTGTATGCTTTAAAAAGAGTACGGGGATATAAAAGAATTTTATTTCCCGTATATTCTTGCGGGGATGAAATTCAGCCGGCTGTTACTTTGGGGTATGAAGTTAGTTTTTTTAAACTGTCACAGGAAAAAGGGTTGCAAATTGATATGAAAGATTTATTAAAACTTCTAGAAGGATTCAAAGGAGTTTTGGTAATTACTCACTATTTAGGTTTCGTACAAAGAAACATAAATATATTAGCTGATTACTGCAAAAAGAATAAC
>CAZNDS010000496.1:0-1647 GCA_964571865.1 uncultured Ignavibacteriaceae bacterium | reverse complement strand
AGCATTGCTGTCTTGAAAAATAAATATTCCATTAAAAGGCCGTTCGGAAATTACGTTTTTGCTCATTAATGTGTTTAGTTCAACAAGGAAAATGATACTTTGATTTTTAAGTTCCTCTTCTAATGTAGGAAAACTCTTTGGAATGTAAAGAAATCCAAAAATCCTAACTATTATACCTGTGAATAATTGATTAGATTTTCTCCGAAGGCACTCACCGATAAGATGAAAACATTCGCGAACAACTCGACTCTTAATATCACCAATAACTGCAATATTTAAAAATCCTTTATCTAAAAATTCTAATGCAGGTATTTTAGTTTTACCATCAACATCCTTTTCAAATAAATTTAATGAATGTTTATAAATATATTCGTCAATAGTTGAAATCAGGTTTTCATCGGTTTTCTGAAAACAGTCAATTTGCCACCAACGATGTAAATCATCTTTTGAAAGGTTTTCGCATCTATTCCAACCTTGGAGGATAGATTTAATTGTTTCATTCCACCCAAAATTGGAAGGTAAATCATTTATATATATTATCCACCAAGGTTGCATTTTTTCGTTTTATTGAAAACGTTAAACTGACATCATACTAATTATTTTTTCTTTTTCGTTTTCAAGATTTTTATGAATCTCTGAGTAGAAGGTTATTCTTGATTTATTATAAAGAGTTTCTAATTCTTTACTAAGTTCCTTATGAGATTTATCCAGTACTTTGGACCAATTTTTCACAGAAAATCTTCCTTCGTCGGAAATCTGTTTAAGAATTGCTTCAAAACTTAGAAGTGAATTTTGCATCATTTTAGACTTATTGATCTCTTCAAAGATTTTTTCGAGATTTTTGCCAACGAAAACTCGAAGATTGCTTTTTAAAATTTTGATCTTGCCATTCTCAAAATCAATATTTTTTACGAGATGAACTTCAAATTGATTACCCTTTTTTACTAGAATCAATGGGGAATATACTGAAGCATAATTACCAAGGGAACTCGACTGATTGAATATTTCTAAGATTAAATTTGAAACAGATGCTTTTTTTGTCTTTGACTTGTTAGCATTCTCAAATAATTTTGAATATAACAGCAATCTCGTAAAGACTTTATGAGGAGTTTCTGTCATTATTAGTCTCAATTTATCGTAAGCCTTTTGAAAATCCGATTCTTCGTTCAAAATTTTGTGAAAATGTGGATAGAAAATATTTGGATTATTCCTCTTCAAGTTATCATATGAAAGTTTCAAATTTTTTAAATGTGAATATTCATTCAAATGAACACCAACATAAAGTTTGAATTTGTAAATCGAATTTAATGTTGAATCCGGAATAAATTGTTGAACATTTGATTTACTATCGTATCCAAACAATTCATAATCTAAAAGTGCTTCATCAGGGGCGGCGTAAAAAAACTTTTCTTCATAATATTTACCTAAACTGAAATCAGTCGGACAAAAGACCTGTGTACCTGCACTACTGAATTTTTCTTTGATAATATCTTTTTCGTTTCTTGATAGTGAACGCAATTTGTCCCTTATCGTACTGGATAACTCATTATTAATTGCGGTATTTTCAAACAATCTAGTCTTACAATAATTCTCAATGAATTGATAAAAGTCTCTTAAGATTATTTCCTCAGATGATTGTCCTGTAAT
>CAZNDS010000495.1:0-1661 GCA_964571865.1 uncultured Ignavibacteriaceae bacterium | reverse complement strand
TCGGGATACTCGCCTGCCCGCTACAACCTATCGAAAAAGGCAGGCGGGAAAACCCGTATTATTGCAGGTTCTCGCCTGCCTGCCTTGTCGGTCCGTCAGTTGACGGAAAGTTCGGCAGGCAGGAGTAGTCCCGATAAAGAAGATATATACAAATAGAAACCTGCCCGCCACGTTAAAAGATATGGTGGCAGGCGGGTCGGGACGTATCGAGAGAACCTAAATTGATAATCTGCAACACCCTCCAAAGGGGGGCAAGTCAACAGAAATGCATGTCCCGAGCAGTGAGCATAGTCGAACTGTCGAGGGGAAAAATGCGTCGAGGTGAAAAAGCATAGGGGTGATATGGTTTATGAAAGTAATAAATTAGATAGAGATGTCATCCCAATAAATCTGGAGGACATCTCGTTGATAACTATCTTATTAAAATTTGTTTATCGTAGGTAAACAAGTTTTTTTATTGCAGTAAACTCACCGGCTTTAAACTGATAAAAATAAACACCTGAAGTTAACCCATACTCATTTGCATCAAACTTAACTTCATATTCTCCGGCTTGCTTTGGTTCGTTTACAAGTGTTGCTACCTGTCTGCCGAGTAAATCGAAAACTTTTAGCGTTGCATAACCATTAAATGCTAACCGATAACTAATAACTGTACTAGGGTTGAATGGGTTAGGATAGTTTTGATGCAAAACATATCCATTTGGACTTTGTATTTCCGAAGAAACATCTGTAGTGCTTCGTTCTATGATTAACTTTACTGGCTTATCAAGAATAGGAACCCAACTTTGACCACCATCGTGAAAACCAATTGAATTACCAGTAGGTGGAACATTAGTGGGGGAAGCCAGATCGAACAAATCAATTAATATATAAGGTATTTCTATTATACCCTGGATAGGAGAAAAGTTTGTATCAATAATTACTTTATACCAATTCGGATAAACTTTCCCTGAATCCAAAATATCATTTATCGTTTGTTCAAACACTTTTGTTTTTAATGTATCCTTAAAAAGCGCAATAGTTTTCACAGTATCACCAAGTATCATATGAGAGAATAGGTAATGAATTTCTTTGATTTTATAAGATTTCCAATCATTCTTTGGTCTAAATCGGCCATGTCGAGAATAAATTTCCTCAGCTAAGATATATTTTACCATGAATCTTGCTGTGTCGGGAAGGTAATAAAGTGTGTCTATCTCTGTTAGCGTTTGCTTCAGAATCATTGTTCCTCTGGTAGAAACTGAGTTTGACGGTGATAAGGGATCATTCGGGATAGATGATGTTATAGGGAGACTCATTTTTTCTACATAATCAAAGTAATATGTGAGCGATGAATATGAATTGAAGATATCTTCAAAATCTGTCGGATCTAAAAATTTAAATAAGTACCATCGATTAATATTGTACTCAGTTATCTCAGGGAATTTTTGAATAATTTCAGTGCAAAGAAATGATTCATTCAATCGATCTATATCCTCAATCCCCGTAAATGTAATTAAGATTTCTTTCTCATTATATCTTTGCTCTAAATTTAGATTAACATTGTTCTTAATTTTAATTATCAGTCTATCGCTGTGAAAATTTTGTTGGGAATTTACTGTTGAATACGAAACTAATAAAAACAACACCACAATTAATAAAGTTTTCATTTTTATATCCTC
>CAZNDS010000494.1:0-1662 GCA_964571865.1 uncultured Ignavibacteriaceae bacterium | reverse complement strand
CAGAATGAATATGAAATTAAAAAAAATAGCACATGATCTTGCCAATCTCGCAAATATACCTTATATTTGGGAGACAATTTACGAGAGATTGTTAAAAGGTCAATCGTTGCCAGTTGATTACAAACATTTAACATAGGTCAAAAATGAAAAAAATTAAAAATTGGTTTATCGGAAATTATCAGATGTTAAAGTTCTTTTTCAGCTCCGATTATGAACCAGATTATCCTTGGCCTTTTGAAGAACCGCTTGACAATGAAGAAGAATTAGTATAAATTAATTCATCAAAAATGAGAGAGAAGAAGATGAGACCTAAAAAGAAACTACCATCAGTACAAGATTATCTAATGTTATCTGACTTAATCGCCTATTGGAAAGAAAAAGGCGCGACTGATGAAGATGAACAAGATTTATTTGACCGGTTAAATGATATTTGTTATGAGACCGATTCACACTTTTCAAACGGCGCGTTTATTCTGAATATGGACGAGGACGCGTCCGAAGGCACATTTGAAAGATTTTTATTAGATGAATTTCCAGAAGAATGTAATGATTTAGATAATCCATATATTGAGTTCTGGGTTGACACTGAATAAAAAAAGCCTTATATTAGTCTATCAAAAATGAGAGACCAAGATGAATCCTGAACACTCAAAATTTCGCTCCACAACTTACATGATTAACGAAAGTCTGCACGACTTAGAAGGTAAAACAATCGTTGCTGTATTCGGTGACCCTATTTTACAAAACTTATAATAATTTTATTTTATATGACTATATTTGGTCGGTCTCACTATCACTACAGATTTACTCGGAGATATAAACTATGGATTTTTTATTATTCACATTAATTTTAATAGTAATAATAATTTTAACATATTTTTTCATTAGATATTTAGAAAAGACTATTGAAAAAAATAAATGAAAAAGGAAATAAACTAATATATATTATATTGATACGGATGATAGAGTTGATGTTTTGGAACACGATAACAACGGTAAATTTCTTTATTTCAAAGCTGGTTACGATTCAGAAAAAGAATTTTATGAACAT
Organism: uncultured Ignavibacteriaceae bacterium; assembly: GCA_964571865.1. Lineage (GTDB taxonomy): Bacteria > Bacteroidota > Ignavibacteria > Ch128b > Ch128b > JAHJVF01. The sequence continues at coordinate 611 of CAZNDS010000494.1, read as the reverse complement.
AAATTTGGAATAAAATTGTGAGGTAAAAATGTCACTTATTGATGATTATCAAAAGCAGTCAAGTGATTTGATATCAATTTTACTAATAAAGAAAGAACTATAATTGACGGTTCATTATCCAAAAAATAGGTAACTTATGAATGAAAAAAAAGAATCAAACGAAGAATTAATAAATCATATAAAAGACTTATCTAATATAGATAGAACAATATTAAGTCTTTATTATTATGAAGGTCTCGACTATAAAGAAATTGCAAGAATATTAGGAGTTTCAGTTGATAGAGTTGCTAAACTACACTCTAAAATAGTTAGTTTAATTAGAGATAAAATGAACAAATAAATAATATGATTAAACTTCCTAAGAAAATAATTAACGCTGAAAAAAACGAACCTAATATGATTGAGTTTATATCAAAGTGTTCTAAAGGCGACTTTAATAAATACGAAATATTCCAAAAAGATAAATCTTTTAAGTCTAAGTGGATGCCTGTTATTATTAATGATAAAAAATTTGGATGTCCAACTTTACACGATGCGAGATTTTGTTGTGTTATATTATCTCAAATGACATTCAATAATACGATATTTAAGACAAGAAAAAATAAATTGGG
>CAZNDS010000493.1:0-1663 GCA_964571865.1 uncultured Ignavibacteriaceae bacterium | reverse complement strand
TTAAAATTCAATTAAGGAAAGACAACTAGTGGTTCTAAAGAAGGGGAGTAGTTCAATAAACCACTAAGTGAAAAGTTACAGAAAAGTCTAATAAATCCAAGTAAATTAAAACTTAATGCACCTGGCTTTTATAAAAAACTGAAGGAAAAGGGATTTTTAATCGATAAATCTACTTGTGAATTAGATATAATTAGACATAATAACGAAAATGCTAGGGAGGCTAAAAGCTATTTTCTTATTATTCTGCCAACTCTTAATTGCAATTTTGATTGTTGGTATTGTGTTCAAGAGCATGTTGATACAAAAATGAACAAACCCACCATACAAAAAGTCATAAATCATTTAAAAAGGGTTGTTGAGATTGATAAAATAAATTCATTACATATTGAATGGTTTGGAGAGCCATTTTTATACTTCGAAGAAATAATAAAACCAATAAGTGTAGCTGCTATTTCAATATGCCATGATGCTGGTATTCCATTTCTTAATTCGGCTACTACAAATGGCTACTATCTTTCACCTAGTATTCATTCAAAACTGATTAAGTTATCTTTTAAAAGGTTCCAAATATCAATAGATGGTACAAGAGAATTTCATAATAAAGTTAAAGTTTCAAAAAACGGAGATTCCCCTTTTGATGTATCTCTTAATAATATTAATTCACTACTTTCAGTTTCACAAGATATATCAATCCTTCTAAGAATCAATTACACAAAAGATAATTTGCAAGAAGATATATTAAAGGAGGTCAACGAAATTATAAATATAGATAATCGCAGCAAAGTTGAGGTAATGTTCAGAAGGGTTTGGCAAGAATCTGTTGACAAAACAAGAACTATAATACTCCACAAAATCATTAATCAATTTGAAATAGAGGGTTATTGTAAAAACAGGTTTGATTTGGATAATGGTTTTATACCTTGCTATGCAGATAAAAAATATTACAATGCCATAAATTATAATGGTTCAATAGTTAAATGTACTGCAAATGATGACCTGCAGAACGGTGATCCCCCGGGTGTTTTACAAAACGATGGCTCCATATTATGGAAAAAAGGGTTTTTAGAGAATTATTACAAAGTAAGATTCGAAAATAAAATTTGTCGTCATTGCAAGCATTTACCAATTTGTATGGGTAATTGTGCGATGGATTACAAAAATGAAGACCTAAATGAATTTATTTGTAAATATAAAGGATTTGACAGTACTTTTGAAGATATAATAATACATCATATTGAAAAAGATTATGAAATATAGTTTTTTTAGCCTAAAAGTTTTATTTTGTATACTTATAACCCACAATGTCTACTCTCAAAATGAAATCAGAGGTCGAATTGTTGACCAAAACAATATTCCGATTGCTTTTGCAAATGCCTACCTAACAAACCCGGACGACACAACAACAATCGTTTCAGGCGGAATTTCTGATTTGACTGGAGAATTCAGACTTACCGTACCCGATAAAAATAATTACTTACTTTTTTGTTCTTCAGTAGGTTATAAAACTATTAATTTTAGCATAGGAGATAACTTTGATTCTTTACTGATAATAACATTGGAAAGTTCCACACTAGCAATTGAGGAGATTGTTGTAGTGGGACAGACTATTGCAAGAGATATAGAAAAAACAAGTTATTTAATTACCAACAAAGATAAATCCAGG
>CAZNDS010000492.1:0-1663 GCA_964571865.1 uncultured Ignavibacteriaceae bacterium | reverse complement strand
GTTAAAAACACAAAAACCCACTTCATCCTCCGCCGAAGGCGGACTATGGAATGTAAGCGGGTTTCATATAATCGCTCTTTTATTGATCTCAGAGAAGTGAATTCCTCCAAAGTCAACGATTGTTTTATTACATCTACTTCTGTCATTTTATGACACCCTCTTTATCACATAATAATTCTCTAAGTATAGCCCATCTATTTTTTTATTACAAGTTTTAAGAAATGAACAAGTGTAAAGTATATATTATTATTTTTAAAAGCAAATCTTAACGAAAATTCGCATCGTTGTAACATCTTATGATGCAATATGTTACTGTTGCTCAGGGAGAGGTATTTTTTATGCGAGTGAGTTTAGAATTCATAACGCAATAATGTTTACATTAAAATGACAGCACAAACGGGAAGGAAAGGGAGATTTAAGATATAAGATTTATGATTTAAGATGTATGAGTTTGGTAGATGATGGAGGATGGAAGGATTTAAGATTTACGATTTAAGATTTAGGATTTGGGATTTAAGTTAATGGATAGTGGAAACAAGGAAGAACTCCGATTTCTATCGGAGATTTACTATCGAAGAAATCGGAGTTCTGAATAAGAGAAATGTTTTTCTTACTTCGTCAAAACCATTTTCTTCACATCTGTAAATGTTGATCCTGTTGTGGTAACTGCGGTTAATCGATACATATATACTCCGCTTGGTAAATCATTAGCATCAAAACTTACTGATTTGACTCCGGCTGCTTGATTCTCATCAACAATTTTATGTATTTCTTGTCCAATAGCATCGTACAGTTTGATCTTGACGTAACTATCCTCAGGTAAATTGTATTCAATACTGGTCACCGGATTAAATGGGTTTGGGTAATTTTGACCTAATCTGAAGGTTAATGGTATTTCCTGTGTTGAATTTTCAGTTTCAATCTCAGTATTGAACGCAGTTCTCGAAGTTAATAAAGATCGATATCCAGTTTGAATTACTAGAGGAGAAGCATCGCCATGGGTCCACATACCAAAAACATTTGTTCCATTGACAACAATATTCGGATATGCTGCCGTCCCCGAAGTATGTGAGCTTAATGTTGAATATCCAGAAGCGTTTACTTGTTTATAGAAAATTTTATAATAACTGTCAGTATTATCAAACCAGCTGATAACATTACCTGAAATAGAAGGGTACCTTGAGTTACCCGAATTGTTGCTTATATTCGTTATTGAATTCCAATATCCATATGATCTCGTTCGAGTATAAATTTCTCCTATACCTGATGAAACATGATGCCACGCTAAGACATTTCCACTTAGAACTGGATATAAGATCTCAGTGCTACTACCACTTAAATTTTCAGGAGACGACCATGATGTCGATCCAGTTTTGTAACTATATTTTACTTTCCATTCCCAAAAAGTTGAGATTCCTAATTCTGACCAGACAATTTCAGGTATACCATATTCACTTATTGAAATACTTGGCGGACTATTGATTGTTGCTTTGTTATCCCAGTGAATATAGTAAGGTGACATAGTAGGAGAAGTTGCAGATGTATTAAATGTACCATAAAATATTACATGCACTCCTGATAATGAAGAAAACCATGCAACATGTGCTGTGCCTGAGCCATCGACAACAAAAGATGGATATTTAATAAACCATCGGTTCTCCAA
>CAZNDS010000491.1:0-1665 GCA_964571865.1 uncultured Ignavibacteriaceae bacterium | reverse complement strand
TGAGGTGATGAAACGAACTAAAGGGAAAGCAAATCCAGAATTAGTAAATAAAATCCTAAGAGATAAACTCGAATCGATTAAATAAACACTCCCCTTCCAATTTATTTGTAACCATTAAATCCTAATCTTGACTCTTTAGATGATAGATGATTGATAAGGAATTTTTAAACTGTTTTTGATGTCGTAATGAATGCACCAAAAATTTGTTTCAATTAGTTTGTCATTTTTTATTTGATTCTTTTACTTTACAAGCTTGACAATAATGCATTTAGTATTTAAATTTTATTTAGTAAAAAGTGAGATTCAGATGCTAAACCTTAAAACATCTGTTCCAAGCGAATTTAAAGCCTGCTTTGCTTTTGATGGGTTTGCCCATTTGTTGTTGGGTAAAGCTATTAAGGGAATCCTTATAATCATTTTTTTTCTTATAGTGGAAAAGGTATTTCCACAACAAGGCTGGTTCTGGCAATACCCCAAGCCGCAAGGAAATACTCTACGAGATATTTTTGTGTTTGACTCTGTTACTGTAATTGCAGTTGGAGATTTAGCTACAGTAATAAAAACGACTAATGGCGGAGCGAGCTGGAATGTTCAGCATCATGCTGGTGGAACAGAGATTGACTTACAATGCGTTCATTTCATAGATAAAATGAATGGTTGGGCAGTCGGTGGTATTTGGTGGACAAACAAAAATGTATTATTAAAAACCAATGATGGTGGATCAACATGGTATGAAGTAAAAACAATTAATACATTACCTCTAAATGCAGTCTATTTTGTTAATACAGATACTGGAATTGTAGTTGGAGAAGATGGAATAGTTTTACGAACAATAGATGGCGGTGCAAGTTGGGATATACGTAAAATGGATGATTATATTGGTCAATATCTTGATATCTTTCACCTAATTGAAATAACATTTACAGACGAAAAAACAGGGTACATTGTTGGCGCAGGATTCTTAGGTAACCAAATTTATAAGACAACTGACTGTGGGAGGACCTGGCAATGGAATCCAAATATTATTCAACCAAGGATTTTAACTGGTTTCTTTGATATTCACTTTATCGATAAAAACAATGGTTTTATTGTTGGTGATTTTGGTGTTTTTCTAAAAACTACCGATGCGGGAAATACCTGGCGATATGATACAACAAAAAACTATGACAACTCATATTCTCTATTTTTTACTGATATAACAACGGGTTGGATAGTTGGTGGAGATTATTATGGTTATATATTGAAAACGACTAATGGTGGAAAAAATTGGGTGGAAATAATGGAACATGAAATCATTGGTCATTTATATAAGATGAGATTTTCTGATAAGAACAATGGATGGATAATAGGTCAATTTGGTATAATTTACAGGACGACGGATGGTGGGGAAAACTTTATTTCCCAAAGGGTAGGAACATCTATTTGGTTAAATTCGGTTTATTTTACAGATGAAATGAATGGGTGGGCAGTAGGAGAAAAGGGTATAATATTGCATACATCTGATGGCGGAGAAAACTGGATAGAACAAAATAGTGAGACTTCTAAGTGGTTATTAGATGTTCATTTTACCGATAATAATAATGGATATATAGTAGGGTATGTTGGATATGTTTTGAAAACGACAGATGGTGGAATTATTTGGAACAAAAAAAATCTAGATATTGA
>CAZNDS010000490.1:0-1672 GCA_964571865.1 uncultured Ignavibacteriaceae bacterium | reverse complement strand
GAAGTTTACAATACTTCAATACTACCTTTCAGGGCTTATAAAACTTGAAATTAATATTAGTGAAGAAGAAAATGAATTAGATCGTGATATTGTTGGTTTTGACACATACGGAGCTGCGAAACATTTATATAGACCTGATATTGAATTCTATAGGTATACCAAATACAGTGATCTTCTTGGTGAAGAAAAAAAGTTTATTAGGAGAATGGGGTTTCGTTCTTTATTTAATTTGATTAATCCTTTAATATTTGGTAAAGATAATTTCTTCAATAATTCAAATATACGTTTGAACTTTGGGATGGGTTATACATTATCGCCTTTCGGAGATTTTATTGAAGAGAATTTTTGGATTGCCTATAATAGTTTAAACATAAATCTATACGCTAAACAATTCCAGAATAAAAAAGACTGGTATTGCGGTTATGGCATTCGTTTACTGAACTTCAGTTTGGGCTCTAAGTTTACAATGGATTTAGCTATTCACTATTGGGAACAACCTGAAAACCTAAATTTCAATAGCTCAATTTCTTTTTATGGTGGAGCAATTGATATTGATTTAAGATACTTTGTTCCCTTAAATGCCATAGGTTTAAAATCTGCATCTCTGGATTGCGGGTTTATCATGAAAACAAAAGGTTTTCTTCCAGAAGAAATGTATTTAGATAAGCATTTTGGAATAAGATTAGGAGTATCTCTTATTTTATAGACCCGTGAAAGTATTGTTAACTGATTTTTATGGGAGTACTTGGATTAATTAAAAATATTCTTTCTTTTTATGTCAGAGATACCAAATTTTTTGACAGTCTTTTTTAAAAGTAATAAACATGATTATTGTTAAACAATTAGAGAGATTAAAAAGAATTTCAAAGTTGATTACTTTGAGAGCAACTGGAGAACCTAAAGAATTTGCTGAGAAAATGAATTTGAGTAGAAGTCAGTTATACAATGATATACAATTTCTTAAAGATATTGGAGCTCCAATTATTTATTGTCGTAAAAGTAAAACTTTTCTATACTCTTCGGATATTCACGTCATAATTGATTATAATATTCAAATAATTAAAAAAGAAGAACAAATGCAAATAAATGCTGGATCAGAAATAGATATTAAATATTTACTCCGTCCAAGGTTTTTGGACTATCTTCTTTTAAATTAGCTAATATAAAATTTAAAACTCTTCATTATGGGAAAACTTAGCGAATTTAAAGTACGAGAGCTTTCGGCCTCAGAATTAAAATCTACCAATGGTGGTTGGTTGTTATGGGTTATTGTTGGGGCAATTGTTCTTACTGGTATAATTGTTGGACTATGGGACAAAACTGACAGTTGTGCGTGCCCTGACGAGTCCTGGTAATTGAAAATAAAACAAGAATTCTCATTTTAAATTTTAAAAATTTTTATTATGGAAAATAATAAATTATTAAAGGTAAGTCCTTTATCAGAAGTAGAAATGAAAAAAATTGGTGGTGGTTTTATACTCCAGCTTCTTATTGTTGGACTTATAGGCTGGGGTCTTTTTGCTTTAGGAAATGCAATTGGTAATAAGTTTGATGATTGTCCACCCTGCCCAGGTGTTGAATAAATTGTTTCATGACAGTTGTTGACATCTAATTATTTTCATGTAATTCCTGTCCTTTTGGAACACATATAGAGCGCGTTTATAACGCATAC
>CAZNDS010000489.1:0-1675 GCA_964571865.1 uncultured Ignavibacteriaceae bacterium | reverse complement strand
CAAGATGCATATGATTTTATATGATGATGGGCATAGCGGGATATTTTCAGCAAACAGTTTGTCTCCTATTGATGAGCTAATTGCAATCTCAGAAAAAGCAGGGGTGCCGCGTTCACTAAGGCCGTATGAAAATTCATTTGATATACTTATGACTAATCCTCCTTTCGGCAGCAAAGGTAAAGTAACCGATAAAAGAATTTTAAAGCAGTTTGATCTGGGTTACAAGTGGAAGCAGGAAAAGAATAGCGCCAGATGGACAAAGACAAACGAGATTCAGAATGGGCAGGTGCCGGATATACTATTTATTGAAAGATGCCTGCAGTTATTGAAGGATGGCGGCAGGATGGCGATTGTATTGCCGGACGGAAACCTGAATAATTCTTCGCTGGAATATGTCAGGGAATTTATTCAACAGAAAGCAAGGATATTGGCGGTAATTTCAATGCCGACTGGAACCTTTATGCACGCAGGAGTTAACCCGAAAACAAGCCTTTTATTTTTGCAAAAAATGAATGAACAGGCGCTCAATAAGCTGAAAAAAACCAATTATTCTATTTTTATGGGGGTCGTTGAGAAGGTGGGGTATGATTTGAACTCAAAAACTCCCAAAGCCATCTATAAAAAGACAGAAAGAGGAGAGATTGTAAAAGACGCAAGCGGTGATCCGGTTATAGAAACGGATATCCCGGAGATTATTGAGGTATTTAAAGAATTCAAGAAAAAATACGGCCTAAGCTTCTAAATTTTGGAAAGAAAGAGTTTGTATGGCTATCTCAAAAATAAAATACACTCAAATAATTGAGAAGTTGAGGTTTGACGCAGAGTATTACCAGCCGGAATTCCTCAGCACGGAGGAGATATTGAAAAAAGCAAAATCATCATTTTTGAATGAAGTCGCGGAATTCTCAAAATCGCGGGCAAATCCAACACGCAATCCTGAGAAAGATTTCCAATATATTGATATAAGTAACATTGATATATTTAGCGGCGATATTGAAGTCCAGATTCTTAGAGGATGCAATGCTCCTTCAAGGGCAAGAAAAACAGTCAGAACGGACGATATTATAATTTCTACTGTCAGGCCCAACAGGAATGCGGTGGCAATTATCCCTAAAGAGCTGGATAATCAGGTTTGCTCCACGGGGTTTGCGGTCATAAAAGCAAAGAAGATTAATCCCTGGCTTCTCTTTGCCTATTTGAAAACCAAATACGCAATCAATCAATTAGTAAGGGCAACTATGGCTTCTATGTATCCAGCAGTTTCCGAGGATGATATCGGCACAATCCTTATTCCTACTCTGTCAGTATCCTTACAGGAAAAAATAGCGTCTTATGTTAAAGAGGCTTACGAGAAACGGAAAGAGGCGGATAGAAAATACAAAGAAGCGGAAGAGTTATTGAATAAAACATTAATGATTGAAAAGGGTTTTTGAGACGAAATTCGATGAAATCGATCTCAGCCAAAGATTCGACACAGATTTTTATCTTCCAATTTTTACAAGGATTATAGAAATTTTAGAGAGGCCTAAATTTGGTCTCAAGAAGTTAAAAGAATTAAGCAAGGAAATTGTTCGAAAAGCAAACCCATTAAAATACCCAGAAAAGGAATTCACTTATATTGAAATAGGCGATGTAGATGTTGCTACGGGTGAAATAGAAACTAAAAATATTTTTG
>CAZNDS010000488.1:0-1678 GCA_964571865.1 uncultured Ignavibacteriaceae bacterium | reverse complement strand
AATAGAGATAAATAATATTGGAAGTCACCAGGACGGTTATAATTTATCTCTTGAAGGTCTTCCAGAAGGATTCACATATCAATTTAGTGAAAATCCAGTTGAAAAAATTTTGGGCGGTACAAAAAAACTTATATATCTTTCAATTACATCACCAGTTAATCTTGATATTTGGGAGGATGCCTATTTTACATTTAGAATAAAAGCAATATCATTATACCGACCAAAAATTTCCTCTTTCACAAGTTCTGATACTACTTTGATTGTTAAAGCCCCAAAGCGTCCAAAGGTATCTGTTGATTTAAGTATTGATAAAATAAATTACAGTGCTTTTGAGGATGTAAAAATAGACGCAAAAATTACAAATTTATGGCGTACTCCAAGAAATGTTGACTTTGAAGTAAAAATATTAGATATTGCGAATAACTTGGTAGAAAAAGTTGTCTCGTTTAATATACCAAATCTTCCATCAAATATCCTGCCTGGATGGAATTATAGGGTAAAAGTTCAGGTTAATACAGGTAGTTATGAGAGAATAAACAAACTCACAGAAGTGATAATTAACTTTACAGAACTTTTATCAAAACTTGGTATATCTGGCACCTTTGATGAAAATTCCACAAGAGTAATAGAAGTTAATGAAAATGATGGATACATTAGAGAAACACCAAGTCAATATCTTAAATTAAATGATTATAATCCAGCAAGCAATGCAAAGTGCGAGGTATCCTGGATATTAGCAGGGTATACTCCTGCAAATACAATTAGATATTTTTATGTTTATTTTGATACACTTGAAAACGGTACTAAGCCGCCTGCATCATACAAAGAATTTATGCAGGTTTTTGGTAACCAATATATCTGGGACGCAGAAGGTACTATCTATAAACAAAAACTACTTGATAACAGTATAGATAATAATATAAGTTCACTTGGTGGATATATTTCTGATTTTTTAGCTGTTGATAATTTAAATATTCTGAATAGATTCCATATATTCTGGAATGTTTCTGGTGATGAATTTGATTTAAGAAATGGAAGAATTAAAATATCAGGTCCTGTTAAGTTTATGAAAGAATGGGATTTATACATTAATAAGGTTGATTCAGGAATAAATATATATGCTGTAATACACAAAGGTGCAAAGCATACCCATTGGTACTCTGATGCGCCAATTTCAGATTCTGATGGTTTCAATATATATATTGTCCGACCACAAGTTTCTCCAAATGTAGGAGCAAAAGAAGATCCAGATGAAGTAATTGTACCTCTGCGACCTGAGGTTGCACCATCAGGTTCATTACATAATTTTACAGGTGGATGGATAGGATTAGGAGACCCGGCAAATCATTTTCTTGGCTTATACAAAAAGAATGCAAATATCTCAGCAAATATATGGTGGGACGATTGGCATCTTGAGGGTGATGGAGTAGGGATTTTCCAACCAGACAATGAAATCTTAGATATTAATATTCTTCATCTGAAAATCACAGGATATGAAGATATAATGAATTATGTAAATCAATTAGAGGATATTCCTACCATATTATTTTATGACCCAGAAAGGATACCTGTGCCTTATCTAACTTATAACTTTGTATGGAATACAAAGAATACTCTTTCTGGTGACTATAAAGTTTGTGGAATAATATCAGAACAAACAATTGAGCAGGTGGAAGAT
>CAZNDS010000487.1:0-1680 GCA_964571865.1 uncultured Ignavibacteriaceae bacterium | reverse complement strand
TACCATCTTTATCATAAAGTTTAATAGGCATTATTATACAATTGGGAGCTAGACCCGCGATCCCTTTACTGTTATGTTTTGCACCAATAATTCCTGCAACTGCCATTCCATGCGCTTGATTCCCATCCGGGCTCGGATTATTATCATAATCAGAAAAATCCCAACCCTCATAATCATCAACGTATCCATTTTCATCATCGTCATCTTTTAAATCATTTGTATATCCTGGCTCGCCTGGTTGGCGTCCTTGGGTATCTTCATCGATCTTTCCATCTCCATCATCATCTACATTTTTTACACCAGGAAAACCATCCCCATTTCCATCCCCAATAGTTTCATCACTATTGCTCCAAATATTCGTCAGATCTTCATGGGGCATTGTGCTAACACCTTCATCAAGCACTGCAACAACAATCGAAGAATTCCCTTTCGATATATCCCATGCTTCTACAGCGTTGATATCAGCATCATAAACTCCGCCTGTTTGTCCAGTGTTGTGAAGATAATATTGATTTGAAAAGTAAGTGTCATTTGGTATATCGTGTTTTTCAATGGGAATATAAAAATCAGGCAATGACCATTCACATGGAAGAGATTCATAATAGAGATTTGAAATCTCTAGAATTGATAACTTTGTTGCTGGTGTTATTTTTAATGTAAATAAATTATCCGAAGCCGTGCTAATACGAACAACCTCTACATTGTACTTCAAATTTAATGCTTCTATATCTGACTTCAAAACTGACAGTTTAAACTGTACAATAAATTGATCGTATGGTACTGCTTCAATTCCATCAATGAAATATATAGGTTGAACAAATTCTATATCTGGTAAATGTTTTAATTTTTGAATTAGTCCTTTCACGTCAATATTTTCACGTAAGGTAATAATATTAAATCCATGTGTAGAAACCGGATGTGGTACTGTTTCTTTAAGGGTTGATTCTTTTTGAAGTAATTTTTCTATCGTTGCTTCGGGGATGTTGGTTTTTAATTTCACACAAATTTTCTCTGATGAGACTGTTAAATAAACCTTCTCACCATTATGGTAAATAAAATCTTGCTGTGCAAGAGTTGATGCCGAGAGTACAAATACTGTAATCAAAAGGCATCGAAAGATAAAATTAATGTTCTTCATGGTTTTTGACTCCTTAATTAATATATTTGTGAATTTTTAGATGTTTGATTACATTAAAAAACAAAGGCGCCCCGCGGTATAACAAATCCTCAAATTACTGTGCAAGGTAAATTTTTAGGAAAACGCTTGCAGGGCGCTTTATGATTTTTAAGGTGGTGACCTGTTCTTACTAAAAATGTTTATTTCTTGTTTCATACCAAGCACAATTGGTACTGTAAATGCTGGAACGAAAATAGTTTTTATTACTTTTCTCATTTGAAGATCGATAACATAAATACCATACAGCCAACTTGAAACATATGCAAACTTATCATCTGGAAGAAGTAGAACGATTCTATCGGTTATGGGACAACACCCTTCATGTGGTGTGCCTTGGCGAACATCAATTTCTCCGATGTAATTCTTTGTCATTGTGCTGTAAATGTATACTTTACCGCTCGGTCGTGGCTCAGGAATCATATATTTTCCCGGATCAGTAACATAAAGATATTGACCATCTTGACTCATTGCAAGCGAACCTAAATAATTACCTCCGAGACCTC
>CAZNDS010000486.1:0-1684 GCA_964571865.1 uncultured Ignavibacteriaceae bacterium | reverse complement strand
ATAGGTTTTACTATATTCACAATATCTGTCTCTTGAAAGCCCACCTGCCTGACAGGACTGTCAAATTTGAATTCATAAGTATTCACTTGCCCCGTTATAAATAAACATGGAATAGAATCAAAAAAACAACTTCCTATACCTGTTATTAAATTTGTTGCGCCAGGTCCACTTGTTGCCATAGCTATTCCTATGTTTCCACTAACTCGGGAGTAACCCTCTGCAGCAATTGCTGCTGCCATTTCATGATGCATAGATACCGTTGAGATATCTTTCCTCTCATACGTGGAATCAAGTAAATGTGTTATGGCACCACCAACAATTTCAAAAATATGAGTTATGCCTTCTGAAACAAGAAAATCAATAACATAATCTGATAATTTCATAATTTAACCTCTTGATTGATTATATCTTCATATAAAGAAATGTTTTTCTCAAACCATTTTACAGTATTGTTTAATCCTTGCTCTAAACTATGTTTTGGCTGCCACTTTAAGATATCCTTTGATTTTGATATATCCGCCTGCCATACCTCTGGTTCAACGCGGGAATTTGGAATACTTTTCCATTCTGGTTTAACCTTATTGCCTGTTAACTTAATAATTCTTGAAACAACTTCTCCTACTGAATACTGCTTGCCACTACCAATATTAAATATCTCTCCTTTAATCTTATCTATATTTTCTGCCACCTTAATATAAGCCTCTATAACATCCTCAATAAATACAAAATCTCTTACAGAATCTGGAGATGACACCTTTGGATTCTTCCTGGTTAGGCACGATATAATTACCGAAGGAATTAACCGTGTGGGCGCTTCATAATATCCGTAAGGGGAAAAAAACCTTAAGGTAACTATGGGTAATTGGGTTCTCCGAAATACAGATTGGCAAAAAAGGGTAGATGAAGCTTTCGCTACACCATACTCATTAACTGGCTCAAGTACATCTAATTCTTTCATAGGCTCATTCTTTATTCCATATTCGGATGAACTTCCCGTATTAACAAAACAATCGAAATCAACTTTTGAGCAAGCGTTTAATAAATTAACGGTGCCTATTATATTGGTTTCAAAAATTTTGTTAGTATCTTTTTGAAAATAATATCCACCGTAAGTGGCGCAATGATATATTATTTTAGGCTTTAGCTTGGTAACAACGCTGTCCACCTCATCTTTATTCCTCAAATCAACATTGTGCAAGCAAACCTTATTTAAAACATCTTTAATCCGCCAAAGATTTGATTGAGGACGAACTGTCAGGTGCAACTCAGCTCCCCTTTCAATTAAGCGATGCACAAGGCAGGCACCAATAAAACCTGTAGCCCCGGTTATTAAAATTTTCTTATTGTTCAACATTTATAATTCAATCTCCATATCATCTACTGCAGCAATTGTATTGCTAAATATTCCCCTTGCTTTTTCTTGAGCCTGTTCTCTTTTCTTTAGTGTCTTGTATGTATTTGCATCAAAGTGAGTTAATACTAATTTCTTAGCCCCTGCTTCTTCTGCAATCTTAGCTGCTTCCTGCGGGTTCAAATGTGGCCATTCCTTACTCTGTTGGCCAGGAACATAGGAGCAGTCAGCTATAAATAAATCAGCTTCCTTTGCTAATTCTACGGCATTTTCACATACTCCAGTATCGGGACAATAAGTAATTACTTTATTTTGTAATTCAAACCGAAATCC
>CAZNDS010000485.1:0-1685 GCA_964571865.1 uncultured Ignavibacteriaceae bacterium | reverse complement strand
AAAACATCAAAATCAAACAAATAATTATTCATTATTAATTTTTAATTATTAATTATGACATCTGCATCAGTAGTTCAGCGTGTTTGGAATTACTGCAACACTCTTAGGGATGATGGCGTAAGCTACGACGATTATGCAAAACAGCTTTTTTTAAAAAGTATTTGATGAATCAACGGCAATTTATGTTATGTCATTAGAAATAGTAAAAAACTTATTAAAACATAGTGAGAAAATCCGAGTCGAGTTCAAGGAAGCAAAGGATTCGCTGCCCCGTAATTTATTTGAGACAGTTTGTGCGTTTCTTAATCGGGAGGGTGGTTCAATTTTACTCGGGGTAAATAATAAGGGTGAGGTTGTTGGTGTTAGTCCCTCTGCTTTTGATCAAATATCGACTGAAATTTCTTCACTTTCAAATAATCCAAACAAATTAAATCCATCATTCATTTTATTTCCTTCCATTGTGGAAATTAAGAACAAAACGGTGATTCATATTCAGGTTCCGGCAAGTTCTCAAGTCCATAAATGCGATAATATCGTTTTTGACAGAAGCTCAGATGGTGATCTTAGAGTTACCACACCTCAAGGTATCGCCGATATTTATAATAGGAAGAGAGTGCACTTTACCGAAGGAACTATTTATCCATTTATCAAAAATTCTGATTTTAAGGATGGACTGCTTGAAAAAGTTAGAAATCTTATACGTTCTAACAAACCGGCTCATCCGTGGCTCGAATTATCTGATGAAGAGTTCTTTAAAACTTCAGGTTTATATAAAGTAGATTATCAAAATGGTTCTGAAGGATTTACACTTGCTGCGGTATTATTGCTGGGGAAAGATATAGTAATAAAAAATATTCTTCCTCATTATAAAATTGATGCGTTGGTAAAAATAAAAGATGTTGATAGATTTGATGATCGACTAACAATAGAAACCAATCTTATAGAAGCATATAATCAATTAATGGATTTTACGGCTAAACATCTTCCTGATAAATTTTTTATGGAAGGAGATATAAGGATCAGTTTACGAGATAAGATTTTCCGTGAGGTTATTGCAAATCTTATAGTTCATCGTGAATATACCAATGCTCATTCTGCAACATTCACCATTTATAAAGATAAAGTTCAAATTCTGAATGCAAATAATCCAAATGGTAGTGGTCCAATCCAGATAAATAATTTTATCCCTTTCTCGAAGAATCCTACTATCTCTAAGTTTTTCGTTCAGATTGGAAGAGTTGAGGAACTAGGTTCTGGGGTAATAAATGTTAATAAATACTTAAAAATTTATTGCCCTGGGACTGAAGCAGAATTTATTGAAAATCATCTATTCAGAACGGTTGTTCCTGTTGTTGTTCCTAGAAAAATAATGATTGATGGCAGTATGTTGGCAATCAATTCTGCTGAAATAATGAACGCCTTAAATGAGGCAATACGTGAGGGAGTAAATGAGGGAGTAAGTGAGGGAGTAAAAGAAAGGTTAGTTAAAATAATTGCAGAGATAAAGCGTTTCGAAGGAATTCAAGGAAAAACTATATCAAATAAGACTAATATTCCTTACAGAACATTAAAAAATGATATTTCATTACTAACCAGATTAGATATAATAATTAGAAAGGGAAGTAAAAAGACAGGTGGTTACCATTTTACAGATAATTTTAAGGGTAAACTTGCCCATTAAGTTG
>CAZNDS010000484.1:0-1694 GCA_964571865.1 uncultured Ignavibacteriaceae bacterium | reverse complement strand
TTCGATCTTTTCCCCGCCTTCGAAGATGAGCTGAGTCCCTAGATCTTCAAGCTCTGTTTTAGTTCTAATCTCTATACGCGATACAGCCGCAATTGAATAAAGAGCTTCGCCTCTAAAACCAAGTGTGAGAATATTATCGAGGTCAGATAATTCTTTTATCTTGCTCGTTGAATGTCGATAAAAAGCAATCTTCGCATCTTCTTTAGACATTCCTGCACCATTGTCGATAACCTGAATTAACGACTTGCCAGCATCTTTAATAATCAGTGTAATGCTATCCGCTCCAGAATCAATAGAATTTTCGATTAATTCTTTAACAACAGATTCAGGCCTCTGAACCACTTCTCCAGCAGCAATTTTTGAAGCAATATTTTCGGGCAATATTAAAATTTTATTCATGAAATCTCAGGAAATCAGTTAAATATATTCATATATGGTATATTTTACAAACAGGCTTTACTCTCTCCATTTCTCTTTAAAAGAATTCCTAAATGATTTGATTTATTTCTTTTGCAGCTAATTTCAATCCTAATGAAGTTTTTCCAATAGACTCAATCTCATTTTTAAAATATTTTTGGATTGGAATTATTTTGTGAACTCCTCGCCTATGCAGAACTTCTATTGATTTTTCATCGACAGTACCACAAACTAAGATCAGTTTTGCATTAATCTTTTTACTCAATTTGAAAATTTCACCTACACTTTTTCCACTGAAAGATTGAGAATCGACTTTTCCTTCACCCGTGATAATGTAATCATAATTTTTTTGCTCAAATTTCTTAATCTCGAAAAATTCATTCCAAGGAATAACCCGTGAATTAAGAAATACATTCAAACCTGCAGCTAATCCTCCGCCTGCACCATACATTTTCCGTTGTGTGAAATTTTTGCCAGTAAATCTTTTTGCAATCCTCGCAAAATTTATCATTCCCATTTCTAATATATGAATGTCCTTCTGCTTTGCTCCCTTTTGTTTTGCATAAATCTTTGTAGAGCCATTTGGTCCGGTCAGTGGATTTTGTACATCTGAAACAGAAATAATATTTAGGTTACTGAACTTACTTTTTATGTTTTCGAAATTCGTAATTTTCTCAAGTGATCGTAAATTTTTTCCGCCAGGATTCAGCGGCTTCCCATTTATATTCACCAGTTTATATCCAAGTGCTTGAGCCATTCCGCATCCAGCATCATTTGTTGATGTACCGCCAACTCCAATGATCAATCTTTTTCCAATCAAAGTTTTGTCATGGATTATCTTATTAAGTAATTCACCAAATCCGTATGAACTAGTTTTGAGCGGAGTGCGCTTCTGTATAGGAATCAGCTTCAAACCAAGAGCATTGGCGGACTCAACGTATATATTCTTATCATCATAGAGTACCTCTACTCTGATTTTTTTATTCAAAAGCGGAGATGGAATAAAATAATATTTTGAATTACATTTTTTTGTGAATTGAATTACTTTTAAGAATCCATCGCCACCATCCGAAATAGGAAATAATTCTATACTTTTTGATGTAAGATATTTTGCAATCGTAATGTTTATATCAACCGAATTGAGTGACTCTTTAAACGAATTACTACAAAGTAAAATATTAGGTCTACCAGCCATTGCCCTTTTATTAACTAGGTGAACTTAGATTAAACCCAGATTTGTCATTAGAAAATGAGTGAGTTTTAGCAGTTTATTACTA
>CAZNDS010000483.1:0-1696 GCA_964571865.1 uncultured Ignavibacteriaceae bacterium | reverse complement strand
TCTGTTAATAAAGGAGAATAGAACGCGGATTTACCCCGTGGAATAAAATGTTAGACAATATTTTTCAGTTAATAAAATTCTATTCCACGGGGTAAACGGACAGAACGCTCGCTTACACAAGAGGGGATTAACACGGATCAACTTTTAAGATCAACGAGCTTTGCTTTTAAAATTTTATTTACTAATTCTGGATTTGCTTTCCCTTTAGTTCGTTTCATCACCTCACCGACAAAAAATCCAAAGACTTTTTCTTTTCCGCTCAAATATTGCTGAACCTGAGATTGATTACTGAGTATCACCTCATCAATAATTTTTTCAATGGATGATAAATCGGAAACCTGAGTCCAATTTTTTTCTTCAACAATGAGAGATGGTTTTTTTGGATTTGTCAGCATTTCAGCAAAAACATCTTTTGCTATTTTATTACTGATAATTCCCGAATTGACCAGATTAACCAATTCACTCAACAATTCGGGCTTAACTGGTAATTGCTGGATACTTAACTTTTTTTCATTTAAAATTTTCAGGACTTCTGTCATAATCCAGTTGCTAATGGATTTGAAATCGTCCGTAAGTTTTGCAGACTCTTCGAAATAATCTGCAATTTCTTTTTCCGACGTCAATATTTCAGAATCGTATTTCGGCAATCCATATTGAGATTGAAATCTTTGTTTTCTTACTTCAGGCAGTTCCGGAAGACTTTTTCTGATCTCTTCTTTCCATTCATCGCTTACAACAATAATTGGGAGATCCGGTTCGGGGAAATATCTGTAGTCATGACTTTCTTCTTTGCTTCGCATCGGCTCAACAATCTGTTTATCCGCATTCCAAAGCAGAGTCTGTTGAATGACTTCTTTTCCTGAATCGAGAATTTCCTTTTGCAGATCGATTTCATATGCAAGTGCTTTCTCTACATTTTTAATTGAGTTCATGTTCTTTACTTCGGTTTTTACACCGAGGGAAGTCGATCCTTTTAGACGGATAGAAATGTTAGCATCGCAGCGCAAACTTCCTTCTTCCATATTGCCGTCACAAATTTCTAAATATCTGACAATCTGTCTAATCTGTGAGATATATTCAGCCGCTTCTTTTGGCGTTCGCAGATCAGGTTCGCTTACAATTTCAATTAGTGGCACGCCGCATCGATTTACATCAATCAAAGTTGCATCGCCTTGATCGTGGATCGATTTTCCGGCATCTTCTTCAAGATGAATTCTCGTGATCCCAATTATTCTTTTTTCATTTCCATCTGAATCGATCATTAAAAAGCCATCATAACAAATCGGATGCTCGAACTGCGAGATTTGGTATCCTTTAGGTAAATCGGGATAGAAATAATTTTTTCGTGCAAAGACCGAGCGTGTAGCAATTTTACAATTCACAGCTAAGCCCATTTTGATCGCAAAATCAACTGCTTTTTTATTCAGGACTGGCAAAACACCCGGATGCCCGAGACAAACCGGACAAACATTTGTATTCGGTTCGGCACCGAATCTTGATGAACAGCCGCAAAATAATTTCGATTCGGTTAAAAGCTGTGCATGTATTTCTAGACCAATGACTGCTTCGTATTCTTTGTTCATGAACAAATATAATAAAGAATTCAGAATCTTGAGTGAAGTTACGCAACGATAACTTTTGGCCATTCTTAATCGGTTCTCTCGACCTGCCCGCCACACAAACAAAACGAGGCAGG
>CAZNDS010000482.1:0-1698 GCA_964571865.1 uncultured Ignavibacteriaceae bacterium | reverse complement strand
CGAGGTGTTAAAGCTTTAGTCTGCGACACATCTGCAGTACCACCGGAAACAGGATTATTGATACGTGGAATTCCTGTTGGAAAACTTGCCGATCGTTTACCGGAAGAAGTTTTATATCTTCTTCTTACCGGTGAACTACCGGATGAAGACTCATTGAAACAACTTCAAGCAGATCTCAATAAGAGAAGAAAAGTTCCGGACTATGTTTGGAAAGTTTTGGCTGCAATGCCGAAAGATTCTCATCCGATGTGTATGCTAAATACTGCTATCTTATCGATGGAAAAAGAATCGGTATTTAGAAAGAAGTACGACAAAGGATTAAGCAAAGATGAATATTGGATTCCGACGCTTGAAGATACATTAAATATTGTTGCGAGGATTCCGATCGTTGCTGCGGGAATTTATCGTATGCGATTCGGCAAAGGGAAGAGAATTCCCTCTAATCCAAAATTGGATATGGGTGCAGACTTCGCTCAAATGCATGGACTAAAAGATCCCAATGGTGAATTCGAAAAGCTTATGAGATTATATCTTGTGCTTCACAGCGATCATGAAAGTGGAAACGTGAGTGCAGCAACAACTCATACAGTCGCATCAGCTCTATCGGATTTGTACTATGCACTCTCTGCTGGATTAAATGGATTAGCTGGCCCATTGCATGGTTTAGCGAATCAAGAATGTCTAAAGTTTGTCCTGGATTTGAAGAAACATTTCAAAGGTGTTCCATCAAACGAAGACTTGTATAAGTTTTCCTGGGATTGGTTGAACACGGGTAAAGTTATCCCTGGTTATGGTCACGCCGTGCTAAGAGTAACAGACCCGCGTTTTGATTCATTCTTGAACTTCGGTAAGACTTATTGCGCAAAAGATCCAGTTTTCCAATTAGTGGAAAAAATATTCGATGTCGTTCCAAAAGTATTGATGGAACAAGGAAAAGCAAAAGATCCATGGCCAAATGTTGATGCTGGATCAGGTGCTTTACTCTACTACTATGGAATGAAAGAATTCGATTACTATACTGTACTGTTCAGTGTCTCTCGTGCAATGGGTGTGTGTGCGCAAGCAGTGATTGCTCGAGCTATCGGTTCACCGATTGTAAGACCAAAATCAGTTACAACAAATTGGATTAAAAAAATTGTAGCTACACCTGCGTAATTTAACGCACTGAAAAGGCGATTGAAAAATCGCCTTTTTTTTATTTATTATTCATGAGCCTTCTCTAACCCGCCTGCCACATAGAGATCAATGAGGCGGGCAGGAAAGGTTGTTTTAGTGATTTGTGAATTATAATTTATGCAAAAATCTAATTTTATTTTCATCAACTATACCTTTTTAGCTTCACTACACGAAACGCCTGCTTGCCGAATGTTCAGCAGGCAAGTTTCGTGAAGTGTAGATTCGGCTCATTCATTTTATCCTATATTGGATTTGAAAAAAGAGAGTTTGATTTTAGTTAATTGGCGAGAAAAAAAGTTAAATATATTTTCGTAACAGGAGGAGTAGTTTCTTCACTCGGAAAAGGAATTACATCTGCATCGTTAGGACTACTTTTAAAATCCCGTGGTTTAAAAGTTACGATTCAAAAATTTGATCCATACATAAATGTTGATCCTGGGACCATGAGTCCATTTCAACATGGTGAAGTTTATGTAACAGATGATGGGGCAGAAACCGATCTTGATCTTGGTCACTATGAAA
>CAZNDS010000481.1:0-1701 GCA_964571865.1 uncultured Ignavibacteriaceae bacterium | reverse complement strand
AGACTATAGACATTATCTGCATAAGGATATCTACACAGGCGATCCAAAGAAACCAACCTTGTATGTCGATAACGATCTCATCCAAAATCCACCTTACAGTTTTAGTACAGGCGGGACAAATACAAGTCGTTTTGTTCGCAATACTGGAACATGGTCTGGAAGATTTGACTGGACATCTCAGCTTACTCAAGAAATCGCTCTGAAATTTGGTGCTGATGTTAAGCAGCACCGAATTTATTTTGAAAATATTAGCCTGCAGCCTTTGCTTGATTCAGTTGGCAACAAAGCCAAGCCATATAATGTTTATATTCCATCCCTCACAACTCAATACCACGATAAATATTTTAATAAACCATTTGAGGCAGCAACTTATATTCAAACAAAATTTGAAATGTTCAATATGATCATTAATGCTGGTGTTCGATTTGATATGTTTGACCCCGATGGAAAGATTTTGTCCGATCCAACCGATCCAAATATTAACGATCCGATCAAACCAAATAATCAATTTGATGATATAAATAATAATGGCGTACAGGATGTAGGAGAAAGAACGAAAACTTACGACGACAGATTAAAATATTGGTTCAAAAATGCCTCAGTTAAATATCAACTGAGTCCGCGTATTGGAATTGCATATCCGATAACCGACAAAGGTGTAATTCATTTTTCTTACGGACATTTTCTTCAATTACCAGCTTATGAGCTATTGTACACGAATCCAGATTTTGAGCTGGGAGTCGGTTCTGGAAATCAAGGTTTGTTTGGAAATGCCGATCTTAAACCTCAAAAAACAGTGAAAGGAGAAATTGGTGTTCAGCAGCAGATTGGAAGTGATATTTCAGTTGATGTAACAATGTTCTTTGAGGATTTCCGGAATTTAACTGGAACACAGACTGAAGAGATACTTGTTTTCGGAGGTGCGCGTGGCTATTCAAAATATTCAAATTCAGATTTTGGTTTTTCACGAGGCGTTACTCTCCGATTTGAAAAAAGATTTTCGGGCGGACTTGCAACCAACTTAGATTATACTTACTCGGTTACAAAAGGAAACGCATCAAATCCCGCTGACGCAAGAAACGCTGTACTTGGCGGTGCCGTTCCAGAAACTTTTATTGCACCATTAGATTGGGACCAAACTCACACTCTGAATTTAATCGTTGCTTATACAAAACCCCGAGACTTTGGATTCTCTATCATTGGAAATCTTTATTCCGGGCAGCCATACACTCCGCAAGTAAATAAAAATACTCGTGTAGCTCAAAACGCTTTTCCAAGAAACAGCGGAAGTAAGCCAAGCATATTCAATCTCGATCTGCGAGCTTATAAAGATTTTACAATTGGTAAATCAACTCTGACATTTTTCTTAAGAATTTTTAATGTATTGGATTTGAACAATCCTCGCGTGATTTATGGTGATACCGGCGATCCATTCTTTACATTCGGAAAGCTCGAGGCAGAAAGAATCAGACCGCGTTTATATTACAATACAATTGATGACCTGTACACAAATCCTGGTTTCTTCTCTGAACCGAGGAGAGTTGAATTCGGTATATCCTATACTTTTTAAACCTAACCTGGACGAGCCAGAACCATATAAGTTTAAAAAGTTGAAATTATTCTTTGTATCTATAAAATATTATATTATCCCAGATTTGTCATTAGAAAATGAGTGAGTTTTAGCAGTTTATTACTATGCAA
>CAZNDS010000480.1:0-1707 GCA_964571865.1 uncultured Ignavibacteriaceae bacterium | reverse complement strand
CCACGCTGAAAGCATTTGCGCCCGGGAACCGTGCGACAAGGCAAGAACTGATCCCTCTTCCCTTGCAATGCGCATAAGCTGTAATGCCCGAAATACCGTTCCAGCCACCTTGAAAATCTTATGCTTCCCATAGTGACGGCCGATCCGCTTGTACTGAAGATGAAAAAGGTCGGCAAGCCCGCATGACTGGGAACAGTCCCGCGCCGTGAGAAGGACCTCATAGCCAAGCTTGTTTAATTCACCGATAATTGGGCTGAAGAAAGGAACGTGTGGAGAGTTGTCGAGGTCAATCCAAATTCTTTTCTTATGCATAACCTTCATCTGACCAACCTTTCTTAGTAGCAAATTACAAATTTCAATATAGAAACTCTAAACAAATCTTAAAGATACATCCTAAATTCGAATGTCTAAACAAATTCAAAGTGTCAACAAATCAGGTAATGAAAGCGACGCTACTTTTGAGTTTGAGGCTGGGTTTTTCCAACAACTCTATTGGCTGAAAATCCCTTGTAAATTTCCAGCAGTCTGTTGTTCAGTTTAATAATATCAAAACGGTCTTCCACTATGTGCCGACCGTGGCGGCCCATCCCGGTCCACACCTCGGGATGATCAACGAGATAGGTTAGAGAATCTGCAAGAGAATCTACGTTACGCTCCGGTACCAGGAAACCTGATACGCCATCCGCAACAAGTTCAGGGATGCCGCTATGCAGCGTGCTTATTACCGGCAATCCTGAAACCATGGCCTCTTTCACGACATTCGGTATTCCCTCCTGATCACCATTTGAGGAAGTCACGCTTGGTGCAATCAATATATGCGCTTCCTGCAATAGAAGACGAACTTCTTCTTGAGTCTTCCAGCCAAGCAACTTTACATTCTGCGCAACCCCCAATTTCGTGATTATCTCCTGTAAATTATCACGCAGGGGACCATCACCGATTACGCGGTACAATATGTTTCTCCCTTTCGAAATAAGACGCGCGACAGCTTCAATAGCAAAAGCTACCCCTTTCTTTTCAACCAGCCGCGCTACCGTCAACACATTCGCTGGTTCACCTTCAACCAACCTTCTTTCGAAATACTCGAATTGTGAACAATCAATGCCTGAATAGTGGACCTCGATTTTCTTTTGATCGCACCCTGCGCTGATAAGCTTTTTCATAAGTGACTGGCACACGGGCAAGAAAAGATCCCCTTCGCGAAACAATTCATCGTAAATTCCTGGCCTCTCTTGATAAAACGAAGTTATGTCAAACCCACGGATGGAAGTGACCATTGTGCATTTGATGGCGCCTATTTGCTTTAACAGTAAAGTCCTTAATCCAATCGTGCCGTATTGACAATGGACTACATCAAACGGTCCTTTTTCCAGAAATGGGGCAATATGAAAGAGTAGCCCCAAAGACAACGCGTCTCTGCCATATTTGAAAATATTGAACGATCTCAGTATGGCTGGTAAATTTTTCGGCGCATATTTAATGATATATCTTATACCTTTCAGCAGCCTGATAAATTTGTTCCTGGGTATACTATTTGGATAGATGGTCCGTTCTAACAGATTGTATTTTTTGTAATTTTCATGCTCTTTTGTATAACTGCCGGCTCTTTGAGGAAAAATATAGATATCTTGCCCGAGCTTTACCAGTCCGACGATCTGATTCAGAACAAAGGTTTCAGAAAGGTTGGGGAACTTATCGACAATCATT
>CAZNDS010000479.1:715-1714 GCA_964571865.1 uncultured Ignavibacteriaceae bacterium | reverse complement strand
GTTACAATATTGGATGGATGACTACTATAAAAAGGCACAACCAGGAACCAAAGAACAAGACAAAGATAAAATTACTTTAATTAAGGAAAACGAAGAACTGAAAAAGGAAATTGAATTCTTAAAAAAAGCAGCGTCTTAGGGTTTGTCAACTAAAGTGTGTAAGTAAACTAAATACGATGGTATTTATCGATGCGATGTTTGAATTGATCCAAGATCATGAGCTGATTGAGAACCATCGCCCAGTTCGGGATATGGCCATCTTTCCACTTGGATTGTAATTCTTTGGTTCGCAGATAGAGCAATTTAAGTAGGGCATTTTCGTTAGGAAATGCACCTTTTTTCATTACCTTACGATAACTTGAATTGATACTTTCAATCGCATTGGTGGTATACATCATTTTTCGAATCGCACTTCCATAATTGAATAACTGCTCCACGTGCTGGAAGTTTCTCTCCCACACACCGATGGCTCCAGGATAGCGACTCCATTGTTGTTTGAATAATTCATAGGCACTTTGACATGCCTTAAACGAAGGTGCACTGTATACTTTTTTTAACGAAGCAGTAAAGGCTTTGTACTCTTTACTTGGTACATATTTGATGGAATTTCGAATCAGGTGAACAATGCATCGTTGTACAATTACCTCAGGAAAAATGGATCGTGCACCATCCTCTAATCCGCTCACCCCATCCATCGACATGAAAAAGATGTCTTCCACTCCTCGTGATTTAATCTCATCAAAAATCTGCATCCATCGATTCTTACTTTCACTTTCATTCAGCCATAATCCGAGGATTTCCTTTTCTCCCTCTAATGTATACCCTACTATTGTATACACTGCATATTCCTTCGCTTCATACTGGTTCCGTATTGTCGTATACATACAATCCACAAAAACAAACGCATAGCATTTATTTAAGCTCCGTGTTTGCCATTCTTCAAGTTCTGGCAGGATGCACTCCGTGATTTCTGAAATCATTTCATGTGATACACGAAAT
>CAZNDS010000479.1:0-661 GCA_964571865.1 uncultured Ignavibacteriaceae bacterium | reverse complement strand
CCCCAAGACTTTGTTCTCTATCATGGAAACATCTGTTTGTCTCTTTTTGATTGCTTGGGGTTCAAAACTTGCATCGCGATCACGTGGAACTTCAAGGTCAACTGCTCCATAACTTGTTTTCACTGTTTTTGTTTGATAACCATTGCGTCGATTTTCTGTCACTTTCTCTTCTTTTGAATTATTGGAATATCCCAGATGATGGTTCATTTCTCCTTGCAATAAGGATTCAAACATTGGTCCAAAGATATCTTTCAGTGCATCTTGTAGATCTTCCGATGTTTCTGGTTGATAGGCTTCTAGAATTTTCTTTGCTATTTCCACTTTTTTTGGATCTCTTTTTATTTTTACCATTGGTTTTCCCTCTTTCTGTTATTGTATCACCTATTTAAAAAAACTGCATAAGCAGCTTTGTCTAGAATTTGCTACTTACACAGTTTATTTTACACTCCCTAAAGCACCATCTTTTTAAGATTCATCGCAGCGAAAAGAAGTAAGAGATCATCTCTTACACGTTGTTGTCCCGTATAGCGTGTGAAGCCCATACCATGTTTACTTTTACCATCTGCGAATACACGCTCAATCGTCTCTTTTCGCTTACCATAAATTTCTTTCCAAATCTCATGGTGTCGCATATGTTCACAAGCTTCTTCTTTATATCCTT
>CAZNDS010000478.1:0-1717 GCA_964571865.1 uncultured Ignavibacteriaceae bacterium | reverse complement strand
GATTACTTTTGTGTTCTTACAACATACAATAATGAGTCTCAACCAATTAATCTTGCTGAGTCAAAACTAATATTTTATTTAAATAATTAAAAACTAAAATTGTTTTGAGTAATAGATGATATATTGAACATTTTGCAAGCAATTTTTACAACTACATATTTTTAAAAAGAAGAGGCTGGCCCAAAAGGTTAAAAGTTATTCCGCCCACCGATATGTTAAAACATAGGAGATATCCTTCTTTAAAATCTGTTTTAAAAGATTCTCTCTTCGTTACACACCTCAGAATATCTAAATAACAGTTTTAGAAACAGCCTCTACTGAACAGATTGTTGAATGTTTTTTATTTCACATCAAATCTGTCGAGATTCATCACTTTATTCCAAGCAGTTACGAAATCTTTAACGAATTTCTCTTTCGCATCGTCTTGAGCGTAAACCTCAGCAAGAGCACGCAATTGTGAATTGGAACCGAATACCAAATCAACGCGTGTACCTATCCATTTTAGTTCATTCGATTTACGATCGCGTCCTTCAAAAGTATCTGCGGCATCAGAAGTCGGCTTCCATTTTGTGTTCATATCTAGCAAGTTTACAAAAAAATCGTTAGTTAATTTGCCAACTTGCTTTGTGAAAACTCCGTGTTTCGATTGACCAAAGTTTGTGCCAAGAACTCTTAAACCACCGACTAACACCGTCATTTCCGGAGCACTTAAGGCTAAGAGTTGTGCTTTATCTAAAAGCATTTCTTCTGCCGAAACAGTGTATTTGGTTTTTTGATAATTTCGGAAGCCATCGGCTTGTGGTTCTAACACTGAAAATGATTCAACGTCTGTTTGCTCTTGTGTTGCATCTGTGCGTCCTGGTTTGAATGGAATTTTAACATCGAAACCTGCTGACTTAGCAGCCGACTCAATAGCAGCGCAGCCAGCCAACACTATTAAATCAGCCATTGATACTTTCTTACCTTTCTTTACTGAAGAATTAAAATCCTTTTGAATTTTTTCTAATTCACCCAGAACTTTAGCTAGTTGTTTTGGTTGATTGACTTCCCAATCTTTTTGCGGTGCCAAACGAATGCGCGCACCGTTCGCTCCTCCGCGAAAATCCGAACTACGGAATGTAGAAGCTGAAGACCAAGCTGTGTAAACTAGTTCGGATATTGATAAACCTGATGTGAGAATTTTTGATTTAAGATCTTCGATATCTTTCTTGGCTACTAGGGGCTGATCAACTGCGGGGATAGGGTCTTGCCAAATTAAATCTTCTTTAGGAACTTCAGGTCCGAGGTACCGAACTTTTGGTCCCATATCGCGGTGAGTAAGTTTAAACCATGCTCTTGCAAACGCATCAGCAAAAGCTTGAGGATCTTTATGGAACTTACGCGAGATGGGTTCGTAAATAGGATCAAAACGCAGTGATAAATCTGCAGTTGTCATCATCGGCCGGTTCTTTTTGGAAGGATCATGTGCGTCTGGAATCATGTGCTCATCTTTTACATCTTTAGCTAACCATTGCCAAGCGCCCGAAGGACTTTTTACTTTTTCCCATTCATACCCGAAAAGCATGTCGAAGTAACCATTGTCCCACTTTGTTGGATTTGGTTTCCAAGCGCCTTCAATTCCGCTTGTAGTTGTATGAATCCCTTTACCGCTTTCAAATTTACTGATCCAGCCCAATCCTTGTTCTTCCATAGGTGCCGCTTCAGGTTCAGGGCCAAT
>CAZNDS010000477.1:0-1724 GCA_964571865.1 uncultured Ignavibacteriaceae bacterium | reverse complement strand
ATATACAACTCAATACAAAAAATATTCTATTTATTTGCGGCGGCACTTTTTCCGGATTAGAAAAAATTATTGAAAATCGAGTAAAAAAATCAAATGTTGGATTTAAAGCCGATATTATGACAAAACTTAATAAAGACCGCGATGAACTGTTAAAGCTCGTGGAACCAGATGATTTAATCAAATATGGTATGATTCCAGAAATTGTCGGTCGTTTACCGGTTATTGTTTCATTACAGAGTCTATCGCGCGAAGCATTATTGGATGTTTTAATTAAACCCCGAAATGCCTTGATAAAACAATATCAGCACTATTTCGAATTAGAAAATGTCAAACTTACCTTTGAACAAGAAGCATTGGATAAAATTGCTGATTTAGCGATGAAAAGAAATACCGGGGCACGTGGTTTAAGGTCCGTAATGGAAAATGTATTGTTGGATATAATGTTTGATTTGCCATCAAAAAAGAATATTTCCGAGTGTGTCATTACCTCTGATGTAATTACGGGTAATGCTCAACCAAAATTTATCGAAAAACCACTAAAAAGAAAAAAAGCATAGTTACAAAATTAAATATGAAAAATCGAAAATTAAAGATCAAAGTCAAAACAGAACGTCATGCTGATTTTATTTCAGCATCTCATATGTTAAAACTATTTAAGACCCTAAAACAAGCCTGGCCTGGCGCCGAGGCCAGGGTTCAGGGTGACATTATTATAAAGTTTTTTTGCTATATATTTTGTTTTTGGTTTTTAATATTTGGTTTTAATCATGTCTTTGCTCAGCAAGAAATCTGGGCGAAAATTACGGCTGGTGCTACCCGACAGCGTATTCGGCTTGCTGTCTCAAATTTTATAATACCTGCCAATTGTCCCGAAGCACTACAAACAATGACAATAAACATTAGACAAATAACGATTGATGACTTAGAATTCTCATTGTATTTCGAAATTGTTAAGCTCGATTCAGCTAAACAATTTAGTATTGCAGAAAAGAAGATTGATTTTATTGGCTGGCAAAGCACCGGAGCCCAGGTTCTTCTTATCGGTGATGTTCAACTTAAAAAGAAAACAATACTAAACGTCCATTTATATGATTTATTCACTCGGAAATTGATTGGCACCAAAAGTTACGAAATCAAAGAAGAAACACGATGGCTTGCCCATAAGCTTGCTGACGATGTCATTAAGTTATTAACCGGTGAAGATGGCGTAAGCCAGACCAAAATTGCTTTCTCTTTACGAAAAGGAAATGCTAAAGAGTTATCAATTATTGACTATGATGGTTATAATCTCGAACAAATAACCAATACCGGTGAATTAAGGCTCTTCCCGGATTGGATGCCGACCGCCAATAAAATTGCATTTTGCAGTTATGCCAAAAATAACTTTAATATCTATACTTATGACTTAAATAAAAGAACTATTGATTTAATTAGCAGTAAAGAAGGATTAAATACCAATCCTGCTTTTTCACCAGATGGCAAAACAATCGCAGCGAGTTTGAGTATTGACGGAACACCTGATATTTATTTAATGAATACGGACGGTAAGAATCTTCGACGTGTTACTTACGGGCATTCCCTTGATATTTCACCAACCTGGTCGCCATCTGGTCAGGAAATAGCGTTTGTTTCTGACCGAACCGGCACTCCGCAGATCTATGTTATAAACATCGATGGTACAAACATGCGTCGGCTCACATTTTATGGTTCGTATAATACATCAC
>CAZNDS010000476.1:0-1727 GCA_964571865.1 uncultured Ignavibacteriaceae bacterium | reverse complement strand
GCACGAAAGAGGAAAAGAACAAGAAGAAATTGAGTTTCAAATAAAGTGGTCAAAATAGTAATTAAGTTGCAGAGCGTCACATAACCTGCTTTTCCACCCGACCGCGTTTTCATTGCGGCAGTGGTTAAGTTCTAAGGTTAGTGAAAAAGTAAGCATTGCTTGTAACATTGTTCTATAAAATAAAATTGTTAAAATTATTGGCTGTAGCTTTTCAGTGCGGCATCGTTGTTCTGGGCGGACGGGTGAAAAGCCACGCCGTTATGCCGTAGTACATTTGAAGTGGGAATAAATAATAATAAATACAGCGATACAGAAAATATAGGAAAAAACTATGGATTCAGTTATACTCTTTCCCTTTAGCGAGTATTGGGGATTTTATGTAGGATTTACAATTTTTGTTCTAATTTTGTTAGCTATTGATTTAGGTGTCTTCCATCGTGAAGCGCACGAAGTAAGTTTTAAAGAATCATTAATCTGGACAATCATCTGGGTATCTTTGGCTATGATTTTCAACTTCGCTTTTTATAAATATGCTCAATGGAGATTTGCAGAAGATGCAACTTTACTTGCAATTCCTGGCTTCAATCCAGATATAGTATCAAAGCAGACTGCATTAGAATTTTTCACCGGCTACATTGTTGAAAAATCACTTGCAGTAGATAACATATTTGTTTTTGTAATAGTATTCAAATTTTTTGCAATTCCAACAAAGTATCAACATCGAGTTCTATTTTTTGGAATAATTGGTGCGCTAATATTTAGAATAATTTTTATTTCACTTGGCGCCCTATTGATACAATATCAATTTATTGTAATACTTTTCGGTATATTTTTGATACTAACTGGATTTAAAATTCTCTTTGCTCCAGAGAAACCCCTTGATCCAGAGAAAAATCCTGTTATAAAATTATTCAAAAAATTCTTTGATGTAATGCCTAATCTCGAGGGTCAAAAATTCTTTGTGAAGAAAAATGGTGTTCTATTTGCAACACCACTATTCATTGCATTGCTTTTCATCGAGGTTTCTGATATACTATTTGCTATTGATTCTGTGCCTGCGATTTTTGCAATTACAAAAGAACCACTTATAGTTTTTACATCAAACGTATTTGCAATACTTGGTTTACGTGCAATGTATTTTATGCTTGCTGGTGTAGTAAACAAATTCAAATATTTGAAATATGGTCTTGGTTTGATTTTAGTATTTGTTGGCTTGAAAATGTCATGGTTAAATGATGCTTTTGGCGGAAAGTTCCCCATAACTTGGTCACTATTAAT
This sequence comes from uncultured Ignavibacteriaceae bacterium, assembly GCA_964571865.1. Classification (GTDB taxonomy): domain Bacteria; phylum Bacteroidota; class Ignavibacteria; order Ch128b; family Ch128b; genus JAHJVF01. Next base: position 449 of record CAZNDS010000476.1, on the reverse strand, counting down.
AATTGTTGTCATTATCTCAGCATCTATAATTTATTCGTTACTAAAAACTAAGAAAAACGAAATCATTTCTTGATATTTTTTAAAACATATTATTTTATAAATTATAAGGAGTTACAATGAATTGTCCAGTCTGTAAAGAAGTTAAATTAACAATATCTGAACGCAAGGCATTGAAATAGATTATTGCCCAGAATGCAGAGGTGTTTGGTTAGATAGAGGTGAACTCGATAAATTAATTGACAAATCGATTCAATCTACATCAATCAGCAATACACAAAAAGAAAGTTATCACAATAAATATGATGATGATTATAATAAGCACGGATATAAAAAAAGAAAACGGGAAGGATTTTTAGGAGACTTATTTGATTTTTAATAATAAAATTTTACGGCATAACGAGACTGTCGAAAAAGTATAAATCTGTATAATTATCCGTCAGCTGACGGAC
>CAZNDS010000475.1:0-1736 GCA_964571865.1 uncultured Ignavibacteriaceae bacterium | reverse complement strand
ACAGACCCTGAAACAGGAAATACTTTTTCTCCGCCTGCTGAAACAGGATGGCGATACTCTAAAGAAACTATGGCTGCAAAAATTCAGGATAAACGGATTGTTTTTCCTGCTAAAAAAGATGGAAGACCTAGAGAAAAGAAGTTTCTAGCTGAATTAGAAAGTGAATATACTGGGTTTTCGTCATTAATCTCTACTGATGTTGGTTATACTCTAAATGGAACACGTGAATTAAGAGACTTATTGGATGGCAATTTTTTCCCATTTCCTAAACCAGTTTCAATTATTAGAAATCTTATTGAGCAAGGACTGTCTTATGAATCTACGGATGATAATATTATACTTGATTTTTTTGGTGGTTCAGCAACAACTGCACAGGCAGTATTAGAGTTGAGTAAACAACTGAATGGAGAAGCTAATTTGAAATTTATGATTGTTCAACTTCCCGAACAATGTGATGAAAACAGTGAAGCATACAAAGCGGGATACAAAACCATTGCGGATATAAGCAAGGAGCGTATCCGAATGGTTATCAACAAAATAGAAGCAGAGCAAACCGAAGAAAGAAAGAAAAAATCAGAACAAATTGATTTCGGAGACAAAGAAGAAATAGGACTTGACTTAGGTTTCAAGGCTTTCAAACTCTCTTCTTCCAATTTCAAAATTTGGAGAGGCAGCGAAATCAACGAAGAAAATTTAGTGCAGCAGTTGGATGCCTTTACCAATCCTGTAAGAGAAGGCAGCGAAAAGGATAATATGCTGTATGAATTAATGCTAAAAGCTGGTTATTTATTGACCGACAAAGTTGAAAGGATTGAAAACTTTTACAGCATAAAGAACGCTGAACTGTTGATTGCTATTGAAAGCATCAATCAGGCAACCGTTGACAAGATAATTGCCTTGCAACCCAAAAAAGTAATTACCCTCGACATTCTTTTCAAAGACAACGACCAGTTGAAAACCAACACTGTATTGCAAATGAAAGATGCAGGGATAGATTTCAAAACGATATAATAAAAAGCAAAATGGAAAACGAAACCAAAAACATATTTGAAAATGGAGCGACCTGGCTTCGGGGCGATTTCCATTTGCATACAAAAGCCGATGATGAATTTGATTACAAAGGGAGCGAAAATGACTTTTGCCGATTGTATATCGAACAACTAAAATCAAAAAACATCAATGTTGGGTTAATAACCAATCATAATAAGTTTGACAAAAACGAGTTTGTCGCTTTAAGAAAAAAAGCACTTAAAGAAGGTATTGGCTTATTTGCAGGAGTTGAATTTTCTCTGAGAGAAGGTATTCACGTTCTAATAGCCTTTGATGATAAATGGTATCAGGGTGATATTGTTAATATCAACAAGTTTTTAGAAAATACCTTTTACGGTATTCCCAATTATGACAAACCACCATATCCTAATTCAAATTTCAATCTGAAAGAGACGGTCGAAGCTCTTGACAAAATCGGACATGATTATTTTATTATTCTAGCTCATGTTGACGATACAAATGGTTTATTTACAGAGTTAAGAGGCAGAACCCAAGAAGATTTTGTAAAACAGGAAGCATTTAGCAAAGTTCTGGCTGTTCAAAAAAGTGCCAATCTTGAAAACTACAACAAGCTTTGTCAATGGTTGGACAGAAAAAGTAAAATTGCTTGTGTTGAAGGTTCTGATAATGCTCATGGTGGTATAGAAGCTATTGGTAATGGCAAAATTACTTATCTAAAAATTGGT
>CAZNDS010000474.1:0-1742 GCA_964571865.1 uncultured Ignavibacteriaceae bacterium | reverse complement strand
AAAAGGTAACGGTAATGAAACAACAAAAGTATTTTTATTCAACTGGTTTCATTTAATAAACTCATTCGCTAAATTTAATTTAATAAAAATCAAGAGGAATTTATGAAATATTTTATTTATGTGATTCTTTCAATATTACTAAATACCCAATTTCTGTTTAGTCAGATAAATTTTGTTAACGTAAAAGACAGTAGTGTCCTAACGAATAATCTTGAATTAGATGAAAATTATAGGGGTATATTTTTATTTGCGAGTGTTGGGATAATAGAAGTCGCTTCTATAGGATTTGGGTACCAATTCAATGAGAAGTTTTCTTTTTCTTTAAAAGGTGCAGCTACTTTTATAGGCTCAGCTGCTATGGGATTTCCAAACAGTGGCAGAGGAATCGGAATGAAACTATCGTATCAAACACCCTTTCTCTTTTTTAACAACACAAATGTTGAGTTCATTCAATATTTGGCTACAAGTTTTGATGACCATATTAGTTCAATTTCTAAGGGACATTATATTGATATTAATATAGGCAGAGAACCAACAGATAAAGCTGGTTTTAACTTTTTTTGGGCGATAGGATTTTGTATAAGTGCCGCAAAAGAAGCCAACATCCTGTATGCACCTTCACTAAAAATCGGATATAATTTTAATTTTCTTAAAAAGGAGTAATAAAAATGAAAAAGCTATTATTATTTATTTTACTTATGACATCAATTGGTTTTGCTCACCGTCAACACGTACATCAATATATAACTATTGAAGCTTATAATTTATTGAAATTAACCATAGGCTATGATATTCCCATATTACAATCAAGAATTGGTGGTACATCAAGTTGGTATATTGGGGATAGACCTTGGCAAAGAGGTTATATAACAACCGGTGCCTGGCGTGAAGATGAAGAAGATGTAGTTTATGGATATTCCAAATCTTCAACTCCAACTATAACTGGTGTTACCGGTGTTGTTTATGACATAATATCTATTTTTGGAGGTTTGAGACCTGATGGGTTTGTGAGTAGTACACATTTTTGGTATGCAGACGATGGAGATAATATTTCATCGACAATTCGTGCTGCTGTGGAAGATTTTTTAGGTTTTAATCACGCTTTTACATTTACTGTTCCAAATGCATATCAAAAGTTTATGAAATTAGCCCAACCAAATAGAAGTTGGACGCTTAAATATTATGATGGTAATACTGCACATCAATCTACTTTTACAAAAGCTGGTGGAGGAACAATTACAATAACTTGGTATGATTACCTGGGCTTTCAATACAATTCACTTAAAGACTTATATCTTACTGGTCGTGCTTGGATTGTTGGGTACTATAATTCTCTTGGTCAATGGATTAACTGTGATTATGAAGTTGTTTTAGGTCAAGGTTGGCGCGATGCTTTTGTTTGGGAAATTTTAGGAAGAATGTGTCACTTATTACAAGATATGAGTGTACCAGCTCACGCAAACTTAGATCCACACGGTGATAACCCCGCTCTTATTGATGATTATTATGAAAGTTAATTTGGTTATGACTACTATTGGAACGCGCAAAATGTCTATGCGCAAATTGGTGGTATGATTAATCCATATCTATATCAACCTTCTAATCCGCTTCATTTTTTAATGTACACCACAAACCAAATGTCTAATCATTTTTCAACTCAAGGTCCCCATAAAAAATATAATAATGATTACTTTGGCGGCAATGGTACTTCTGCAGAGATAGCATATTTAAATTCACTAAAT
>CAZNDS010000473.1:0-1747 GCA_964571865.1 uncultured Ignavibacteriaceae bacterium | reverse complement strand
GACAGTATGTATTTAGGAGATGTTCCATTTTCAATTGAGTTTTCACAGGATAATTCAATATGGTATTCAATATGGCGGTCTCCAGAGCAGGAAGAATTGTTTGCAGTTGATGCAGGGACAAAAACAATTGTCAATCGAAAACCTACATCTGGAACATTTTTGACATCGGATAAAGATAGACAATTCCTAATCACATATGGTGCTAGAAGTTATCTTCAATTTTTCAGTAAGATCACCCTATCGCTTATACATCAAGATTCAGTAGGAGGATTAAATATATTCATGATTCCATCTCCGATAGAAAAAAAACTTTATATATTTTATGCAACACGTAAAGAAAGAATTAACGATCTTGGCATCCTGGTATATGATTTCGATATATTTATTATTGATCGTAAAATTGTTTTTGCAGATAGTTTGAGTCAACAGAACTTCAGTCGGGCGGATATTAAAATTTCTCCAGATGGCAGATATCTCTTTTTAACTGTATTTGATTGGAGTATCTGGCGAGGAAGATTCTTTGCAGTTGATTTAACAACTGACAGTGTAGTTGCAGAATATCTATGTGGAAGTTTTTCACAAATGTGTGTAAGTCCCAACGGAAATTATGTCTATATTACTGATCCTGCAGGTTATCTTTATATGATGCAGCCTACTGAAGAGATTATACGTTATGATGTAAATAATTGTACAATGGAAATCATTATTAACGGACTAAGCGACATTGGCTTAACAGGGACCCTTATCTCAGATCAAGTGGTGATAACACCAGATAGTAGAACATTATATCTTACTTTTTTTGGCAATGCTCAAACTAAAGATGGTAAACAGGTGCATATTGCTAAAATCGATATTGAAACAAAAACTGTTAACAGTGTTTATTCTATACCACCAGATGAACGTGGGTACGTAACCAAAGGGATAAGGAGATTAAAACTTGGATTGTATCCTATAGAGAAATATGAAATGAGGTGATTATTATGGCTGTATATTAAAAAGGCTCCATGGTGAAAACATCGCCACTTCGTTATAGATCCGGCAAGATCATTTTAAGGCAGTGATGTTTCATATCCATAGGAGCCTTTTCTTTTTAAATCCTATAAAATAATAAACAATTTACACAATAATTCAAAGAAAGGAGTTTTTTAAAATGAAACGCATACTTTTAATTCTTTGTAATTTCCTGTTTATACTGACAATGTACGGACAGGATTATTACTATTCCGATAATCGGAAGATTTATTTCACGAAATCGGATAATTGGATTGTGGTTCAAATTGGAGAACAAGACCGTCCGGGATTTTCTCAAGCACTGGCACAAACCCGTGCTGCACGTATTAGACAACAATTAAAACCTGAACGTGGAATATACTGGCTTGAAATCCCACGGGGAAATGTTCTTCAAACTGCATTGAATCAGATATGGCAGAGATCAAACATTCTTCGTACCATTCCCGCATATTTCATTGAGAGCGGTGTTGGTGATACTGCAAAGTTCATTATGTCTGATGAATTTCATGTAAAATTTCACTCGACAGTATTAAGGGAGGAAATCAACAAGATAAATGCTCAATATAGTGTTGAGATTCTCACTTTCAACGAATACGATGAATATATCTTGCGTGTAAAAGAAGATTCTCCATATAGTACACTTGAACTTGCAAACCTGTACTACGAGAGCGATTTGACAATATGGTCTTTGCCAAATTTCTTAGCAGATATACGGCGTGAGCAGATTAACGATCCA
>CAZNDS010000472.1:0-1766 GCA_964571865.1 uncultured Ignavibacteriaceae bacterium | reverse complement strand
TGTATCACAACCAATGACCTCATTTACCTCTTTGTGTGCAAGAAAATTTCTTACCAAATTTGGGCCCCAGTAACCGAGACCGACCACACCAACTTTCATGTTTTCCTCTTTTTTTTATTAACTGTTTATTAAGTATTATTTTCCACCGCGGCCAAATATAACTACTGGAATTGTTTTTAATATAAGTTGTAAGTCTAGCCAAGGTGACATGTTATTGATATAATATAAATCCAAAACAATGGAGTCTTTGAAGGATACCTTACTCCGTCCAAAAACTTGCCATACTCCGGTACACCCTGGTAAAACGTCTAATCGACGTTTATACCATTCATCATAATTTTCATATTCATATGGAAGACAGGGTCTCGGTCCAACTAAACTCATATCTCCAGTGAGTACATTTATTAGTTGAGGTAATTCATCTAATGAATACTTCCTTAGGAAGGAGCCAATTTTTGTGACCCTTGATTCATCGAGTACTTTATTGACAGAATTAGTCTTCGCAGTCTTTGTTTTCATAAAAGATATCATCTTTTTTTCTCTATCGAAATCCCTATTATTACTGATCGTCATTGATCTAAATTTTATAAATGAGAATGGCTTCCCATGTAGTCCGATTCGTTCTTGTTTAAACATAATAGGACCAGTAGAAGAACATTTAATTAATATTGAAGCAATCAAGAAAAAAGGACTAAGTAACATTAAACCAAGAGCAGCCAATATAAAATCGAACATTTTTTTAAATGCTAATACATATTTAGCATTTATCTTTGGGGTTGCGTCAACAATCGGAATCTCAGAATATTTATCTACCTTAATTTTTTCGGGAATAATAGTGAATAATTCCGAATTAATCCTAACCGGCAGGTTATTTGACCTGCAAGCATCAATTATCTCCCAAAGCCGCTCATAGGAAATATTATCAATTGAGATAATAATTTCATCGATTTTATATTCAGAGAGAATTTCCAAAAGATTTGAAACTTTGCCTAAAACCTTTTTTTGATTCAAAATTGTTGTTCCTATTGGAACTTTATCGTCAATAAATCCAACAATATCATTCTCGATGTCGTTCTCAAATAAGATTTTAACGGCTAACAGACTTGCTGATTTCCCAGCTCCTATTATTAGAATATTTTGCTGAATGATTTTAAGTCTTGATAAATAGACAAGTAATTCCCTCAAGATTAATACACGTAATAAGAAGAACAATAATGTTGAGATGATGAAGAATGATAATAAAAAAAGTCGAGATTCGCTTATTAACGAAAAACTAAAAAGAAAAGATACAAATACAATAAGAACTAGTAGATAACTTTGAACTTTAATAATTTGTGTGAAATGTAGAGCACGTGTCTGGCAAACATTGAGCTTGTAAAGATTATTATATTGTAATGTAAAGGTATATACAATTGGAAATATTACTAAAAGTATTATAAAAGGAATGGAATAATCGAAGACAATTGGGTTTTTCATTGCAATATATTTGTAATGACCCAACTTTATCGATAACCCTCTTGAAAGAATTAAAGATATTAGTACTATAAAAATATCCATTAACAAAAAGTAATATTTATGTTTCGGAATCTTAAATATCATTAAAACTTTACGCGAATAATCAAAAAATTAGAGCTAAGTGAATGACACATCCAGATTTTTTAGAATCTTCTAAATGTTCACCCAATTCAATGGAATGGAGAAATAATTTTTAGGGGTGTAAAAAAGAATCATGTTGAACTCATAGTATTAATATCTAATAAAACTTT
>CAZNDS010000471.1:0-1768 GCA_964571865.1 uncultured Ignavibacteriaceae bacterium | reverse complement strand
CCCATAAATTCCCACAAAATAATACAAGCACGATATTTACAATGCTCGTCAATATTGCTGAACGCCATTGATAATCAGGTTTATTCATCCCCGCAGCAACGATCACCCCAACCCCGACAAAAACATTAAATAAATATCCGATAACTAATATTTGTGATATATAACCAGATAATGAATACCCTGGTCCCATCCAAACTGCCATAATAAGATGCGAGGTTACAAAAATAAATAACAATAATGGAATTGCAATTACTGCGAGATATTTTGTACCCCTAAAATATAGATTATATAGTTTATCTTTTTCGTCTAATGAATGTAATTCTGCCGTGGCTGGTAATAATGATGAAAGTAGTAATAATGGAACATCACGAATCCGCCAATTAAGTTGTGAACCCAAATGATAATATGTTACTGAACTAACACCAGAAAAGTAAGAAACAAATGCTCTGTCAGTTTGGAAAGTGATGACGTCAGCAATTTTTGCAAATTGTAATTTTAAACCAAAAGGGAGAAGCCTAAAGATTGTTTTCCTTGAAAAAAGTAGGGGATTGAATTCTAAAGACGGTAAACATCTTTTTGCAAAATAAATCGATAGTACCAAACCAATAATGGTAGAGATAGAAGTTGCCAACAATAATCCATCTAACTTTAATCCATTTTCGAGAAAATAAACAGTAGCTATTACATTAGGTAAAGTAACTACTACCGCAATTTTGTTCGTGATATCAATTCTCTGGATCCCTTGAAGAATAGTGCTAAAACCACTTATTGCGGCAGTTAATACAAATAATATTATCACACCATAATAAGCAAAAACAGCATCAGGTAACGAATTAACGTTAATTTTTAATAAAGAAAATATAAATCCTTGTCCGAAGTAACTAATTAATAAAATCGGAGCCGTAATTAATAGATAAAAAACAAAACCAGAATTTACAATTCGATTGATTTCAATATTATTATTAAGTGCATACGCTTCTGCAATAAAACGGGTATACGAAACACCAATTCCAAAATCCATCAATGCAAAATATCCGACCAAGATCGAAAGTAATGCCCAAACTCCAAACCGCTCGACACCAACCATGTTTACGATATATGGTATCATCACCAATCCAACAATAATTGTCCAGAAGCGTCCAATAATAGAATAAAAAGTATTGCGAATGATTTTATCTCGGACCGGAGGTGACATTAAAATTTAATCATATGTGGAAAGACTTAATTTAATAAAAGTAAGCGAAGTATTTTATGTTACCTGAGATTACGGAAAAACTTTCGATTCACAAAAGCAATATCTGAAAATTTTCAATCTTAGGCAAATACATGCCTTCCGCGGTAATTGATGTAAAGCTCGATACTTTCCTGCTGATGTTATAAATCGACTATCAAAGAAACCTCATCACCTGCATTTTCCAAAACGACCCGCTTCGAATATTCTTTTTATTTCTTCTTTATTTAAAGCACGATTAAAAAAGCCAACTTCATCAATATATCCAGGGAAAAAATAATTCATAGTGTAGGGTGAATATAATTCGGTACCGATAGACACATCAGCGATGCTTTTAAAAATTGATATTGGCTCATCGGCTCGTTCAGCAGATTTTACACCGTTAATATAGATTCTACGAGTACCCGTTTTATTATCATAAACTCCTGCAATATGACTCCATTTATTTTGTTCTAGTGTTCCTCTTTCAGTTTTAAAAAAATGAAATAACGAATCATCTTGATGGATTGAATCGGATATACAAAACTCTATCCGTTT
>CAZNDS010000470.1:0-1771 GCA_964571865.1 uncultured Ignavibacteriaceae bacterium | reverse complement strand
AGGTTTGTTCAAACCGAAAAGTTAGATAAAGTAATTTGAGCTTGTCCAACTCAAAATAATACTGTCCAGAATTATTAACATTATTCCACAATTATTGCTAAAATTTTAATCTTTTTACTTGTTTTTTTTTGGCACTGACTTTGTAGGTCTAAAAGTAAAAGAAAACGGAATCAATCATGAAAAAAGTATTATTAATAATTATTTCAATGGCGGTGAGTTTAATAATTACTAGCTGCCATGTTGAAAATGACTTTTTCGGTGGTCACGAGTATACACCACCAGCACCACCACGAGGTATTTACACAATCACAGGGGATAATTGGGTTGAAATAAATTGGAATCACAACATTGAAAGAGATCTGGACGGATATAACATCTACGTCAGTAATTCCTACAACGGCAGATACGAATTGATAGGTTCTACCAGAAGAAACTTCTTCACAGATTATGGTGCAAGGAATGGAAAGACCTATTACTATGCGCTTACCGCGTATGACTTCAATAATAATGAAAGCGAACTCTCTTCTGATGTGATTTATGATACTCCCCGCCCGGAAGGATATAATCAAACCATTTTTGATTTCAGAAGATTTCCAAATAATTCCGGATACGATTTTTCGGCTTACTCTGTAAAAGCTTACGATGATAATTCCACTGATATGTTTTTTGATAATGACGCAGGTGCATATTATATGGTTGTTTGGGACGATACGGATATTCAAGATATGGGGCCGACTTATGACATTTATGATATTTCAAAAGCTCCTTTGACCGGCTGGAGTTCAACAAAAGATGTCCGATTAAAAAAAGGGAACACATACGTTGTTTGGACTTGGGATAATCACTATGCAAAATTCAGAGTTAAACTTTTAACACCTGAAAGAGTAGTCTTCGACTGGGCATATCAGTTAGTTCAAGGAAATAGAGAGTTAAAATCCGGCAGAATCACTGAAGGTGAGCGTAAGCCAATTGATAAAACGCAATTGAATGAACGAATTAAGAAGAATAAATAAAAGCTCTCCTCTCATACAACTCAGAACCACCCGAAGTATTTCAACGTACTTCGGGTCTCTTTTTAGTTTGGTTTATTCTCTCAAAAAAAAATGATAACTTATGTGTATAAAATGAAAAATTCTGCGATATATTTTTTGATTTTAATTGTAGCCTCCTTAATCTCATACGGTGAGCTATTCGGTCAGAATGTAAGTCCGCGTTATCATAAAATTATCCCGGATAAATCGACACAGCCAAATCCAGCTCCGGTATTTGAAAACATTATTTCCGGAATTGAATCTGGAAGCGTTTCGTCTTTTGCCAATTATTTCGGTAAGCAGATTTATATTAGTTTGAACTCGGGTGAAAGAGGATATTATTCTTCTAATCAGGCTTATTATGTGCTTCAAAACTATTTTAGTATCTTTAGGCCAATAGATTTTAGAGTTTCAACGAGGTTGACAAATTCTCTTACGCCTTATTGCGCAGGAAAACTTATCTACAGTTTTAAGGGAGTTAGAGAAACCGTTCAAGTTTATATTGGTCTAAGCTGGACCAATGACAATTGGGAGATCAATCAAATCACCTTTAATTGATGAGCGAGCTAATTTGCTCAGTTTTTAATAATGAATTTCATTTATTTTGATTCGCTTAAATTTAGATTAATTAGTTTGCCTCGAAGTTGCAGGTTATGAAATTCAATCCGTCAAAATTTTTTTCCAAAGACAAAAAATTTTCAATTCTCTTTTTATCACTTTTAGCTATTCTGATTATTAGT
>CAZNDS010000469.1:0-1773 GCA_964571865.1 uncultured Ignavibacteriaceae bacterium | reverse complement strand
GTCCATGATTTCAAGTTAAAAGTTAATAATTAAAAATAAATAATTAATCTGGTTTCCTATTTTTTAGATATCCAGTGAGATAATTTAGTATTTCTTTCTTTTTGTTTCTTGATTTAATATCCATAAGTACTCGATCAAATCCTTGTTGAAGTAATTCTCAAATAAGTTTTGATGGTTCGATATTGAAATATTTCATGATTGTTATTCAATCTATAACCAACTGTTTTATAGTAAACTGTCATTCTTCTTTATTGATTTGTTTGAGGAGTTCTCTCAATATAATCACATCTTTAAGGTCTGCATTATTTTGCAAAGGATTATATTGACCACGCCTATCGGCCATAGTGATATCCAATATGTTTTCAACTTGCTGATATCAGCTTTCGGATAAGAATTTTCTCATTTTCTTTTTACGTTGATCAAGATTTTCTCCATCCAAAATTTCTTCTGGTTTATGATGATTGGCCACATACCATGTTATCAAATCAATTTCTTTATTGGAGAAGCCAAGTGCTGAAAAATCTTTTTTTACTAATTCTGGTCATCATTTCCTATGGTTCAATGGCCCAGAGAGAATTTCTCTAATTTCATCTTTATTTAATTCATCTTTGTATGCTGAAAATTGCGCGACTTTTCCTACATCGTGATATAACATAGCCAACCTAACTAAATAGTCAGAATTGATTTTTTGTAATTCATATAAAGTCAAAAGTGTATGAGTATATACATCAAATGGATGAAATCTTACTGGTTGGTGAATATATTTTGTTGCATAAAGAGCAGGAAAAATTATTTGTAACATACGAGATTCATCAAGTAATGCCACAAAAGCAAAAGGATCTCATTTACTAAATATCTTTACAAGTTCATCTTTTATTCTTTCTTTTGCTATATTTTCAATTAAGTTGTAATTTCTTTTTATAGCATTCCATGTTGGTTTATTGAAGTCAAAAAGAACGGCGTCTATTTGTTTGCTTTTTAATTGGTGATTGAGTACATTTACAAATCTCAAAGCTCTAAGTAATCTCAAAGCGTCTTCTTGAAATCTATTATCAGGGTCTCCCACCGCACGTAATGTTCTATCAAATAGATCTTGGATTCAATTATTGGGATCTATAATAAAATATATAAATTCTGATTCATCTCCAAGGTTATATTTCTGGGCAACATCAGTTAATCTTTCTTTTTGATATATTCCATCTTCAAAGAGGGTAGTAATAATTTCATGGTTTTGGATAATAAGAATATTGTTTATTGCTACAATACCATCGTTTTTTAGTCTAGAAAATACTTCTTTTTCTTGGATGGTATAATTCGTTTTAGTTGATTTTTTACTAGTATCTGCAAAAAAATATAAAGAATTTATAGTAAAATCTCTTCTTTTAGCGTCTAGTAAAATATTATTACTTCGATTTATTGTTCATGGATGACGAAAATCTTGATATCATCATTCTGTGCGAAGTGGAGTTATTTCATATTGAGTATTTGTTTCCCCTTTTTTAATAAAAGTGATTGTTCCAAATTTTTCTGTCATAAAATGAGAAAGTCAGATTTTATTACTATGATTATAAATTTCTCACGGATTGCCTTTTAATGTCACATCAATATCAGTTGGGCGTTGTTCTATAGTAAGTAATAAATTTCTTACACAACCACCAACTAAAAAAACAGCGCTTTTAGTTTTTAATTTTTTCTGAATAAAAGCGTGTTGCTTTGCTAAATGATTTATTTGAGAAAAAGATATCATGCAAAATATGCAAAAATCTAAACGAG
>CAZNDS010000468.1:0-1779 GCA_964571865.1 uncultured Ignavibacteriaceae bacterium | reverse complement strand
AAATAACTTGAACATCGGAATATGCGATCATCTCGCTGTCGATTATCAGCAAATCAAATTCTGTAAGCTGAGCTAATCTAAACGAGTTCTCATATTCTATGATTGTAAAAATATGGGATTCAGAGGAAAGAATTTCCTGGATTAACTCCCCTAATACTGTGTCTTTAATAAATAAATGTATCTTTGTCATGTGTAAAAATTGAGCAACTATACTCAATTGTATACTTTTGGTCATTAATGTATAATATTAACCAAAAGAATTCAACACATTTTTATAAAGAGAACCTCTAAAAACTCAAATCACAAAAAACAAATCTCAAATAAGAGCCAGTAACCTAAATACAAATGACCAAAACAAAGCAAAAACTGTATTTGTTTGAAATTTCGTTTTTTGAATTTGGAATTTGTTTGTCTTTTGGTGCTTGTCATTTGAGATTTTAGAGTTGCCCTAAAGATATTAATAGATTAAGTTTTGCACTATTTTTTCGGCAACAAAGATCTTGACCGTAGGAAGGTCGTAAAATCCATTCTGAATTTTCTTTCTGACGTAGTCTAAATTTCTTGACGAATGAGATGGGATGAACTTTGAATCGTGCTTTTTATTCAATTCTGATTTTCCGGTCTTATTATTTTTTTCTTTCAATTCTTTAACCCCGCATTATTATTTGTTCAGAGTTATGTTCAGTTGGATTTTAGATTTTGAAATCTCGTACACAACTTAATTATCGGTGTTGGTAATTTTTTTTTTAGAATATTTTCATGAAAAAATTAAAACAATTTTTCCTTAAGAATTATAAAATTCATTTCGATAATGAAGGTGGAAAAAAACATATGAATCTGCATAAGGAATTATTTATTGACCGCAGAACTTTATAAAATATTAGTTCTCGCAACTCTTGTGATGCAATTGATTTGCCTCATGACAGGATTCCGGCTGTTTAATAAAGTTGAAAATCGACCATTGTTGTTTATGATATTAATCGGCGTGGGAATAATTTTTCTTTTTCAGCTAATTGATTTCACTGAATTCGATTTCCAAAAAGATACTGTGGTCGAATCTCCAATATACTTTGAGATCATCAGTTTGATATCAACATTAGTCTTATTACTGATTCTGCTTGCTTTCAATTTCCGACAAGAGGAACCAATTCAAAAAATAATTCCCGATCAAGAGACAATATCATCAGAAAAAGTCACAAGAGAACCACAAGCTGAGATTAAACCATTTTCAAAAGTTGAAAAGATAGATACTTCTAAAACCGATGAAAAGCTCGATTCAATAAAATCAGAACTCGAAAAAGTTACTCAGCAGCGAGATAAACTTGTATCCATAATTTCACACGATTTGCGTACACCGCTCAACAGCATTTTTGGATTTTGTCAGTTATTAAAAGATGGAGAATACAAAGGGAAAAAGGAAGTAAAGAAGTTTGCCGAAAACATTTACGATCTTTCAAAAATTCAACTTAATGCTCTGAATAAAATTCTTGAGTGGACAAGATATGAATCCAAAGCACTTCAATTCAATCCCATTGAGTTCGATGTAACTTCCACAATTAATTTCATTGCAAAGTCATTTGCACAAATCTCCGAAAGAAAAAATATCGCGATCAACGTAAACTCTGAGCATAATGTAAAAGTGTTCGGCGATGAGTTCATGATCATTGAATTACTTAAAAATTTGCTTGAGAATGCAATTAAATATTCGGAAGAAGGAAGCACTGTAGAAGTGATTACACATTATCATCCGAAACTGAATAAGCTTGTAATTTTAGTTTG
>CAZNDS010000467.1:0-1784 GCA_964571865.1 uncultured Ignavibacteriaceae bacterium | reverse complement strand
ATGACGCCATTTAGTTATCATGCGCACTTACTTAGTGCGCCGTGTATAAAGCATATATTCTTTCAGAAAAAGCATTACACCCTTTATTGCTTTTTTGCGTGCAGTCAGAATAATTCCCTTCTTAATATCCTATTATAAATAAAAGACTCAAAATCCATGCGGCTGTCAACAACAGCGATTATATAAACGCTGAGGTCAGACAGCTTATATATAACCCTGTAAGCGCCCTGTATAATCTCTCTGTAATTTGTAATTCCCAGTTCAAGCAATTCAGGAACTATTCTGTATCTCTCAGGATTTGCCTTTAGCAATCTGCTCTTTGACCTGATAACTTTATAAACAGATATTGCCGCTGACAGCTTATCTCTTGAGATATAATCAATTGCGTCATTCAGGTCAAGGGCGGCTTCGTTTGTCCAGTACACCTTGTAGTTTTTCATTTAATGCCAAGTTTTTTGTCCATCTTCCTGAACAATGCTTCCTGCTCAATAACCCTTCTGCCCTTAATGTCTCCCTCTCCGCGTGCAATCACCCGCAGAAGCAGCAACGCCTCTTTCTGTTTTTCATAGCTGTCAATATCTATCAAAACTGCCTTGGCTTCACCGTTTTGGGTGATTACAACAGGCCGCTTATTTTCACCGGCTGTTTTTATCAACTCAGATGAGCGGGTTTTCATGTAGGTAATCGGCTTAATGTCCTCGGTTAATTTCATAACGATTCTCCTCTTTTTATTAATTAAGTATGATTTATGGTACTATATTTAGCGCTCCTGATCAAATGCTCAGTTTTAGGCATTACTGAACATTTGCTATTGAAAAAATATGGTTCTTTCTCATTTCAAGTGGGTAAGCCTTTTTTATTCCCCCTTAGTAAAGGGGGTTAGGGGGTTGTCTTGCAATGGTTTTTAGGTAGTTATCTTTGTAACAACCCCCTTCATCCCCCTTTTTTAAGGGGGAATTACCCATTCAATATGAGAAAGAGCCAAAAATATACAATCTTCATCACAATTTGCTATTGAATATTTACTATTGAATATTCAATTTTTCAATTGTCAATCTTCAATATATTTTTTAATCGTTTCCTTAAACTTATTGACATCTATCGGTTTTGAGATATAATCGTTAAACCCAAGTCCAAGTAATTTCTCCTTATCCCCTGCCATGGCATAAGATGTTAAGGCTATAACAGGAATGTTCATTGTCTTTTCATCGGACTTAAGAATATTGAAGGCGGCAATTCCATCCATTACCGGCATCTGTATATCCATAAGTATAAGGTCAGGAAACTCTTTCCTTGCGATAGCTATTCCTTCCTCTCCGTTCGCCGCTGTAAGCGATTCATAGCCGAGAGACCTGACTATCACATTGAAAAGCTTCAGATTCTTTGCATTGTCTTCAACTATAAGTATTTTGTTCACAGTTCACCGTTCACTGTTCACGGATAGAATTTTTAAGAGCATTTATCCTTTTAACAATCGCATCACATCTTTCATACAACGCATTGAATTCTTCAGGCTTTATATAATTTTGCTTTTTTGATATTTCAAGTAAAGGAATGCACTCATAGCCGGAAGTTCTTGCCATATCAAGAAAATGTCTAAACTCTTTCTTTGTTCGCCCACTGCCCTCAGCAATATTCAGAGATATAGACATAGCAGCCCGTCTTATTTGATTTGTTATTCCGAAGATTTCTTCTTTCGGGTATCGTTTAGTAACCTCATAAATTTCATTTGCAAAATTTAAGGCTTCTTTATACACTTCCAGGTTTTCAAAGCTAAATCCAAT
>CAZNDS010000466.1:0-1792 GCA_964571865.1 uncultured Ignavibacteriaceae bacterium | reverse complement strand
TGCTGAAGGAAATTATTCTTTTCATTCGAATTTCTACGGCGCAATGAATTTTAACAAGTTCGGCGATGATAGTAAGATTTATCTGAATAATCTCTTCCTAAAAGTGAAAAATATTTCAAATGTTGTTGATATCAACTTGGGACGAATTCCAATTTTCTTAGGTGTTGGCAGGGGTTTGGTAGATGGAATATTCATAAAAGCATCTACATTTCAAAATAAAATGTCGATGTCTTTGTATGGTGGAGAAAATATAAAATCGGATTTAAAGTCGACTGGTTTTAAAGACTTAAAAGATTATTACGTAATAGGCGGACAAATAACTGGCGAGCCGTTTAAGGAAACTCGAATTGGTTTAAGTTATGTGAACAGAAATGTTAAACGTGATAGTTATACAACAACTCGGTTAGATACCGCCTTCAGACCTGTCGCCGTTTTTGTGGAACCTGATGTACGAGCTGAACAGGTACTGGGTATTGATGCAAGGTATTATTACAATAAAACATTTTCTCTGTATAGTAAGTACGACTATGATTTAAACTTGGACCGAAGTAAAACAATTCAGATAAACACTCGATTCGATATTTTAAGTAATCTAACCTTATTAGGTGGTTATAGTTACAGACAGCCAAGAATATTTTATAACTCTTTTTTCAATATCTTTCCAAGCCACCCCTTTAATGAATACGAAGGAGGGATGGAATTCGCTCTGAATTCATCAATTATGATTTATGGAAAGTTCACCTACATTAAAACCAAGGATGATGGTAGTACCCGATTGAATTTAGGTATAGGCACAGAAAATCTCGATTTTGGTTATACCGGATACACAGGTTATGCAGGGGAACTAATGGCACTACAAGCTCAATTTGTTTTTCCAATATTTAATAGGAAAGTAATTCCTTCCGTAGGTGTATCATTCGATAGATATAGGTTTCATGAAAAGGCGCCTATCCAAAAATTATATTCAGCAATAGTTGGTGGAACTTATCGTCCGATGAAAGAGTTATCACTTGATGCTCAAGTTCAATGGGCTCGAAATCCTGTCGCATCTAATGAGTTGCGAGTATTCGGAAAAGTGAACTATTGGTTCTCACACAATCTTGGTTTATTTTAGCGAGCGAAGAAAATTATGAAGAAAACTATATTATTCATATTTACCATTTTTATAATCTTTTTAGTAAATATCGCTGTGAAAAACTTTGCAAAGGAGAAACAAGCTGGTAATTTAAATCAATTAAAGTTTTCACATATTTTACATGCAAAAGAACAAGGTATATCCTGTGTTGATTGTCATTCTAAAGCATCTGAAAGTCTACATTCGTTTGATAACTTGATTCCTATTCATGAGAACTGTCAATCATGTCATGAAGAACAAATTGAAAATAACTGCTCTTATTGCCATATTAATTCAGAATATATTGTTGGCAGGGGTGTACTTAAACGTGAGTTGATTTTCTCTCATAAAAACCATTTAGACCAAAATATTAAATGTCAATTTTGCCACGAAGGTATAGAAAACGTTTCAGAATCGGTAGAGGAGAATTTACCCAAAATGGTAACTTGCTCAAATTGCCACATCGAAAAGAAAATTAAAAACCAATGCGAAACATGCCACACAAATTTTACATCCTTAATACCATTCGACCATCGAAGTATAAATTTTGGTAAAGAGCATGGTTTGAATTCTCGTATAGGAGATAAAGAAATCTCTTGCAATCTTTGCCATACGGAAAATTATTGCCAGAGCTGTCATACGACAGGAAGCTTGAAAAAGTTTGGTACAACCGGAAAC
>CAZNDS010000465.1:0-1794 GCA_964571865.1 uncultured Ignavibacteriaceae bacterium | reverse complement strand
ATTAATACTATGAGTTCAACATGATTCTTTTTTACACCCCAAAGAAATTATTATTCGAGGTCACTTCATGTGATTGAAGAGATAATTAGGCAGAATACAATCGTAGTAATTTGTTTAATTAATAGCTAACATCATCTTGTACCGGTAATATAATTTGTAAGCTGATTGATAGTGAACTCTTTATCTTCTATTACTGCATTAACAATATCACCTATCGAAACTATCCCGCTTAATTTTTCATTTTCTACTACCGGAAGGTGGCGGACTCTTTTACTATTCATTATTGCCATGCACTCATAAATTGAGTTGTTTATATCTATACACAAGACACTTTTAGACATAATCTCGCCAACGGTCAATTCTCTCGAAGTTTTTCCTTGAAGAATAACTTTTCGAGCGTAATCTCTTTCAGACATTATACCCAATACTTTGTCTTCCTCCATCACAAGAATCGCACCAATTCCTTTTTCACTCATTAACATTAAAGCATTAAATACTGTTTCATTAGGAGATATTGAATAGACCTGTTTCCCTTTTTTTTCTAAAATATTTCTGACTGACAGCATTTTTTCCTCCTTATAAACTGATTAGTCGATTTTCTCTTGAGTTGAATATAAACAAAATCACTTATATGTAAAATATTTGTTTTCGACTTAAACCAAATATTTATCAGGGAAGGAAAATCTCTCTCGCGACATTGATTGTTTTGAATAATAACTTTAAAATGAACAAAGTAAATTAATTATTTAGCAAATGTTCAGTAAAAAACAGAAGAAAAGAAATGCTTTGGCAGTGGTCTTTGTATTTCTGGCATTCCAGACTAATTTGTTTTCAAGTCCGATTTTCACTTCAATAGTTTCGAACAGCGACTCAATCTTGTTATACTCAAAATATGAACTGAACATTACATTGACCGCATCATTCTCAAATCCTTATAATCATTCTGAACTCAATTTAAAAGCGGATTTCATTTCTCCGTCAGGAAAAACCTATACGGCTTTCGGATTTTATTATCAAGATTTTATCAGGTCCGGACCGCCTGAAACTCTCGCAGTAAATGGTTCGCCTCATTGGAAAATCAGATTCACGCCAAACGAAACCGGACCATGGACGTACACAATTTCTTGTACAGACGTTTCCGGCACTACGGTTACTCCGCAGAAAAATTTTCTATGTCTTTCGTCGGATAAAAAAGGATTTGTCCGGATTGGCAGCAATAAATATTTAAAGTTTGATAATGGTAACCAATTTTTTGGAGTTGGACTGAACTTGGGCTGGTATGAATATCCTGAAAAAACATTTTCATACGAAAGATGGCTTGATTCGCTTTCACATAATGGCGCTAATTTCATCAGAGTGTGGATGAGTGAAAATGCTTTCGCAGTTGAATGGAAAAACACAGGACTTGGAAATTACAACAACCGCCAAGACCGGGCTTATCAATTAGATTGGCTGCTTAATTATGCCGAACGAAAAAATATTTTTATCCAATTATGTTTAGTCCCTCATGGGCAATTTTCAACGATTATAAATCCTGAGTGGATCGACAATCCTTATAACGCCGCAAACGGAGGACCTTGCATAAAACCATGGGATTTTTTCTCCAATACGGCAGCTAAAGATCTATTCAAACGAAGAATTCGATATATAAATTCTCGTTGGGGATTCTCGCCGAATATTCTCGCATGGGAGTTTTTCAATGAAGTTGATCACACCGATAGCTTTGACATCTCGAGGACAGCCGTTAGGAATTGGCATTTCGAAATGGCACAGTACATCAAGTTAATTGATTAT
>CAZNDS010000464.1:0-1795 GCA_964571865.1 uncultured Ignavibacteriaceae bacterium | reverse complement strand
GCTAACGGACGGACTCGAAGAATCACAAAGATTAATTACTTTTTGGACAATTTAGAGTGAGTTATTGTTCTAAAAATAGAGTTGTCTATCACTGCCAATTAAATCTTCAAACATTTAAGTCAGAAAGTTTTATTAGATATTAATACTATGAGTTCAACATGATTCTTTTTTACACCCCAAAAAAAATATTAGTAATTCGCTTAAGCTCACTTGGAGATATTCTTTTAACAAGTCCGTTATTGAAAGAGATAAGAAAACAATTTCATGAGTGCAAAATTGATTTCTTAGTTAAAAAGGAATTTGTGCAGGCGATTGAATTTAACCCATATCTGAATGACATTCTAATATATAAAGTTGAGAATACCAGTTCTTTGCGAGAAAGTATAAGACAGGTTAATTACGATTACATTCTAGACCTTCAGAATAACCTCCGAAGCCGCCGGTTACTGATAGGAATCAGAACTAAAGTTTACAGATTTAAGAAACCAACCTTGAAGAAGTTTTTGTTTGTTCATTTTAAGCTCAATTTACTTAAGGAAAAAATTTCTGTAGCTAAACGATATATTGATTCATTTCCAGTGATCAGAGCGGGGGAACTCAAATTAGATTTTTACTATCCTAAAGAAAAAGATATTGAGACAGACTCAAAAATTCCTAAAAACATAATTAATAAAAAAATAATCGGGATCTGTCCTGGCTCTAAACATTTTACCAAAAGATATCCGAGCGAACTTTTTTCAAAGCTGATAGATAAACTTTCCCAAATGGGTTATTCAGTTTTTCTTTTTGGCGGCAAAGATGACGCGGAGATATGTTCTCAACTTACTCGTGAAAAGACAGGAGTGGTTAATCTTCATAACGATAACGATTTATATTCGACCGCTGCCCTCATGAAAAAATGTTCTGCCGTTATTTCAAATGATTCTGCATTGATGCATCTTTCATGTTCTTTGGATATTCCTACCGTTGCAATATTTGGTTCAACCGTGGCAGAGTTTGGATTTTTCCCACTAAATAAGAAAAGTGTAATAATTGAAAACAAAGATTTAAATTGCAGGCCGTGCACGCATATTGGAAGAGAAGATTGTCCAAAGAAACATTTTAAATGTATGAAAGATATTTCTCATGAAATGATTACTTCAAAATTACAGCTCTTGATGAAGAATGAATAATTTTTGGTACTATTTTTATAATTCGATCCTTGTTGTAAAATTCAGAATAGCTCTTGCAATTCTTTCATTGTTTAACCTGAAAATCAGAACTTCCTTAAGCGAGCGGAAAAATCTTTTCGAAGAGCTTTCAGCAAACATGGCAAAGCTCGATAAATCGAAAAAAAACATTTGGTTTCATTCATCGTCGGTTGGGGAGTTCGAACAGGCAAAACCGATTATTGAACGATTAAAAGAATCGGCGAAATACAATATTATTGTTTCATTCTTATCTCCTTCAGGATTTCACAGTTCAAAAAGATACGAGTTCGCCGATGCAATTACGTATTTACCTTTCGATTCACGCAAAAAAGTTGAACGATTTCTATCGATAATCAATCCGATAGTATTCATCATAATGCGTTATGACTTTTGGCCAAACACGATTTGGGAGTCTGACAAAAGAGACATTCCAATTTTTCTTGTTGATGCGACGATGAAATCGAGTTCAAAAAGAAAACTTCCACTTGTAAAAAACTTCCATAAACATTTGTTTAATCATTTCACAAAGATTCTAACAATTTCGGATATAGATAGAAATCGATTTCTGAAATTTGGTTTAGCTGACAACAGAGTAATAACCGTAG
>CAZNDS010000463.1:0-1796 GCA_964571865.1 uncultured Ignavibacteriaceae bacterium | reverse complement strand
ATTGTAGTATAAGACCTTTGCTTACTGGTTCAATCAACAAACTCTGGGGCAGCAGTTCAAATGATTTGTACGCAGTAGGTAACGGCGGAAACATCGCCCACTACTCAGGTCCCACAGGCGGCTGGCGTAAGATAGAGAGTCCCGCGGGGACAAGCGGGACGGATGTGGATTTACTTGATGTATGGGGAACACCGGATGGTAGTGTTGTATGGGTAAGCGGTAAAAATCTTAATAAATCGGTTTTGATTAAAATTGAAAACAGTATCGCACAAATAATCTTTGAAGATCAATCACAATGGCAGATACATCAAGGAAGGATTTCCGGCGGGATATCAAGTATTTGGACGAATAGCAAAAGTTTTATTTATGTATCGACTCCTTTAACAATATACAGATGTTTAAGCAATACCACCGGAGAAGGAAAAGAAATGTATCCTTATGATGATTACCTAAATGGAGGGACTGTAAGAATACGAGGAAATGCTGCCAATGATATAATAACAAGCGGAAATAATGCAAGTATTTTGCATTATAACGGTTATAGCTGGAAAATATACAGTCAGTTAATTGACGAATATCAATATTTAGCTGGCTTAGATGTTAAAGAAAATCTGGTTGCAGCAGTAGGTGAAAAGTTTGAAAACATATTCTATTATCAAGCAGTTATGATAGTAGGTAAAAAATAAATGATCAACAAAAAAACTAGGAGGAATAAATGAAATCAATTAAACAACTTTTATTGTTGCCGATGTTGCTAATTTCACTGTCAACATTTACCATATTTGGTCAAGTGTCTGAAAAGTGCGGCACATTTTCATCCGAAAATCTGGCAAAAATCGGGATGGTTTGCTCCCGTCCCACTTTTTATCCGAGACATTTAACCGAGCAAGTAATTCAAACTGAGAACTTTAGAGTTCATTTTGTAACAGATGATCCACCATTAAATCTCGGCACCGGAAGCGATGTAACAACATGGGCTTATGCGCAGAAAATTTCTAATTATGCAGAGCATGCGTGGAATTATCAATGCAACATTTTGGGATGGAACACGCCTCCAGGTGATGAAGCCTGTGGAGGATCTTATAACAAATATGATATTTATATTAAAAATGATCGTTCTTTTGGATATGCACAACCTGAAACTCAAATTCCGGGGACTAATAAGTACTCAAGTTTTATTGTTATTACAAATTTAATAGGACTTGGAAATAATCCCCCAAGACCATTAACTGATGAAGAACTTAAAGTTACTGTTGCTCATGAATTTAATCACGCTCTTCAGTTTTCTTATAACGGTTCTAGAACTTACACTGATGGCTGGTTTTATGAGAATACCGCAACATGGATCGAAGAAATTCAATACCCGGCAATAAATGAATGGATAACTTTTTTTCTTCAAGATCCAACAAAAGATTCACCTCTGAATAAACCACATCTTAATATTGACGCAACAAGCTCAAACTATGCATATAGTGGCGCATTATTTTGTCATATGTTAAGCAGGTGGTTTAACAATCAACTAATTCGCGATATTTGGCAATATGCTTCAACCAGCAATAATCTTTTCCGCTTATAGGATAATATTCTCAAAAACCCGACTTTTCTAATCCATTCAACTCACAAAAAGTCGGGTTTTTTGTCTTTCAGAGAAGTTGGGTTTTTCAGAAAACAATCCGTTCCAAAAGATTCTATCTTTTAACTAAGCTATAGAATCTTTTTTTGTGTATAGAATAATGTTCTTAAAAAATAGGGAAAACCCTATAACCATTTTGACTGATTTTTCTTGACTCTAAGTT
>CAZNDS010000462.1:0-1813 GCA_964571865.1 uncultured Ignavibacteriaceae bacterium | reverse complement strand
TTAAAATTTAGTTGAAAGATTAAGTGTGAAATGAACCGCAGGGTTAAAATAGATTGTTCAACAAAGATTAAAGACTCATGTACAAAGAGTGAATTTCACTTTCAACCTGTTCTGGTTGAAACTAGATAAAAAATTTAAAATGATTCATGAACCGAATCTACACTTCACGAAACTTGCCTGCAGAACATTCGGCAAGCAGGCGTTTCGTGTAGTGAAGCTAAAAAGGTATAGTTGATGAAAATAAAATTAGATTTTTGCACAAATTACAATGCATAAATCTATTAAACAGCCTTTTTCGAGCAGGCTCATTTATAAACATAATTTTTATACATGTATGAATCGCTTGTGAGAAGATTTTATGTCAGCTAATAAATTAGGAATAGGGATAAGTAAAATTTTTATTGTAATATGCTTTGCTATTTTACTTCCAATTATGCAATGCAAAGACAAGACAACAAATCCGGATACCAAAGAACCAGCATGTCCAGGCATTATTGGGCAATGGCAATTTCTTGGATTAGAAAACGAAACAATTACTTCAATTGCAATACATCCAAATGATGAACGAATCATTTATGCCGGAAGTATGTATGATTTCAGTGCAGGGCACATGGGAAAATTATTCAAGAGCACTGATTGCGGTCAAAATTGGGACACGCTTATCGTTGGGCAGCCATTGTTCAGCTATCTTGATATTGTTATTGATCCAGTTAATCCTGAGATAATATATGCTATTCCATTTCCGATATTAAAAAGCACTGATAGTGGGAAAACTTGGAATCAGATAACAAATGGTATAAGAATTAACTGGGAAACTCGAGTTGCTTCTTTTGTTATTGATCCCCAAAACCCCAATATTTTATATGCTGGAACAGGAGGATTTTATGGTGGAACTCTTTATAAAAGTACCGATGCTGGCACTAATTGGAAAAATTTATATCGTTCAGAATCAGAAACACCAGGATTGCGTAGTGGAGTAATAAGTCTAGCGATTGATCCATTTAACACTAATATTATTTATGCAGGCACGGCAGGACGTGGCGTAATTATTAAAAGCACTGATGGTGGTCAAAATTGGCACATCACTGGTCTAGGAGAGACTGGTAGACTTATCCATGATATTGAAATTGATTTAAGAAACCCAAATGTAATTTATTCTGCCATAAATTGGAAAGGATTTTGGGTAAGTAGTGATGGTGGAAACAATTGGGTTTCAATGAATGATGGCTTACTTGATTCTGTGCAGGGGATTAAAATAGTTATCAATCCAGTTACATTTGATTTGTACGGTGTTGTTTCAAAACCAGACGAAGAAGGAATATATGATATAGGAGGGATTTACAAGAAATTTAACAATCAATCAGTATGGCGGAAAATGGGAATAGAACAAAATAAAATGCTATATCATTATAGTGATTTGATAATAAGTCCAGACGGTAAAACAATTTACTTAGGTGCAATTGGCATATTCGGGTATAAAGAATTCTGATAAACTCATAAGCAAAATACAAAAGGGATTCATTCAATGAAACAAAATATTTTGTTCACAATATTTTTTAAAGTACTTTTTATATTTGTAGTGAATATGGATTGTCTAAGTCAAGAACGCATCGCAGATAAAAAAGTGCTTTCGGGTCAATGGAATGGCCGACCCGTTAAGTATCTTGAAGGGGATATCGCTGTCAAGTTAAAACAAGGTTGGAGTGTTAACGACATAACATTAATATTAAAATTATTTAAGGCACAAATAAAACAAGACTTCGATAAACTAGGTTGGGGTTGGATTGAAATACCAGAAGGTACAGACATCATT
>CAZNDS010000461.1:0-1828 GCA_964571865.1 uncultured Ignavibacteriaceae bacterium | reverse complement strand
AGAAAATTCAAAACTCAAATTCAATTGCTTTTATTCGGATAGGTGAATAATTAGTGATAAGATTTGCGAATTAAGGTAAACTAAATTTGAGGCTTGATGATAAATGCAATGATGCTTTAAGAAAGTGTGGTTTTCGCTGAATCGGGGAGAAGTTCGTGAAATATCCTGCGATGAATAGAATTTATAAACCTATTTCAGCTGGGAAAGAATAGTTTCTAATGATTTGTATTTCCTACGCATTTAATACTCTATTTATCAAAAATTATCTTTTGTTATCTTAAGATTAAATTAATCATGAGATAACAAAAACTATGTTCATAAATCGGTGAAAAAGATTTAAAAACCCTAGACGACCGGTACGTCAAGAATAATGCAGAAATGATAATCATCTATGGAAGAAGATGCGTTGGAAAGACTGAACTTATTCGGCAATTTATCGATGAAAAACCGCATGTCTATTACATGGCAGACATGCGCGGTAATGAAGAACAATTAGAAATTATATCGCAGCTTCTTGCTGAACATTTTAATGATAAAATTCTTTTTGAACAGCCGCTGAAAAACTGGGGTCTGATATTGACTTATATCGAAACCAAACTTGAAGCAAATAAGCGATTCGTTTTTGTAATTGATGAATTCCCCTATCTTGTTAATGCAAGTCCATCACTTCCTTCTGTCATACAGAAACATTGGGATTCTGTTCTGAAAAAGAAAAACATATTTATCGTTCTCTGCGGCTCCTCAATGAGTTTCATGGAAAAAGAAGTTTTGAGCTATAAAAGTCCGCTGTATGGGAGAAGAACCGGACAAATCGAAGTCAAACCCTTCAATTATTTTCAAGCTTCTGAAATGCTTGGCGGTATTGATAAAACAAAAGTTATTGAATTTTTTGGCAAAATGTCGAAGAACAGATATTTCAGAGTGATAGACTTTTATATAACGAGGTAAATTTTCTCCTGATGCAGGAGTTGAGAACTCCAAAAAATTATTTTGCGATTCTACGAGCAATTGCACTTGGAAGGGTGAAGCTCAATGAAATTGTTCAGTTTACAGGATTGGATAGAGGTGTCGTTGGAAAATATTTGGATAATCTAATAGATCTCAAAATCGTCGAACGGGAAATTTCAATAACAGAGAATCCGCAGAAAAGTCGTAAGGGTATATATATCATTTCTGATAATTATTTTCGATTTTGGTTTAGATACGTTTACCCGCGGCTGACCTATCTTGAAGAGGGCAGAAGAAAATATGTAATGGATATTATTCGAAAAGATTTTACATCGTTTTTGAGCGTAGTGGTTGAAGACATTTGCCGTGAATATTTGAAACAAAATCCTTTTATCATACCATTTGAATTTGAGTCTATCGGCTCTTATTGGGACCGCGAAGGTGAGATTGATATTATTGCTCTTAATAAAGAAGGAGATGCACTCCTTGGAGAATGTAAATATTCAAATAAAAAGGTTGGAACGGATGTTTTAGAAAGTTTGATTTCAAAAAGCTTATTACTAAAAGATAGAGGAAAGAAATTTTATTATATACTCTTTTCAAAAAGTGGTTTCACCCAAAACTTAATTGAAATTGCAAAAAAGGAAAAAGTAACTTTAATAGACATAGGATTTAACCGCAGGAAATATGGCAAAAGATAACGTTCATTTCTCGTTATCCGCAAGTTGACCAAGTTTAGAAATCTTTCAAGTTTGTACAAATTCTAAACCATAAATCTGAAAGAAACTCACTCTGAGTACAATTAACAGAAATTGAAAAACTTCACAAAAGCATTCTTTACTGGGATGGAAAGGCGTTTGTGAACTATCCAACCAACTAA
>CAZNDS010000460.1:0-1834 GCA_964571865.1 uncultured Ignavibacteriaceae bacterium | reverse complement strand
TGCCTGAGAATCCCATCGCCTTTAGGCGTGGGAGTGTCAATCCTTCTCCATCCAACCCTTTCCGCTGTTGAGCTGCTTGACTTGGTTATCCCATTCCTTTTGCCATTGCGTTTTGATTTTTGTGATGACGGAATTCAAAACCTTACTCTGCTTAAACATCGTCTTATATGTGAATATCTTTATAGCCCTGAGTCCCTCCTTACTTCCCGAGATACTTCTGACCTTCTTACTTCTGATAAACACGAGCGGGGTTCCACCCCTTCCTCGACCCATAAATGCACGGGTTAAAACTGTTTTTCTCGAATGTTTAATCCGGGCGATGACACCTTGCGCCAAGCCTTTCTTGGCAGGTTTTGTGAAATATTTTGTTTCAGGGCTTAACTTCCCTTTTCTCTCAAGCCGCTTAGAAATCCCCCCCCGAATCTCTTGCGCATCGAAGTAAAGCAAATTTATAGACTCTCCTCTCACCTCAAGCGCTGCTGACAAATCTCCATAAATTTTCGGTTTAACCGTTATTTTAGGATCGAGGTCTTTCTTTTTGATTTTCCAATCCTCCCGGATTTTTGAGGATATTTCCGTTTTTCCGGATTTAGCCACGCGGTTCAATGTTGCTTGAGCCGCACGTCGCACTTTTGCTGGATTGAAAAGCTCCATTGCCTCCTTAACTCCTTCAAGCTTAACAGTGATCATAATAGCTACCCCTTGCCGAGCGGATTTACTTCCACCCGTGATTTCTCAATCCATTCCTTAATCTCCTTAGGGTTAAACCTGATAGTCTTTCGACCGAGACGATAAAAAGGAATTGCATTTTTTTGTATCAATGTTTGGAGTTCATACTTTGATATGCCAAGCAACTCCAGTATTTTTCCCGGGGTTAAGAGGTTTTCCATTTCTTTCCTCCGTTAGTTAGGATATCTACCATCCAATATTTATCGATCTTATGGATATCGATAATGTGAATATTCTCGATGATGAACTTTCGTATATTTGACTCTGTGATCCACCACTCATCGCCACCCTGCTGCGGGGTTCGATTTGTCCCCCTTCTTGTTGCATACAAGTATTTCTTTTCAATCCAATAGGATATAGTTTTCGAGTTGACGCCGAAGGCAAGCGCTAAAGTCGTCGCCGAATAACCCTCAAGATTTTTACAGAGCCGCAGCCTTTTTCTTTTGAGAGTTATTGCTGTTACAGAGCGCTTATAGCCCTTTTGCCTGAATTTCCTTGCAATTGTTTCAGGATGAAATTGAGCGTTTCTAATCAGGAGATATATTTCAGCCTCAGACCAATTCGGTTCTTTAAACCTGGACTGTGCTACTCCCAAAAGAAGTGCCCTGCGGCGGATCGCCCATCTCGGTACGTTCAATTTTCTAGAAACGGTTCTTACCTCCCCCTTCCCGGTGATATTGGAGTACAAAACAGTTATTTCCCTGTCCATTTCAGGAGTGAAATTAATTTTCTTTCTCATAACCTTTTCGGATTAATTTGCAAAGCTCATATACCGAGATTCCGAAGCCAATCCCGGCTCCCACAATTAGACAAATATATGAAATTACATTGATATCCATTTATTTCTCCCCCTTCTTCAAATCAATATATGTCTTGATCTGTTCCGCTTTTTTGATAAGGTCTTTGATTTCTTTTTGAATCCGTGAAAGTTCAACAGCGTCATATTCGCCGTCAAGTCTTGCCTTGCCGTCTTCTGTTAGCACTTCGGCAAACTCAATAGTTAAATCCGCTATCTTTTTCTCAAAATTTTTCTTACAAAAAGGAATGTCGTCATACATAATGAAATACCCATTTGCATGAATACACTGCCATTCGATAAGCAAAT
>CAZNDS010000459.1:0-1847 GCA_964571865.1 uncultured Ignavibacteriaceae bacterium | reverse complement strand
AAGATAATCTCAGTAATGTTAAAGTTCAGAAATTGAATTAAAATTTTTAACTAATGAGCCTACTCAAAAAAGGTTGTTTTAGTGATTTGTGAATTATAATTTATGCAAAAATCGAAATGTTTTTTCATTAACTACACCTTTTTAGCTTCACTACACGAAACGCCTGCTTGCCGAATGTTCAGTAGACAAGTTTCGTGAAGTGTAGATTCGGCTCATTTATTATTTAGCAAAATTATGCCAGCTACTTGTCAATTTATAAATCATTGCGCCCAATTCCGTATATTGTGCCTCAAGCAGTTCATAGTTATGGTTGGATAAATAATTAAAATCTTTCGCAAACGATAGCCATGTTTTTGTTTCTTCGCTTGAGCCTATTGCATCAACCAAATGACGGATAAATACCTGTTCATATTTCCGTTTAGCAAATCCTTCGCTTATATTTGCCGGTACAGAACGGCTTGATCTTCTAATTTGATCAGTTAATGAGTACAATTCTTCTTTCGGAAATTTCCTAGTTAACTCAAATATTTCAAGAGCTAACGCATAAGAGAGGTTGTAAATTTTCAAATCTTTAATACTTCTGATTGGTTTATTTTCCATCTTCTATATTCTATTCTCTATTTCACATTCCTCATCCAAAATATTTATAAAACAGTTCTCCACTTAATCTGCAAACAAACTTAGGACTATTTCGAATAATTGGAGCAACGATTTTGGCTTTAATAAACTCAATTCTCGATTTGTCAGGTACTTTAGGGTAATAAGAATAATATAAGGGCGCTTCCACTGTTCCCCATCCTTGTTTAAATTTCCTCAATCCTTCGTTTCCTAGTTCTGTTCTACCGAAATCAAATATATCAAACCTACGTTTTTTTGCTTCTTGAATCGCCGTCCATAACATTAAATTATTAGGGCGGTATTTTAAGTAATCAGGGTTCGAGGCGCTGAATTTATACGTAAGAATTTTATTCACCCCTGCAAAAATACCAGCGGAAATCACGTTTTTATCTTGGTATACTAAAACTACAAAACCTAAATCATTTTTTATAATTTCATTGTAGAAATGAAAAAAAAACTTCTTAGGTTGAATCGGAACACCCAATTTTCTACGCGTTAATAAATGTAATTCATAAAAGTCCAATACAGCCTCATAATCTGATTTTACTTTCCCAATTAATCCATCTCTTTCGGCTTTTTGAATCGGTTGTTGCACCTGTGTTTTTTTAAATCCTTTAAATATTCTATCCTCGTCTGGAATTAAATCCAATGTGTGCTTATATCCAACCAATTTATTCTCAAAATCCTGACCGTCATATCTGCATCTTAACTCAACATAAACATTTTTTATATCATTAAAACTTTTCGACAAAAGTTGGTCTTTATTTCGATGGTTATTAAGAATAGGTACTTCATCTGAATAAGGAAGGGATATATATTTTATTTGTCTTCTTTTTTTCTTAATAACGAAAGATATCCCTCTATCATTCTTATCGTATGAATTTTCTTGTACAATTTCAGATTTTATATCTTCGTCTGAAAATGGAATATTCAAGGTTGCTATTTCAAATCCGTAACTTTTTCGTAAAACATTAAGCCATGAAGAATGACTGAAAATGGTATTTATGTTATTAATGTAATTCAATAAACAACTATTTTAAATAATTATTTTTAATAAATTCATAAACAAATTGAAATGCTTGGGAACTCACATTAATGTTTTTACTTATTTTTTTTTCAATTTTTATTTCCTGAACATCACTTTCAGATTCAATTAAAGTCAGCTTCTCATTTTCTATTAAATATCTTGCAACATTTCCAAGTTTGCCGCCAAAAAAGGTATACGCTGG
>CAZNDS010000458.1:0-1854 GCA_964571865.1 uncultured Ignavibacteriaceae bacterium | reverse complement strand
ATGGGTGTTCCCTGTCTGCCGTCAGGCAGGCATCCGCTTGAGAACGCTAGTTAAAGGTTAGGTAGTAACATATTAGTAATTAATAAAATAAATATTTTGTACGGATGAAAAGGAATATAGATTTATGTCAACCTCATCAAAAGAATTAACAAAAAAAGAAAGATCCGTATCAATAGCAGATGACTTCTTTGCTGAGATTATTCTTGGTATTGCAATGAATGAGAATGATAAAAAAGAGATTATTGAATTATGTAAAATTAAGGAGATTAAAGTTTACTAAGCAAGAAAAGTTGACTTTAAGTTCAAGTTTAAACGAGAAAGAATAAAAACAAACTAAACGCCAAAACTGCAGTTATAATTTATGGTCTCGTTACAATTTTACTGATAATGAACACATTACAGATTCTCTATGATCTTGCATCCGGACACGCTTGACCGCTTTCAACTATCATTTGAAGCTTTACCTTTTTTCAGATCAAAAAACTGCCCTGAAAAAGTCCTATATTTGAAGATAAAAAAGAAAAGGGGGCAAATACATGGAATTCGACAAGGAGTCAATTATTAAACCCATATTCAATGAGGATGATTTTTGCATTTACAATGCAGATTGCCTAGAGGTAATGGCACAATTCCCCGGTAATCATTTTGATCTCATATTCGCCGACCCACCCTACATGTTATCAAATAATGGAATAACCTGCCACTCGGGTAAAATGGTTTCGGTTAACAAGGGCAAGTGGGATAAGAGTAAAGGATTTGATGTTGACCTTGCTTTTCATGAAATATGGATCTCAGAGTGCAAAAGAATACTTAAACCTTCGGGCACAATCTGGATAAGTGGAACACAGCATAATATTTACCAGTGTGGATTTCTTTTGCAGAAATTGGATTTCCATATTCTGAACGATATTGTCTGGTTCAAGCCAAATGCGGCTCCAAATCTTGCCTGTACAACTTTTGCGCATAGCCATGAAACCCTGTTATGGGCAAGGAAAGATAAAAAAGCGAAAAGCACTTTCAATTATGATCTGATGAAGAACGGAAGATTCTCAGAAGATAAAATGAAAGCTCGTGATAAACAAATGCGTTCGGTTTGGTCCATCCCTACTCCATCCCAGGGCGAAAAAGAATTTGGAAAGCACCCTACACAAAAGCCACTTTCACTTTTAAAAAGAATCATAGCTGCCTCCACAAAGGAGGGTGATTTGATCCTTGATCCCTTTAACGGGGGAGGAACCACAGGAATTGCAGCTAAAATAATTGGCAACAGGAAATACATTGGTATTGAATTGGTTGAAGAATATGTGGACATGACTTTAAAAAGATATAAAGCCCTAAAGAAACAACCTTCACTTTTTGAGAATGGCTATTAGAACAGATAATTCCACCGAAACATCTTTTAGTATTGATTCAATAAATAATCGGGCTGCAATCAGAAACTTTTTGCTTCAAAAATGGAGTACCGAATTTCAGGAAGTAAATACAGATACTTTGTTGAAACCCTCGCAAATGATTCGAGAGTTTATTTGGAGCGTCCCGGCCGTTTAAATAAAGGCTGTGATTTTGTAATTTATGTCGAGAATTTGATCCTTCACAGAAACGGAAATGATAAGCCCCCTTCTTTTCAGTTCCTCCTGCAGGATTTGCTGGACCATAAGATTTCACTTAGTGAAAGAGAAAAACAATCCTTTCATGCAGCAATCCATATAATTTATGATTGTGGCACTTATCATGATGCTTTTCAATATGTTCATAGTTTACAGGCACAAGGTTTAGGTTTTGAGACAATTTTAAAACTTCTGCGATGGTTCTTTGCCGAGCAGGATTTAACCTACTGGTCAGGTGTAGGGCGTG
>CAZNDS010000457.1:0-1857 GCA_964571865.1 uncultured Ignavibacteriaceae bacterium | reverse complement strand
CAGAAGTTGGCAAGTTCAACGTTCCACTCTGACTTACTTTTATCCAATATCCTTTGCCGGGGTTAAGTTCAGTTGCGGTCACATAGCCATTATTATAACCGTAAAATTGTCCGGCAATTATATTTGGCGGAGTTGTTGTGATAGAACCTACGCTGACAATCCCTTCAAATGGACCAATAATATTCCAACCGTTCGCAACGTTAATACTTCTATTTGTAACAGCGCTTCCAGAAAGATTTAGTGTTGCACTGCTTCCATATTTTACCCAGTATCCAGTGCCATTTTCACAGAAATCAACACCCGAATATCCATTTACATATTTATAGACGAAAGAAGTTTTATTCGGAAGAAGTGTGTTTACGCTCATATCTGAAGTTAAAATTGGAATAGAGAATAAATTCCAGCCGGAATTAAGATTTACGCTTGCATTCACAGTTCCGGAAGGGGCTCTGTCAAATAAATCGATGTATTGAAAATTAGATGCTGCATAAATTTGCCTTATCATTGCACCGGTTGTGTCATCTACCTCAAAAAGTCCCGATGCATTTGTTGTCAGATAATTTCCTGAAGGAAGTCTAAACACACCGCGGTTTCCAGTTACTCCTGTGAGTGTTGTTATCAGAGTTCCAGTTGAATCAAAAACTTTCAAACCGGAATTTGGAGCACTGAAATCACACGCGATAATTGTCCCATCTGGATTTTTGATCATTTGCTGCATGAAATTCAATGTCGTTGTGGTGAATGGCCCAATAAGACTGCCATCGAGATTATATTTGAACATTTTTGGCGTCCCGCTTGAGTTAGTTAGCAAAATATCGTTCTGTCTGTACAAAACGCAAAACGGGCTGTTAACACTCGCAGACATAAAAGTATTTACAAAAACTCCACCGGTATCGAATTGCTGCACAGTGTTTTGCGAAGCGCCGCTTGCATTGCAGACTAATAAATTTCCATTTGGTCTAAAAGTAATTCCTCTGAGATTATCAAGAATTGCATTATTAACTCCACCGGCCGGGGCGAATGTTCTTACAAAATAACCGCTTGTGTCATATTCTTGAACAACGTCGCTGATCTGGTCTGACACGTAAATTCTGCTCGCAGATCTTTGAAGTGCTTGTTTTGGACTTCGAAGCCTTGGCCCATCGGAACGAATAAATGCAGTGTCGACCAAGTTACCAGTTTCATAATCGAATGCTGATACTCTATCAAACGTCCAATCAGGTATGAGCAGGAGTTTTGACGGCGTTGATCTGCTGCTCAGCTTGATGATCTCACCCGAATTGTCGATTACTTTTCCCCCGGGATAAATTATTCTTGCTTTCGATAAATCGAACGAAGATGCGACTTCATCATAGAAAGCAGTATAACCTCCTCTTTCGGGATGAGGAAAATTTGTTATTACCGAATAAACAACTTTCTCGCCCTCAATATCTTTTGCTTCGATCAGCGCTTGTTTGGGGATATAAATGCTGAAGGGTAAATTCTGATCGGCGGCTTTAAGTTTGGCGGTTTGAATTAGTTTAGGATTGAGTTCAGTCTTGATCATTACATCGCTGAAGTTGATCCGTGGTTGAGAAAATGAAATATTTATGATTAAGAGACTGAACAACAAAAATAATAGGGTTTTCATATAACGAGTCCTTAAATTTTATTTGAAATATTTTATTTAGTTCACGCGTACACTTTCTTAATTATAATTTAATTCTCTTTTGAACAAAGCACAATCAAAAGAATAAAAATGATTGAGCTTGAATCGACGCTTAAAAAAATATAAAAGAACCCGATTTTCGAACTGCAGTTGAATTAGAAAAGTCGGGTTTTTGAGAATATTATCCTATAAGCGGAAAAGATTCTATC
>CAZNDS010000456.1:1580-1859 GCA_964571865.1 uncultured Ignavibacteriaceae bacterium | reverse complement strand
TTGCTAAGACTTTGAAACTTGAACTAAACACAAGTAATACAAGACTTTTAAACCTTTACAAAGTCCGCCTCGTCAATAGAAATGAAGAAACAACAGCCAAAGGCACCAGAGAATATTTTTATGAGAGGATTGTGTAATGAGATTTATTGGATGTAAAGAAAATTTGCTTAATTTTATAGAAGAAGTGCTAAAGGACAATAATATAAGTAGTGGAACTTTTTGTGATGTCTTTACAGGCACTACTACTGTTGCCAAATACTTTAAACAAAAAGGTTTTAA
>CAZNDS010000456.1:0-1570 GCA_964571865.1 uncultured Ignavibacteriaceae bacterium | reverse complement strand
CCTATGTTTTTCAATATGCTTATATTAAAAATAATTATTACCCAAACTTTGAGAGACTTTTTAAAAATGTTGAAATTTCCGATATAAAAGAACCTTTACAACTCAGCTTTGATATAGAGAATAATCAAAAATTAGAGTCACTAAACAAAGTTTTAAACTATTTAATCAATATAGAAGGACAAAAAGGATTTGTCTACACTCACTACTCTCCAAATGGAAAATCACCAAATGAATTTAAAAGACAATATTTTATTGAATTCAATTCTATGAAAATTGATGGAATAAGAGAAACTATACAAAAATGGTTTGATGAAGAGGTTATTACCGAAAATGAGTTTTATATTCTACTTACTTCTTTAATTGAATCGGTACCTTTTGTCTCAAATATTTCAGGCACTTATGGAGCATTTCTAAAATATTGGGATCCAAGAGCACTTAAACCTTTTAAATTAATAGTCCCACTAATAATAACCAGTGATATAGAACATGAAATTTACAACGAGGACTCCAATATTCTAATAGAAAATATTAATTGTGACATTCTTTATTTAGATCCACCTTATAATACAAGACAATATGCAACCAATTATCATATTTTGGAAACAATTGCCGCATGGGATAATCCAAAAATTTATGGTAAGACAGGATTGCGACCTTATAAACATCAAAAATCATCTTATTGTGATAAATCAAAATGTATTCAGGCACTTGAGGACTTAATTGCCTCAGCCAATGCCAAACACATTTTGTTAAGTTATAATAACGAAGGCTTAATTCCAGAAAAAGAAATTTTAAGGATTATGGGGAAGCGTGGAAAAGTAAAAATTTATGAAAAGCCTTATAGAAGATTTCGTAGTGATTCGGATGAGAAAAGAAATTACAAATGTGATGATGTAACAGAAAAAATTTATTATGTGAAAATAAAAAATTAGGGGGTGCTTAATGCAATATACAATAAATCCTGAAAAAATTAGATTAATTAGAGACCAACAAGCATTTCTATTTGCAGTTGAGTATATGAAAAAGTTAACCCTTCCGTCAAAAGATGGAAAAAAGAAAGAGAGGGTTGGAACTTATGGAATAGATTTAGGAGAAAGGGGAACTTATGATACTCGCAATACATTAAACGATTTAACTGGTAAGGAATGGGTATATTTCTTAAATTCTGTTGAAGTAACAGCATTTTCTGTTACCGGCCACGAATCTTATGGACATCATCTGCGTAAAAAACACCCTTCTCCCAAACCCCCACAGTTTATGCAAAGGATAATAGAATTTTTTACTAAAAAAGGGCAGTGGGTATTAGACCCATTCGTAGGTGTAGGAGGTACACTTTTAGGTTCTTCTCTCTGTAATAGAAATAGTGTGGGAATTGATTTATGCAAAGAATATCTTGATATTTACATAAAAGTTTGTCAAGAAGAAAGTTTAAAAGAACAAATTACAATCCATGATGATGCAAGAAATATGAGAAAATATCTTGATGAAAGTGGATTAAAATTCGATTTAATTCTAACGGACCCACCTTATAGTGATATGATGACAAAAACTCAAAATGGAGAAAAGAAGA
>CAZNDS010000455.1:0-1863 GCA_964571865.1 uncultured Ignavibacteriaceae bacterium | reverse complement strand
TTAGAAATTGTTACCTAATGACAAATTTGGGTTTAAGCTGACTGCTCGTTCCGTTCTGAGGTTTTTACAGATTACTTAAGAATTATAACGTAAAATGGTCCCTCTTTGATTATTTTTCCTAATCGGCTAAAACTAAGTTTAAACAAAATGGGATGCCGAACTGAACAGCAAAGTTGTTTGCACCGGATATTTCACCATATTCAGTAATCCTGCCGTAAAATTCCTTTTTGTTGTCAGTTCTGAAACAACTTCCCGCTGTTAAAAATACTATTGGATTCTTGAACGGGTTTTCGGAAAGAGACAATTCCTCGCCAAGTTTGCCATACTTTGTGTTTATATCATAACCAATTGGAGTAATTAAATCTCCCTTTGAAGGCAAGTAATTACCCAAGACAACAAATGCATTTGGATTTTTCGGCTCATTAATTCCGCTGTATTCAGTCCAATCAACCTCAAACTGCCCGAATCCGGAAGATTTCTTCTTCCCAAATCCGACCTCAAATACTTCTTTGAGTAAAGACTCACATTTATATGTTTTAAAATCTTCATCATCTAAAACTTTTACTAAGACGAGAAATGACACATCTTCCCGAGTGTGTAAGGAGTTATATGAGAATAATCTTCCCTCAGCAGATGATAAAGAATGTCTATCAATTTGAACGCTGACCCTCAAGTTTTCCATCAAGATTGGTTTGTTTCTTTTCCTTTTTTTTGATTCGCCTTTAGGCCGTTCAGAATATTGAATGACGACTTTCCCAGAAGACAAAAATTCATTTACCTCTGTGATAGTTAAATAATCCCTTTCCTTGCTAAATTTTCTTTGTGCAAATTCTAGCACTTTATCACACTTGTCATTTTTAATAATAGGTCTTTCAAATACAAAAGGTCTTGGAAAATGAATTTCATCATTTATTTTTAACAATCCGTCACTAAGTAAAAATACAGGTCTGTTTTTTTTATAAAGAGAAATGAATTCAGAAAGTTTTTCGACACCAAATTTTTCCTTCAATCTCCAGCAAAAATGACCATAAATTGTATCTGATTGAAGTTCAGATAATAATCCTGACTTAAGTTTCAATGATAACGCGAAAGTTTTCATATTTCTTTGATCTCCAATTTGCACCATCCGATGTGCGAAAGTTCATTTTCTATCATAAACGAAAAACTAGAGTGGGCAGGTTCTTCAATATTTTTTTTACCTGGTAACTTGCTCTTAAATTTAGGTATATATCCTTCCTTAATTTTAAACCAACTGCCACCACCATAACCAATGTTAATTATTAAATCTCCCATAGAAGCAAGTAAATTTATTTGCTCTATAGATCTAAGAAACAAATCAGCCTTTCTAATTTTACCCACCTTATGAGATTTGAATTTTGCGACCTCATGGTTTAAGTTTTTCAACTGTGTGGCGGTGTATGACTTTAGATTCTGAACGAAATTCGCTTTATCGAACTTCCCATTTTTTTTCATCAATAATGAAAAGGATGTTCCCGGATCTAAGCAAATTAAATTGTTCTCAGGAGGACGACTTTCAGTACGATAAACGGAAAATGAATTGCTTGTGATTTTTCCTGAATCATAAAAGACTACTCGATCTTCTATTCGTGCGTCAGAAGGAGAAATGCCTAAAGAGTTCATTCCATAAGGAGTAAGCAAGGCGCCCTTTATCGAACTCGCAGGAATATAAAACTTACCGTTGCTGTTTATAAATTCTATTACCTGCCTCTTCCCAATCGCCCTCGGGTTTGTGAGATGCGATTGGAAAGTAGAATGAATTTTTATCGCATAAGATGATGCTGAATCAATAATATCAATTTGATATTTTCTAATCCAGTTCTCAATAGTTTGCGTTGTTATCTC
>CAZNDS010000454.1:0-1868 GCA_964571865.1 uncultured Ignavibacteriaceae bacterium | reverse complement strand
CCTTCTCTAAGTCTAAAATTATTCTGCTCTGAAATTTTATCCAATATTTCATCAATTATTGGATTACTAAAAGTTAATGGTTTGTTTACAAATTTATCTTTCTGAATAGTTGGCTTGAAATAAACTGCCTTTGAATTTTGGTTATAATTTAACAAATCCAGCACATCGTTAAAATTCAGGTCATTCCCTTCCAGTTTTCGGTAGTCAAATCTATAGTTATCACTTTTTGAATCCGCTTTGAAAATCATAATCATTGTTTGAATATCTGAACTTCCAAAAATCATATAACTACCAAAGTCAAGCATAAGTATTATTTGAGTACCCTGTATTACCTTATTTCTCATTATTGAAGCACCGTAACTGGTAACCCAATTATTTTGAGCAATAAAAGTAAGAATACCCATCTCTTTCTTTAATAAGTCTATTCCTTTGCAAGCAAAGAAATACCAAATATCCATTTTGCCCTTATAATACGGTGAATCCCTTAAGCCATCAAAGGCTTTTCTGAAAGTATACTCTTTTATATACGGCGGATTGGCGATAACGATATCAAAGCCGTCCTTTATTCCGAACATCCACTCCGGGTCAAAGAAATCTGCAGAAGCGTTCTGGTCATAGAGGTCAAAATCGGCAATTTTTTTAGCGATTTTAATAATAAAATCACCTTCAACTTGCTTTTGAATACTTCTTAATTTCTTTTCCTGCTCTTTAAGGTTATATTTTATCGCCTTAATTCTTTCTTCCTTCCTGTCAATCTTTATTTGTTCTATCTCTCCAAAAAGTGTCTTCTCTTCAATTATCCGAATATCTTCTGGTGCTTGCATAGCTTCCTGTAGTTTCAAATTTGTTTCTCTAATAGATTCTTTGATTTGATTTATTTCATCTTGTTTTTTATCAACTAAAAATTCTTTAACTTTACCTACAAGTTTCTCTCTCAGAATTTTATCTTGTCTTTGATAATATATTTTTTCACTGCGTGTTTTTGCATTAAAATATTTGTGGCGTGCTTTTGCTAATTCATCCTGGATTTGTTTAACTTCAGTATTTTGAAACAATAAATCCTGTTGAGGAATTTCTAATCCTATTAATGTATTCGCTGCAACAAACTTTGTCTCAAGGTTTGGCAGGGCTCTTATGCCACGGTTTTCCTTTTTTCTGTCAACCTTTTGGTCTAAAACAAGAGAGATAAAGAAACGCAATTTTGAGATTTGAATTGCTATGGGTTGAATATCTATTCCATATATACAGTTTTCTATCAGGTACAATTTACGGGCATAATCAGGATAGTTTATACTTTCATCAAATGCTTCATTCATCTCTTTCAGCCGTTCTTCTCTTTGCTTCTTGTCGCCTTGTTTGAAGACCTCTTCAGATTCTTTGAGCACCTTTTGATATTGCAATTCATACCAGTATTTATTCTCAGGGTCTAACTTCTGAAGAGCAAAGACAAGTTTATGCAGGATGCCCATTGGAAAAGCACCTGAACCACAGGCAGGATCAAGAATCTTAATCTCATCTATTGCTGAGATTATCTTTTGTTTTTCTTCTTTTGAAAATACCGGATTCTCTTCTGAATAAGAAAGAAGCATTCTAACTTTTTCTTCATCACTTTCAGGAAGTTTCCCTTTGAGGTATTCAAACAAACTTGCTTCCACCATATAGTCAACAATCTCTCTGGGGGTGTAATAGCTCCCTGTTGATTTTCGTGCCGTGGTTGCGGTCTCCGGGTTATATGAAGCAAGCAGGTTTTCAAATACTTTTCCAAGCAATTCGGGGTCTAATGCTATTTCCTGGTCTATGGGCGTGTTCTCGTCAATTGTAAAATTGTAACTATTCAGAATCTCAATCAAGCCCCTGACAGGTCTGCC
>CAZNDS010000453.1:0-1885 GCA_964571865.1 uncultured Ignavibacteriaceae bacterium | reverse complement strand
ACCGATTTTCTCGAATTTCATTCCATAGAAATTGTAATCGAACTTCTTTTCATCAACGACAACTTGGAAATGCTGTTTATCGTGCTGAAATTCTTTTGCTTGTGCAATTGTGTCCAACAATTTTCTAGCATCATAATTAAGGATATATTCACCGAAGTCATAGTAGATGCATGAATTGAAACCCCCTTTAGGTTCCGCACCAAATTCTTTTCGTAACTCTAATTCGGAATTAAACAAGGAGGAAATTCGGTTATGTTCATTTTTGAGAGTATTAACAGAGCGATTACTGAACCCACGAGATCTGATTCCATGTGCATTTGCTTCATTATATGTTTGGCTGAAGCGCTTCCCGGTAAACAAACACATCTCGCTCTTTTCGGGAATTTCTATTGGTACATTAAATATTGATTCGAAATTACGCAAGTTATTTCCGGTCAAATACATTTCTGCAAAGCGTTTTAAATCGGAATCACCTCGACTCTGAGTGTCACGTGACAAGACAGCACAAACTTCTTCTTTCAATATTGCACATTTTGTTGAAAGATTGTCTTCCGATTGCGCGATTCTATATGCACTCATTAATGCAGCCACCGTTGTGAGAGATTGCGAAAATTCTGATAACTCTTCTTTCACTTTGTCAAACTCTGTCCTCCACTCTTCTTTTTTATCACGGGATGAGAATTTGATTCGTTGAAGCGCAAAAAGTGTTAGCAAATCATGCTTTTCTCTAAGGTCATCCCAATTTTGTTCTAAAACAAAAGTATATTTTCCTTCTTTCCCTTTTATTGGTATAGACTTGAATGGGATGCGGTATTGGTCAAGTAAGTCAGATAGTTTATTAAAGCCTGCGCTACCTGCTTTAGAAGCATCGCTACCTATTGCAAAGAATTTTACTTTACCTTCTCCTCGAAAACCTCCCTCAATAATTCTTGTAAGAATAGTTGGTGTGAGTGGACGCGACTTGATAAAACCAAATGAGCACTTTTGCCAATTAATAATTGTACTATTAATTGCATCAAATGTTGAATCATCTTCACAGAATCTTTCGATGATTGCTTTACGTTCATCTTCGCTCAGCGGGTTGCCAATAAAGACGAAACCGTTCCGCAAATGAAAAAGGGTCTCTTCTTTGCGTATTTCTTGGATATAGGCTTTTGTCGCATTCAAAAGTTTTTGTGAAAGCAACGTAAGGATGTTATCACTAATTTCTACAAACGAAAGTCGCCAAATCTCCGTAATCGGTTTGCCATTAAATCTGGCAAGGCAAATTCGCTCGTAAAATTCCGATACGCTTTCAAACTCTGCAAGCGAAGCAAATGTATCTGCCAAATGACATACTTCGCCGAGTATTTCATTAACAAACTGCCACTCTCGAATTGAGTGTTCATAAGAATATGCCGTTGTGCGATTCTCCGTTCGTAGCGCAAGAAACTTGATTTCGTTCAGCCACTCACGCCACTCCGGAAAAAACGACTTCACATTCACCTTTTCACAAAGCCATTCAATGTCATCGTTCATGGCATTGCGCAACTCTTTGTTGACAAGTTTATTAGCATCGTGAAATGTAAATCCAATCAGCAATGTTTTGAGAAATGCCTCTGTTTCTTTTCGCTCAACAAGGTTACGATGCTGCAATTGTTGCTCAAGCAACTTCAAGGCAGGGAAGATGCCGTTCAGAATATGAATGTGGTATGGCATATCAGTTTGCCCACACAACGTTTCGGCCAACCGTTTTTCTTCAAACCTTTTTCCACTGCTGCCTTTTGCGCTTACCAGCGTAAATTCTTTCACCAGCGAAGAAAACACAGTCGATAGGTATGACTGGCTTACCATATTGAACCGCGCAGTTTGAAAATAATCTCTTTTAGAAAATACGATTGACATA
>CAZNDS010000452.1:0-1897 GCA_964571865.1 uncultured Ignavibacteriaceae bacterium | reverse complement strand
AAAAAAAATATTGACAAATTTGTTCATAATTTTTAAGTTGCAATTGAGAAAGTAAAATGCTGAAGAGGTTATGCAAGTCGTCATATTCGGAATGATAAACGTCATTCATAGAAGCGACAGAATACGTGAAGAGGTCCCTTCATATTCCTTGTCCCTGAAAGATAATCATTATATTGATTTGAAGTTTTCAAAGTTTTTCTTAGACCATAATTGAAGACTTCCTTTGCGGCGATGAAAATCTTTTCACTTTTACCAAACACATACATGATGATTTATATATAGAATTAATACAGCGTAGTATTAAATCTTTCTTTTGAATGTTTGTTTAGATCAAGCATAAGGAAAAATAAATTGAGCGGCGAGGAGTATGCTTTAACTAAACTTAAAGCAGCAGTAAAAATAAATTGCACACAACAAAGTGCGAAACCAACCAAAGGTATTTTTATTTGGTGGGAAGAGAATTGTTTTAAAACTACAATTCTATTTTCGAATCCACTAATTAAAAATTCACTCCTTAAAATAT
The DNA here is from genome assembly GCA_964571865.1 of uncultured Ignavibacteriaceae bacterium. Taxonomy (GTDB): domain Bacteria; phylum Bacteroidota; class Ignavibacteria; order Ch128b; family Ch128b; genus JAHJVF01. Next base: position 1,374 of record CAZNDS010000452.1, on the reverse strand, counting down.
TTCGAGCATTAAAAAATTTAACAATAAAAGAAGAGGTAGTTTTCTCATGAAAGTCCATGAAATACCAGATAAACTTGCAAAAAAAGAATCGGAACTCAGGTATACTTTTCTTGAACATGTAAAGGCAATCCCTGGTGGAGAGAAAATAAAAGCATGCATTCAATGCGGTACTTGCACGGGTTCATGTCCTGTTTCGTATGCAATGGACATCTCGCCCCGCGAGCTGATCGCATTTTTTAGAGCAGGTGATATGGCAAGAATCATGAACAGCCGAACGATTTGGATTTGCGCTTCGTGTTATTCCTGTCAAACTCGATGTCCGTCAGGAATAAAAATTACAGATGTTGTCTATGCACTCAAACGAACTGCAATGGATAAAAACTATTTGAGCGGAAATGCAAAGCACGTTCAAATACTTGCTAATCTTTTTATTCAAAATCTGATGAGCTATGGCCGGCTTCACGAAGGGACCCTCATTCGAAAATTTTATATGAAAACAAAATTAGTCCGCCTGCTTAAAATGATCCCCTTAGCAAGATTGATGTTGAAAAAAAAGCGGGTGTCTCTATTCCCGAGTAAAATAAAAGCAGTTAAGTCCCTTTCGAAAATTATTAAAAAAGCTCAAGAGATTGAATATAGAATAGATAAAGAAAGAATTGATTATGCACCAACATTCGTCGGTTATCGTGCAGTTGGTGATTTAAAACTTGAACCAAGGAGAGGAGAATAAAAGTGAAATACGCTTACTACCCTGGCTGCAGTCTCGAAAAAACTAAACGAGGTTATGACGAATCTGTTCGAGAAATATTTAAAGAACTCGATCAAGAACTCATCGAAATTGACGATTGGAACTGCTGCGGTGCTACGATTTATATGTCTGCACAAGAGACCGTTTCACTTGCAGTATCAACACGCAATCTTGCTCTTGCAGAAAAAATGGGAATGGAAATAGTTGCTCCATGCAGCTCATGTTTTACAGTCCTCTCAAAGACTAACCGTGTATTAAACCAAATACCGCAATTGCACAAAGACGTTAATGAAGCATTATCGGTTGGAGAATTAACCTATTCGGGTAAGACGAACGTCCGTCATCCGGTTGATATTTTAATGAACGATGTAGGTATTAAAAATATTACTGCAAAACTGAAAAAGAATTTAGATGGATTAAAAATTGCACCATACTATGGTTGTCAGATCGTTCGTCCCGAAAAAGGATTTGACGACCGCGAGGATCCAATTCTGCTTGATTTATTATTTAAAAAATGCGGCGCAGAAATAGTATACTTCCCTATGAAAGTTCGCTGCTGCGGTGGTATGCTGATGACAACATTCGAAGAAACCGCTCTGAAGCTTAACCATGAACTTCTTGAATGT
>CAZNDS010000451.1:0-1900 GCA_964571865.1 uncultured Ignavibacteriaceae bacterium | reverse complement strand
TGTTGCGAAAGCTTTATTCATATCAATTAAAAGACGAAGAATGCTTGAAACTCTAAAAATATGGTTTACTGCGATAAAATTTCGCATCACTTATCCCTATAATCGTGCCAATTTGTTTAAAACTTGGGATAAATCTGAAAGGATGAAGTTAAATTTTTGAAATGAGTACCTTTTTTTACTGTAATATTTTTGTACGGTTAATCTATTTTTTGTAATATTGAACTTATAATTATTAGGTATTTGAATGCAATCCGATTATAATTTTGTGTTTAAATTATTCAGATTTTTTCAAAAATTATTCCGTGGAAGTGGCCTAGGGAATTACAAAGTTTTTAGAGATGCACGAGATCTCATATTTAAACTGACCCGACCTAGAAAACCGTTAATACTTGAAATATACGGGATTAAAATACTGGCTGATCCAAAAGTAAACGCAGTTGTTCCTGAACTCTTAAGAGATGGAATATTTGAGCGAGCTGAAACCGAACTCTTCAGAACACTCTTAAAACCTGGAGATATTTTTGTTGACATTGGTGGTAATATTGGATACTATACACTAATTGCTGCAAATATCGTTAAAGATTCTGGAAAAGTTATTGTGTTCGAACCAGAACCAAACAATATTTCTGCATTGAGATACAATATCGAGTTAAATAATTTTCACAATATTACCATGATCCCCGAAGCTCTTTCTGATAGACGCGGAAATTTTCGACTATTTCTGAATAAAAAAAATACGGGCGCACATCACCTGTACGATATTGGCGACGGCGCAGAATCTATTAGTGTTGATGTAACTACACTGGATGATTACCTTTATTCCAATCCATCAAAAGTCGATCTAATTAAAATGGATATAGAAGGTTATGAACCATTTGCTTTTAGAGGAATGAGTAATACAATTAAGATGAATAGAGGGACTAAAATTCTCACTGAGTTTTTGCCTGAAACAATATTGAAAGCTGGATATACTCCGATTGCTTATATTCACGATTTACGAAATTTTGGTTTTATTATTAATATAATTGATGAACATGTACAATTGATTAATAATGTTACAGATGATTATCTTATTAACTATTGTAAATTGAATTATCCAGTCAATCTATTTTGTAATAGACAGAACAAAACAGATTGAATCACAAAGATGTCTCTTCGAAGTTTAGTTTAATGAAGTTATCTATTATCATTGTTAATTATAAAACTCGTGAATATTTAAGAAAGCTGCTACTTTCCCTTAGACAGTATTTACCGGATGGGATTGAGAACGAAGTAATAGTCGTTGATAACGCTTCCAACGATGGTAGTGTGGAGATGTTGAGTGAGGACTTCTCTGGTGTCATTCTAATTGACTCGAAAGAAAACCTTGGTTTCAGTAAAGCCAACAACTTAGCAATAAAACAGTCAAGAGGTGATATAATTTTATTATTAAATCCTGATACTTTACTACTTCCAGAGAATGATTTTATTAAAATTATAAACAAATTTGAAAAGGATGGGAGGGTAGGAATAATAGGGGGTAGAGTGTATGATCAAAATATGGTACAGGTATCGTCATATGGAAATGATCCAACCCCATTTACTTTAATTTTACATTTTTCATTATTAGGAAAAATTTTTGCAAGGTTAATTCCATCATTGCGAAAGTACCGATTTTCAAATTATGACAAAAAAGAATTTGAAATTGAAAAAGACGTAAAAATAGTTAACGGCTGCTGCTTGTTTATTCATCGAAAGACAATTAATGAAATTGGTCTGCTGGATGAACGATTTTTTATCTATTTAGAAGAAGGAGATATATGTGTGCGGGCACGGAATGCAAAGTGGAGAGTTTTGTATTTCCCTGTAAAAACAGTAATTCATTTTGGTCAGGAGAGTACAAGACAGAATAGGAATGAGA
>CAZNDS010000450.1:0-1921 GCA_964571865.1 uncultured Ignavibacteriaceae bacterium | reverse complement strand
CCGGCTGGCAATGAAGCGCAGCGGAATTGCCAGTCCGAGTTGATGCGGTTGTTAGATGCTTTGTTGTTCTTGCCCTGTTGGTTGTTTTGTATCAACGACATCGAATGTCAGCCCATTTAATTTGCTTTTCAAGTCGTCTATTACAGCATCAACCCGTTTCTCAATAAAGATATCAAGCGCATTAGACGGCATATCATTAACTCTTGCCCATTCGAGTATTTCTTTGGGAAGTAGGTGGCTTGGCATTATGGACTCAAATTCTGGCTTGTCGTAGTCCCTGATGTATTCGAGAGGGTTTCGATTGGTTATATTTAGGTTCGTGATCTGTGTTATGTAAACGATGTTCATCAAGCTATTGCTATCAATCTTGTTATTGTGCTTGTTATTCAGGACATATTCCGAATTGGTTGGAAACACATGATGCAAATTCGGGTTATCTGTTGAAAAAAAGAAATTTTGAACCAGGACTTCCCTGTCACAATGCTCCCAGTCCTTTGGTTGCTTACTTGCATAAAGTGAGAGAATTGCACGGCTTAAGCGTCCTTTTGAACTATATGAAGAAGACCGAAGCCTTTCTTTGTCTATCAAAAAACGACTAAATGGATCAGTCTTCTTTTGTTTTTCTTTGTCTAGGAAATCTATATGCTGAAAGAGGTGAGTGGTATTGCTTAGCAGGTCATCATTGTGAAAACTGTAATACCAAAAATATTGTTTTAAAAAATCGTAATTTGGAGCATTATTTTTGAAAAAGTAGTTTGCAACTGTAATATAGAAATACCGAAAAGGTATAAGGTAGGGCGTTTTAAGATGTAGATGATTCTCGAAAAAATCAAATGTTCTAAGGATTGCTTTTTTTGATTCTTCCCAAATCGACAGTATATGCTCCGTCTTGATTTCATTCAGATACCTATCGGTAATGTTGCGTACGCCGGAACCCTCTACATTACGACTTATTAGGACAGCAAGTGTTTGCAGGTAATCCAAATCGCCTATACTTAAAAATTCACTCCGGTTGGTAGTCCGAAAATTATCGATCAGTTCTCGCAAATAGAAACCTGTGTCTCCATTTGTCGCTGGTTTAAATGTCTTGGCCACAACTATATCAAAAATATTTAGCGGCTTTCCTGCCTGATTGATACGCTCAAAAATCTGACAAACTTCTGCTACCTGAATACCCTTCACCTCAATGAAAGAAATGCGGTAATTATCGAGAATCTCTTTTAGCCTCCGGAGTTCTTGACGAGCTGGATGATCGTAGTCTTTGTAATCACCGCCGGGACTTTCTACTAAATTTCTCTCGACGGCACCAAAGCCGTTCTTGATTTCTATTAATTTCACAATAAGGCCAGAATCGTATCTTTTCTTCTTTGGAACATTCTGTCTTATTTCACCATTTCTATCGTCAATTTCGTCCCAAAACAAAAACCTGCTTCTATAGCTTTCGTCGTCGGTTTCATTATCGCTTTGGATTGTCAAATCAACATAAATGGTTGGATCAAACCGCGGCCTATTCTCTATACTGCCACCGTATAACGAGGTGAGTAGTGAGGTGGTCCTTTGTTGACCATCAAGTATGTATTGATATTCAGTTCTATTGAAGTTCGGGTCAGTAATCTGATGACCGCCAACTTGCCTGTGGTTTTGTAATTTCAGATCGGTTTTCCAAATCAATACACTCCCCAAGGGATAAAATTTGTATATACTATCCCACAGCTTTTTTACGTTTTCCTTTTCCCATACAACCTCCCTTTGGAATGTAGGAATCTGATAGTTCTTATTCAGAAGCTCGTCAAGATAAGTTGTCAAGCCTTTGTTTGTTGGAAATATTCTATCTGTGTACGTCATCTGTGCTCCTTTATCAATCTGCTAACCAGTTATTAGATAGTTTCTCGATAATACCAGAAAGTACTTATGTGGTCAA
>CAZNDS010000449.1:773-1922 GCA_964571865.1 uncultured Ignavibacteriaceae bacterium | reverse complement strand
TAAATATTTATAGCGGTCAGGTAGAAATTATTGAAAAAGTATTTAATGCACATGTGCATTGCTGGTATGGCCAGGCAGAGAGAGTTTGTCTAGCTCCATGGACAAAAAATTCGAGATATTATCATGTTTATCCACAATATGGATTAACAGAATTGCTAAATGATAAAGGTAAAGAAATTACATCGGAAAATGAGATTGGTGAAATTGTCGCAACCGGGTTTCACAACTATGCAATGCCATTGATTAGATATAAAACACGTGATCTGGCAGTACATACAAATGAAAACAGTCCCGATGGATTTAATTTTCGACTTTTTTCTAGGATTGAAGGACGGTTACAGGAATTATTTGTCACATCATCAGGGCGATTAATTTCTATGACTGCGATTAATATGCACGACAATACTTTTGATAACGTTAAACAATTTCAATTTTTTCAAAATAAGCCTGGAATATTAATCCTTCGTGTTGTCCCTAATATTTATTTCAATGAAACGGATAGAAAGAGAATAATTGGCCATATAAAGAGCAAAATTGGAAGGGATACAGAATTGATTTTGGAATTAGTCCAAGGTGTCGAAAAAACTGAGAGTGGGAAACTACGTTTTTTAATTCAGCACCTCCCAATAAATAGATGGGAAAATTTAGAAAGAGTAACTTAATGCCGAGATCAAATAATTCAGTTTTTGATAGCAGAATGAAAAATAATGTTGCTATTTTCATTGATGATGAGTGCAAATATTCTTCTATAGCACCTTATCATCCAAATGAACTTTATCCTGAATATCCTTTTGGATCGAGAGGTATTAAGAAAAAATCATCACTTGAAAAAGATGCCTATTATGCTATTCGCCAGGTTTTCTATCTACTCGGATACGATAAAAATAATTTTGGAACTAAGTGGTGGAATCCATTAGGGCATATTATTAAACCGGGACAGAATGTTGTTATTAAACCAAATTTCATATTGCATTACAACGAGGCAGGATTTAATATTTATGCAAGTTTAACCCATCCTTCGGTAATTAGAGCAGTAGCCGACTACTGCTACATTGCTTTAAAAGGTAAGGGCAGTCTATGTATCGCCGAAGCTCCACAAATGAATTGTGAATTTGATAAGATTGAAAAACTAATGAAACTTCAATCCAT
>CAZNDS010000449.1:507-763 GCA_964571865.1 uncultured Ignavibacteriaceae bacterium | reverse complement strand
AGAATGAAGCAAGTTTTGATTTTAAGATTATTGATATACGACGTCTTACCTGAAAATTCGATTATGACAAAGGTTATTTTCCTTCGGATTCGTTTGTAATAAATGAAAATGCCGATCCTTTGGGTTATTCTATTATTGATCTTGGAGAAGAAAGTTACTTACATGGATTACCTGGATTGGAAAATTTATATGGCGCGGATTATGATAGAAAGTTTACCGTAGCCAATCATTCAAGTGGTGTACATAAATATTGTAT
>CAZNDS010000449.1:0-470 GCA_964571865.1 uncultured Ignavibacteriaceae bacterium | reverse complement strand
CATAAAAAGGTTGGAGTTACTTTAAATATTAAACTTCTTGTTGGTATCAACGGTGATAAAAATTACCTTGCACATTATCGTGTGGGAACAGCAGATCAGAATGGAGATGAATATCCAGCAACAAGGAAAACGAATGTTAGAATTTCAAGAAAGGTTGCAAGATTCATTAATGATCACCTTTTCGCAAAAAGATCAAAGCTCTCAGACAAAGTTTTTCTCCTTATAAAAGGTGTTGGGCAGCCAATTCTTAATTTTCTAAGAAATAAAAAAATTATTCTGAAGCCTGACGAGAAGGATAAAATATACGGAGGGAATTGGTATGGTAATGACACAGCATGGAGAATGGCCTGTGATCTTGCGCGCATTCTATTATATTCAGATAAGAATGGACAAATGAAGAATAACATTCAAAGAAATGTTTTCTCAATTGTAGATGGAATTATTGCAGGTGAAGGAGATGGCCCTATGTC
>CAZNDS010000448.1:0-1926 GCA_964571865.1 uncultured Ignavibacteriaceae bacterium | reverse complement strand
TTCAAGTTCTGATGCTATCCTCAATTATCTAATGCTAATGAATAGAAATACAGGTTTAAGGAAGTGGAATTTTATTATATTGGCATTATTAGTCATTGGCATGGTTTACTCAATTTTCATCGCATCTTATTCTCTTATCCCTTTATTTGCAGCAGTTTTTACAGGTGTATTTTTTAACACAAGGTATTCAACTGCAGCGTTATGGCCGGTAAATGTTGTATACAAAACTGTTATTGTTCCATCCGAAGATGACCTCAACTTAACTAAAGGAGAAATCAAGCGAACTTATCGGTGGAAATTAGATTCTCCACTGCGGACACTTAACTTTTCTCTTGAATTAACATTTGATAAATTTGCAATTGAGTCGATCAGAGAAGAGAATCCATTTCGTAAAGATTTGCATGGTGCTAGTATAGATTTCATGCGAAGTGCTGGTGAAGTAATAATTACTGGAAAAGATAATGCTCATCTCAGACTCATAGCCCGATATTTACTTAACATTTCAAGTAAAGAAAATCTTACTCCATTCGAGCAAATGCAGGCTGTTTTAGATTTTGTACAGGAACCCAATATAAAATATAGAAAAGACGAAGAATGTGATGAACTCAATAATGCAAAAGAATATGTACGCTTTCCCATTGAAACACTTTTCGACATGCAAGGCGACTGCGATTGCAAAGCCGTTTTGGCAGCAGCTTTGTTCCATGCACTTGAATATCCGGTTTTATTTGTGGCGACCGAAAATCACGCCGCAATAGCAGTTGGAGCCGCTCCAGAGATTGAAGTCGAGGGAGTGATATTAAGAAATGGCAGGAAATATTACTACTGTGAAACAACAATGGATAAGTGGACGATTGGTACACTCCCTGAAGGTCAACAACGTATGATTGACAAGTACTCCCATCATATCATAGAAATTTCATGATCAAGGTTTATAAAGAATATAAACGTTTAATAATTATTGGGGCAATTATTTTGGGGATTACTTGGTCAGTAGGACTTTTATTGATCTCTTATAATGCTGAAGAAGAACCTCCGCTAACCGATGTACAGATTCCTGCTGAAACCAAAGAATACCTTAGAAAGATTAGTGAGACAATTGCCGACATAAGGTTTATCATTAAAGAGGGAACAAGTAAGAACCGAACTAATAGAGAAGATGATAAAGAAGCCGATGAGTATGGATTTCTAAAAGTTGCATCGGAAAACTTTCTAGTTTATTACCGTTGTCCATACTTGAATTTGCAGAAAATTCAAAAAATAGGATGCTTACGGTTTTTAACTATTTCCCATATGCGGAAAATAAAAATGGAAGAAAATTACCAATCTATCTTGCTACATCTGAAAAAGAATATTATGAAATAAGTCGGATTGAAACTTCAAGTGCCGCTTGCGTCACTTATATTGTATACGATGACGCAATAGTTGCAACAATGTTTGTATCACCGACTACTTTTAATGATGGTCAAGATTTTGCTAGGGATATTATCGAACATGAAATTGCCCATTACACGCATTTCGATATTGTTGATCCGCATAATATTCATAATTTGAGAATGTGGTTTATTGAGGGTTTAGCAAGTTACACAGCAGAACAGGAATATAGATTGAATTATCTGATGGAAGCCTATAAGACAAGAAATGTCGTTTCTCTTACAGAATTAAATTCATTGAGTGATAAGGATGCATATCTTTCTCCCAAAATTCATTTGTTTTATGCTACTGGTCATTCAGTTTTAAAAATGTTAGAACAAAAACATGGACAGAAAACTGTTACATCATTAATTATTACAATAAGTCAAAAAGTGGGAATTGAAGCAGCCTTTTTGCAAGTTATTCAGATTTCGCTTGACCAATTAAACAAGATGTGGATCGAGTATTTGTCATCTAATTATATTGCGGGTACAATACTCATCCCAGAAAATA
>CAZNDS010000447.1:0-1928 GCA_964571865.1 uncultured Ignavibacteriaceae bacterium | reverse complement strand
GAAGAACTGCGTTTGAAAGTCCTAGGAGAAATCGGGTCATTATACAAGTCAACAGGTGATTATGCTGAAGCAAGACAGTTCCTCAATAAAGCACTTCAACTTGCAGATAATGTAGCGGATAAACTTTCTGTTTCCTGGATCCTCAACAGCTTAGGCGATATTGCGTGGATGGCGGGCGAATACGCACTTGCCGAAGAACAATACCAAAAGTGTGCACTATTGGCTGAAGAATTGAGAGATCAAAATCTGCTTATCGAGATATCGAACGACCTTTCGGAGCTATATCTGGACATGGATGAAAATCTCTACATTGAGGACAGCTTGGAAGGAGCTACAGCTTGGGAACTTTCTCATAAGCATGCACTTTGGGTCTGTAAACAAGCTTCTCTCCCAGATCATGCTGATAACCTTCGTCGAGCATACAACACACTAGGTAACCTTGAGAGAGTTCACTTGAATTTCGATGTTGCAGTGAGATATTACAATGATTCATTAGCAGTATCAAACAAGTACAATCTAAAACCTGTCGCACTTAATAACATCGGGGAATGTTTGCGGTTTGAACGCAAATTGGATGAAGCATTGGGTTATTACACTCGTTATCTTGAGTGGGGTAAAAATACAGGTGACAAGCGGGCACAGTCAATAGCATGGAACAATATTGGAATTGCTGAATCTGAAAAAGGGAATTTCAACCGCGCTCTCGAATGTTTGGATAATTCACTTCAGCTCAGCTTGAACTTCGGTTACACTCAATGCGCCGTAGAGTCCTTGGTAATGAAAGGAAAATCGCTCATGCAAAACGGGAGTAATTCGGAAGCTATCGATTGTTTTAGACATGCTTTGAAGTTGAATAACCGGGAGATTCACTCTGAAAATGTGGCTGAGATACTTTTCGTGATAGGAGAACTGTTATTCTCCAAGGGTGAGCGAACTGTGTCTATTTGGTTTCTGCAGGAGGCCTTGGCAAGAGACCCATCGGCCAAGTGGTCATCTGAGGCAAGACAATTTCTGGAGCGGCTTTCTCAAGCGCCAAGAATCGCAACATGATCCTTCCAATGTATTCTGACTAGCCCAACTGTCGACAGATTTGATTATTAAGACAGAATCCTTAAATATTTTATACAGGCAATTCAATACCTTTGAATAAGAAGTATATATTGAACACAAAAATCGAAAGCGCTTATGTGCAGCTATTTATTGTGAATAATCATAGATCATGAGCTCTTGAATGATCAGAAATATCTAATCCAAAAGGTTTTTGAAAAAAATTAAACAGGATTAAAAAAAGTGTCTTTGTAATAATTCTTTAAAAATGTAAGTCTATAAAAGACAATATAAATGTCAGGGTATAGGTTAATAAATTAATTGAGTTAACTTCAGCCGTATTGCACCATACTGGAGTTATCTCAAACTGCCTACAACACATCTGAGGTTTATATGCTTGTATATTTAGCTTTACCAAATTTGTATCCCTTACAGGGATGATTATCTTTTAAAGCGTAAAGTTAATTTTGAGTTATAAAATTTTATTGATTATAAAAAATTAATATATTAATTTTTGAAAGTACATTCCTTAAACTATAAAGGAAAATAAACAAACTGGCCTAATAAGGAGGTAATGTACAATGGCCACAATTAAATGCAGTATATGCAATGGAACTTGAAAGTGCCAACAGTGCAACGGTTCAGGTGTAATTCGTAAATTTGGCTTTGAAAATATGCATGAAACAGATTGTCGTTGGGGTGGGAAAACTGGTAAATGTGGTTCGTGTAGAGGCAAAGGATACATTCAAGAAAAATAATTAAGAAGCATAAATTATCGAAGTGAATACTATATGGCAACAAAAGTAGAAAAATGTCCAAGTTGCGGAAGCAAACGTGGGTACCATGTCTACAAATGCGGGAAATGCGGGGCCCTTTATTGC
>CAZNDS010000446.1:0-1929 GCA_964571865.1 uncultured Ignavibacteriaceae bacterium | reverse complement strand
AAGGAATATTCATGGTAAACCTTCTAATTCGATTCCTGAATTGTCAAAAGAAAAGCTTAAAATAATAATTCAGGATAATTTGTTGAAGGAGGTAAGCTATTCTGCTGTAGTAGATTCTAATTCATTATCAAACAAAGAAGCGCTTGTAAAATCAAAATCCCTTGTAAGCAGGCTGGAATCGTTCGTGAAAGGCAGCATCGATAAAAATAGTTTTGACGAAAAACTTAAACAGCTTAGAAAGACTGCTGTTGAAAAGCTTGATAAGTGTACAATTGGCGATAAAAAGTTTTATGATTGGCTGCTCAAAAAAAAGGATATAGATGCTGCTTCAATATTAAAAAACGCAAAATTTATTAAGCTTAATGAGATAATAATAAACATCTCTTACGATCCAAGTGATGATAATGAATTTAACAATCGTTTATTCAAAATTTATTTTCTTACCTTCTTTGCTTCATTAAGAAAATCATTAAAGAAAATCGGAGGTTGAAATGACTACTGATAAAAAGAAAAAAACAGAAAAAGACACGAATACTGCCGCAATTAAAGGGCAAATTGTATTAACCGGAACAATCGAGCTTCTATCTCCTATGTTAATAGGAAGCGGAAATAACGACAACTCTGATATTGATATACTTGTTGATAATGCAGGAAAACCATTCATCCCGGCTACTTCTTTTGTTGGTGTTTTGAAGAATCATCTTAATCCAATCCTCGAAAGCAATGTCTCCATAAAAGATGACTGGCATCAATTCTGGGGATATTCAAAAGGTGAGAATTCACTCCAAAGTATTTTGTGTTGTTCAGATCTTCTGCCTGAGGAAATTAAAGGCATCAGTGTAAGAGAAGGAGTGAGCATAAGCAGAGAAAAGGGAATGGCAATTTCAGGAGGTAAATTTGATTTCGAAATTGCAGAAAGGAAAACACAATTTAAATTAAAGCTCAAAGCTTTTTATTCTAAAGAGAATGAAGAGTTCATTAAGAAGGTTTTTGAAACAACTAAAGATGAAATGGAACATGAAAAAGTACGAGTTGGCGCGAAAACACAAAATGGACTTGGTAAGATAAAATTATTTGCCCCAAAACTTTACGAATATAAGTTTTCTGAGAAGCTCGATGTAATAAAATATTTTAAAGATGAACCCACAGATACTTTTTACCCAAAAGGTAAATTTGAGGTAAAACGAAAGGAATTTGTAATTGATGCATATTTTGATATTAAAACATCATTGATCAGCCGTGCCTATTCCACAGATCCAAAAGAGCCGGATGCGACACACATTAAATCATTAGATGATTTTATTATGCCTGGAACTGGCTTGAAAGGAGCTGTGAGTTCAAGAGCAGAGAAAATACTGCGAACCAAGACCAATGATAAAAAAGCTATCAAATTGTATGAAGACCTGTTCGGATTCGTAAAAAGGAAAAATGAATTGAAATCCCCCGATGATCCGGCTGCAAAGAAAAGCAGAGTTAGAATTGAAGAATGTGTTCTTGACAATAATAAACTCAGCGCAGAACAGCAAAACAGGATAAAGATAGACAGGTTTACCGGTGGGACAATTTCAGCCGCACTGTTTGATTCAATGCCTTTATTCAGAAAAGACAAAAGCTCTCCAGAAAAAATTGTTAAAATTAAAATGAGTATTCAGGATCCGAAAGATTTTGAAGTTGGGCTGCTGCTGCTTGTTCTGAAAGACCTGTGGACAGGCGATTTACCGATTGGAGGTGAAAAAAATGTTGGGCGCGGTGTGCTCGAAGGTGTTAAAGCAATTATTACTGATGGAAATGGTTTAAATTTAACTGTAACAAACCCCGAACAATTGTCTGAAGAAGATAGGCAAAAACTCAAAAAATATGTTACAGCACTTAATGAGGAGGTATTAAAATGAAACCTGAAGGAATAACAAAAAACGGATTGAGTTTAAT
>CAZNDS010000445.1:0-1929 GCA_964571865.1 uncultured Ignavibacteriaceae bacterium | reverse complement strand
CAAATTAAGTCTTTAATCATTCGATAGTCTAGCTCGTTGAGATTGATTGTCTCCCCATCTTCAAACACAACCGTATCTTTTGTAATCTTCTTAATCCATTTGCCTCGAAGATTTGAAAGTGTCTCAGCTATATCGATGCTTGGATAAAGCTTTGACAAATCTACTTTTACTTTGTTCTTTTGGTAATCGACTTCGAGGGCGTGTAACATCTTTTCGTCTTTCAGAAAAACGTATTGATGGTATGGTTCGCCGCTATTGAACAATGTTGAATCTTGGAAGTGGGCTTTTCTGATAGCATCTTCATATTGTTCGAGTTCGTAGTACTTGAAGAAGCCGCCGCCGTGGTATTCTTTAACTTCTTTAGATATACCAGATTTATCATACGCCAACACTTTTTTCATTCTTGGTAAAACTACTGAATAAAAATGCTCTCCCATCTCCACGCCAATCCATCTTCGTTTTGTCTTATGAGCGACAGCAGTCGTCGTACCTGAACCTAGAAAGAAATCAAAAATAATATCTCTCTCGGAAGATGAACTTAAAGTAAACAACCAAAGAAGTTTCTCGGGATTTTGTGTCGGAAAATCTGAATACTCACCGGAAATCCCCTGTACTACATGTATATCATCCAGAAAATTATCATAAGGCCTACCCGGCATTTCATGAAGATAATTCTTCAGTTTAGGAAAACCATTCTCATCGAGTACTATTCGATCCTCTCTAATCGCTTTGTCAATTCTGTCCTGACCAATACGCCAATGAGCACCTGCAGGAGGTTGAATTACCTTACCGAAAAACTTTCTAGGTGGTCCTCCTCCAGGAGAATAAAAATTTCTTAACAAATATTTTCCACGCTTATCTGTATATTTAAAAGCTTCTAAATATTGTTCACTATATGGCCTGTATTGTTGTTTGTATATCCAGTTATTGCCCTTAGTGAATGCAAAAATCGTATCGGTCACAAGGGAAAAATGATTGAACTGGGACTTCGTTCCAGTGAATCGTTTCCATATTACCTCGCTTCTGAAGCTATCTACACCAAAAATTTCATCCATCAATAATCGTGAATATGAATTACCATTGTAATCACACTTAAGATAAAATGTACCTGTATCTATTAAGCAGGTAAAAGCCAACTGAATTCGGTTTTCTAATATTGTAATCCAGGAAGAGTCTTTGTATTTAACTGAATAGAAATAATCTGCTTCATCTCCTTTGTTAAAAGGTGGGTCTATGTAAATTGTTTGAATCTTTCCTTCAAACTTTCTTAAAATTGTGTTCAATGCCTGAAAATTTTCACTCTTAATCAGCCATCCATCAAGAGCATTGTCTAAATCGTCAAACAATCCAAGGATTTCCAGTTCTAAATCCTTAAAATATTTTGTGTCGATAGGCAATGTGCGATATTTATCGTTGAGGCGTTTTCCCGTTAAGTCTTTCACGAAGATGCCCATTTTCTTGAAGCTTCTATCAACGATACCAAGCTCTTGCCACTCATCCACTTGTTGTTTGAAGTTGGGGTGAGAGAGAATACGGTTGATAAACGAATGAGATTCTTCACCCTCACTGCGTTCGGGTTCAGAATGACACCTGGAGAAAATACGGTCGAGAGTGATAACGTAGTTGGAGTTGAGAACAAATTTTGGTTTGTTCCAAATCCTGACAAGTTCGTCTTCAAACTGCGCAATGAAGTCAATAATCTTAAAGGCAATTTCTTTCAGTGTTTGAAGCTGCTTAATGCGTTTCTCGGCAAACTCGCTTACTCCGCTGAACATATACTGATACATCCACAAATCGAACTGTTCACGGAGAAATTCCTTCGCATTCTTATTGATGAAGTAATCCACTTCGTTTTGCTTTTCAAAGATGCGGAATGTTCGTTCCAGCAAATCCTCAGTTATTACAATTTCTTTTCGCTTCAACTCTCTT
>CAZNDS010000444.1:0-1929 GCA_964571865.1 uncultured Ignavibacteriaceae bacterium | reverse complement strand
ACAAATCATTTTACACTCGGTACTTTTTGGCACTGCATTTTTACAACACACGTTATAAGCCATTGCCAAATTATTAATGAGGATTATCATATGAAAAAAACATTTAAACCTATCTTGACATTTCTGTCAAGGGATATTTTTAATCATCAAAATATGTTTACATATTTCAAAAAAATATCAACATGGTTATTATTATCATTACTCTGCTTCTCTTCTAATCTTTTTTCACAAGAAGAAGAATTAAGTTATGTTGCGACAAAAGAGGATATTAATTTTCATCTTGCACTTCAACTCAAAGGAAGCGATGATTATGCAACTGCACTGAAAAATATGGGTGCGACTGGATATTTACATTGGTTGGCTTTTGACATAGGTTTTGGATTCAGAGTAAAGGATAACATATTTGTAGCACCTAGGTTAAATTGGTTGACAAGCAGAGTTAAATATAGTATAACTTTTGGTAGAACTACTTTTCCAACTGAAAATACTAAAATAACATCGGTGTTAATTCCGGGTGTCACCGGTCGATACTATTTTAAAGATTTAGGAGCATTGTATGCCTTAGCCTCGGTGGGATTCACCGCATCCGTGTCATCTGAGGTCTTTCGTGAAGTTAATTTCGAAGAGGATGGATTAGTACTGGGCTGCGGAGCAGGGTATGAATATTCTCTTGGATCAAGAAAATTAGTTGTTGAGATAGGGTACGATAGTGTTCCAATCAAATATTCATACGGTTCATATGGATACCTTGGAAGCCAGAAATGGGGAGGTATTTTTCTAACTGTTGGATCTTCATTTGATATTACTAATTATTAATTGTTAAAAATAGATGCGAGCATATAAAATGTGATATTTATTAGTCTAAAACACAGCAATAACAAACTATTATTTCCCAAAATGGAAATCGATAAAACTATAATAAAAGATAATAATGAAATAAAACGATTTATTGTTAATTAACTATTACAAAAACTTAATGGAGATTTATTATGCAAAACAAAATTTTAGTAATTCTTATCTTAGGCGTTACACTTTTGTTTGGTGGGTGTACTCCTTTTCATCAGACTCTTACTGGTGATGAAAAAACATTTTTGCCAAACAAAAAAGAAAAAATCGAAATCTACTTTTCAAATGAAGATCCCAAACAGTCTTACAATGAGATCGGTTATATTATTGCTGCAAAAGGCAATACAAAACAAGCTGCTGAATTCTTGAAGGAAAAAGCAGCTAAAATGGGTGCTGATGGGCTTATAAATTTTGAAACCTTTGTAGTTCGTCGCTTGATAGCGATTATTCTTTTCATTCCAATTTATGACGATATCCACATAGCATCGGGTGTTGCAATTAAGTATTCACAAACATCTTTCAAAGGAGAACAAAAATGAAAAACTATTTATTTCCATTATGTATATTGATTGTTTCATCTATTATTGGATGTGCAGGATACGGTACCTACTTAAAAACTGAAAATAAATTCCAACCAACAAATGTAAAAGATATACGTGTGTATTCAGTTACTCATCCTGTTGTTGAATATATAACCATTGGATATATTTCAGTTTCCATGAGCTCACAAGATGCTGGCAACGATCTACGCGATAAGCTTAAAAAACGAGCAGCAAAACTTGGTGCCGATGCTATCATAAATTTCAAATTGAGCTTTGCTGGTGGAGCAGGTGCCGAAGGTATAGCAATAAAATACAAATAACTTGCTTCAATACTTCTAAAAATATTTCAGCAACGGCTTATAACAGTGGTAACAACGATGTTGGAAAACAAAAACCAATGGCATTAAGAGCCGCACTCAACAGTTTTGTTCACCCGGCTATTGTTCTATGTCGATGTTCACAAAATGTTGCGTTGTTACCACGGGCGTTATATGCCATTTGCCCGTCAATGAATCATAGGAGATCACAATGGAAGAACTAA
>CAZNDS010000443.1:0-1945 GCA_964571865.1 uncultured Ignavibacteriaceae bacterium | reverse complement strand
TTTTTCAGTTTTGATGTATTCTTCTTATATATTAATCGTTCTGCAACAGACTCGTTAGCTAACGGATGGTGCTTTTGTGGCTATTGCATTTAATTTGGTTCTTACTCGAAATTTTTCTTTGCCACTAAGGCACGAAGACTCGAAGAATCACTAAGACATAGATTTTATCACGGATTGGCCCGTGACAATCAATCACAACAATTAAATATAAGGGATTTCAAAAAGTGGCATGTAAGTCTGTTTGAAAACAGAGTTCAAACTTTAGATTCCAGGCCGGAAATCATTCACTTTTAATTCAATTTTGACGAAAAACTAATAAACTTCATCTGAATCATTAACCTTAGTAACATTCTTTGCTTCCCAATCGATTAACCTTATTTAATTCAGTCGCTGAAACTGATCTGAATAAGGTAATATTTTAGGATTTGAGAAGGTTACTAAGGTTTGAGACCTTCAATAAGGTCTGAAGTCTAAAAATTAGTTCGTACAAAACAGGACTCGTTTTTATTCCCCTATTAAATATTTATCACATCTTTTTCAGATGACTGCTTGATTTCTTCAGAAGTGGAAATGGTTTCCGTTTCATCAGCTTCAGTTTTTTTTGATCTGAACGAGATAATTAAAAGCATCATCGTTCCGATGAATACCGAGATATCCGCAATGTTAAAGATCGGTAAGCTATCGTAATATTTTCCGAAAAGTGAATAATCGAAAAAATCGATGTGGAAAAAGTCCACGACTCTTCCATGAAATAGAGGTGCATATTCGTAAAAGAATCCGTAAAAAGTTCTATCGATTAAGTTTCCTATTGCTCCTCCGAGCAGAATTGAAATCGCCAATCTTATGCTGAAAGACTTATGCCGCGAAACGTACAGATAATACAATATTCCGACGACAGCCAGCAGCGTAAAAATAGAAACAGCGACTTTAAAATTCCGCCCGAGGTCAATTCCAAATGCGATGCCGTAGTTCTCAACATAAGTCAGCTGAAAAAACTCATCGATAATTTTTATGCTCTGATTGATCCTGATGCCGTTATGGTTCAATCCTAAAAATGGAATGTTAATTCCCTTAATTAAAACTTTCGAGAGCTGATCAATTACAACAATAGCAAATGTAAAATAAAGTGTTTTCATTTATATTTTGAATCGGATTGACATTGATCAAATATATCAAAATAAATCAATGTCGGTGTAAATTAAAATTTCTCAACAGTGAAGAAGCCCAACTTTTTAAGTTTCTTGGTTCTTTATGAAAAGTTGTGCTTCTCTGTCATATTTTCAAAGTAAAATTTTTCATGAGACTCACAAACCCAACTGCTGATTTATTGTTTTCCGCTGAAAAGTTGGGTTTTTTTCATATTCTTCTATTAAGACTCTCCAGAATTTTTTGCATTTCTCAACTTTTGCATCAGCTCTTTCATATCGTCCGGCAAAGGTGAATCGAAGAAAACAAATTTTTGCGTTGTCGGATGAACAAAGCCAATCGTTTTTGCATGCAGTGCCTGTCTCGGCATCATTGAAAATAGATTATTAATGTGCTGTTTCAGGCTTGCTGTCAGCTGAACACCATGAATTCTTCTTCCTCCGTAAGTCGGGTCGCCGAAAACGGGATGATGGCTGTGAGCCAGATGCACTCTGATTTGATGCGTTCTGCCAGTTTTCAACCGCAGCCGAAGCAGTGAAAGGAAATCGTAATCTTCGATGACTTCATAAAATGTGGCCGCATATTTGCCCAAGGGGACTACAGCAATTTTCTTTCTGTCTCTTTTGCTTCTGCCGAGATTTGCTTCGATCATTCCTTCTTTTTGAAAAAAATGTCCCCATACTACTGCCCAATATTCTCTCTCGATAGAATGGTCCTGAAACTGCTTTGCAATTTTATCATGTGAAGCGTCATTCTTCGCAACAATCAGAAGCCCGCTTGTATCTTTATCGATACGATG
>CAZNDS010000442.1:0-1951 GCA_964571865.1 uncultured Ignavibacteriaceae bacterium | reverse complement strand
CTATATCGGGGAGGTTTTACAAGCACCTGCTCAGATTAAGGTTGAGTACGGTGAAAAATTGGATTTTGCCATGCTTATGGATGATTATTTAAGAAAAGGGTATAAGCCTTCGATTGTCTTTAACGAAGAAGAGGTCAAGGAAAATTTCAAGAAAATACCTGAAAAAGTAAGGCTGGTTTGGCACGATGAAAGGAGGGCAAGAGACGCTAAAATTGTTGGCTGGAAAATTAAAGAAGGTTTTCCTTGTGCTGTAGTTGTTCCTTTTGATGAAAGGGAGATTCTCCAGAGAATCAAAGATGATAAGAAAGCCATAGTGAGAATTGAAAGGGTATTCAAGGGTCCGGAAGACAGCAAGGGCTGGGTTTTAGCAAGAACTGAGGAAGGAGTTGAGTTTCCGATTGACTGCGGCGAACTAAGCCTTTCCTACTTGAATTATGGACTGGAATGCTTAGAAGGCGGGCAAATGACACTATCCGTAAAACGGGTGAGCGTCCAAGGTGTGCCAATATTGAGCAATGTTAATAACATAATTCGCGGACTACAGAACTTGAAACGGGAAATTGCCGAATCGGGTGGACTAAAACTTGAAACAACTGTTGATAAAATTGACTTAGCGAGAAACACGATTACTGTTTTTGCGGTCAATGAGGATTGCTCAATTTACAGTTTTTTGATTCGGCAAATAACAATTCCGGCAGGGCTCAGAATTGGGGATAAGATTCTAATTACAGTTACGTTAAGAGAAAAAAGCTGTTTCATTGATTGCAGCTTAGAAGACTATCAGGTTGAATCTTTACCCCAAGAGAACGGTTGGAAATATGATCCGGAATTAGAACGACTATTTTTCCCTTATTTTCTCGATGGAGAAAAACTTAAAGATTTTGATATCGAGGAAGAATTTAAGGAAAAAATGGTAAAAAACTCCTGGAATTACGGTTTTTTCGCCAGAATCCAGGCGTTTCTATAACCATTAAGAAACTATATGTTTCTTAGTGATTTGTATTGCTTTAGCCGTTTGGAGTTTTGCTCCAAACGGCTTTTTCGTTCTGGACAGATGCCTTAATTTCTGTTATAAAGAAGTTGGTACCTTGTCAATTAAAGTGGATCAGTAAACACTGTAAAGGAGGTGTCGTGATGAAAACTGTGGGAGTTACTCATCTTGAGTTTGATTTTGACGGAGGAAGCTGTTTGAGGCTTCTGGAAAAAGCGGGTTTGATTCAAGAATGTATATTTGGAGATGAAGAATTAAAAAGCAAGTTGGCAGAAAAGATCGATAAGTTGATTTTTGTTGATGTTTCTCCTAAAGAGGTTTTATCCGGGATTGATGTGAAGGTGTATGACCATCATCAAAGCGAAAGCGCTGACGACCAAGATAGAACTGCTTTTGATATTGTGATTGACGCAATCGGGACATATGGACTTGATGGCGAAAAAATTAATACTTGGCGTAAACTGGTTTGGTTAGCCGATAAAAAAGCAGAAGCTGACGATATGGATATTGCGCGGGCATTAAAAAAAGTGCACTTGTTATTAGAGAATGATAGAGAGGTTTATACCAGATGGTTTACTTTGCTTTTTGATAGTTTTTTGGTAAATAAACCTGACTTAGGTCGCGCGATTAAGGTGCTTCAGGAATCAATCTCTCAATTTATTCTCCTGCGAATCGTTTCTTGCAACGATGGTCAGAAAGAGTACAAGATAGAGAAAAAATATCAAGGAGTACCATAAGAAACTTGATACACTTCCTGGCTTGCATAGAAGAAGATGTGGCAAAAGAGTGGCTTCGGCTCCTTTTGGAAGGGTATGATAAGGAACAGACGGAATTCCAGGAATGCAAAGCAAATTTCAACAAAGCCAAGATTAACTTTTATGGAAACACTCTAATAATCTCTGCTGTAACAAAAAGTTCTAAATTTGTTCAGGTTGCTAGGTTTATGATTTTTTCGAAAGA
>CAZNDS010000441.1:0-1954 GCA_964571865.1 uncultured Ignavibacteriaceae bacterium | reverse complement strand
GATGCCGGCGATACTCCGATTGATACAGCAAAGCTGTTTTCATCCGAAATCTCCCAGCAGAAAACTGCTGCCGGAGCAAAGAATTTAAAGAGCAGTTCTTTTATTTACACTATTTGTGCTCACCCAACTTTAGGCGAACCAAGCACCCCATCGGAGTTCTACCATTTTCTCAATGGAAGAAATAAAATTGGCGGCTACCTAAATCCATGCACATGGAACTATGGAATTGTAATGGGCGGAGTCGATTGCAATAAAGTTGATCCGAAGTTTGTTTACTCAGGCGATCCGGAGAAAAAAATCGGCTGGATAGCCAGAGATTCCTGCGATGTTCGAATGTTTACTAACGCTGGAAAATTTCAGCTCAATGAAAATAAACCTGTTGAGATAATTGAGGCGTTTACCGTTGGAAGAGGTAAAGATGCTCTCAACAGCGTAACGGTCGGGAAAAAATATGCTGCATTAAATTATGGTTTAATTAATGGCGGACTTCAGAAAATGGCAAAACTGAAAGAAACCGAATTCAAATTTCGTACAACCGAGAGCCGAATAGATGTAATTTGGGAAACTGCAGATGATTTTAGATTTAATGAATTTACAAAAAATGATTACGGTGATACGGTAAGAAATTTGAAATTCGAAGCGTATGAACTATGGATGCATCGAACACCATCTCAAGAACCATATCGCAATGGAAAAATTAACTCACTAAAAGTTGCTGCTTTTGATGTTAAGAACAAAATTGACAATCTATTTATTCAATCGGGTTCCGTCCTGAGAGAAAAATTATATGAAAAAGGAACTCAACTCGAAGAAAATATTTATTCGAATCAGTCTACGGGAAGAATCATATTCTCAGTCATCAATGATCCCTTCGATAACAACAAACCAATTATAAAAGGAAAACCGTATTACTTCTCGTTAAAAAAAATTGCAGTTAATAAATCGTTTCTTTCTGTAGTCGATCCGAAAGAAAATTCCTGGCTTTTATGGGGTCCACAATTTGCTCTCTTTACTTCTAATGAACAAAGAATATTTTCAGCAATTCCTGGGCAAGATTTTAACTCACCATATAATTTCGAGACTTCTGCAAAATCCTCTGGTGCAGCAGAATCACGAGTCTACTTTGAAGAAATCGAGAAAGACAAGATCACAAACGATGATTATGAATTAAGTTTTATTAAAGACACTTCCGATTCTCTTTATTCAATGTTATGGCGATTTAGAAATGTGACCAAGAATGCAATCTTATTAGATTCGCAAAATTTTTACTATGACAAAGCTGTTTACATTACAGCCGATGGAATTGCCCCGCAAATAGAATGGATTGAACCGAAAGTAAAAGAAGCCATTTACACATCGGTCACTGATCCATGGTATAGACCTGCCAAAAAAGAGATCTCCGGCATTTTTTATAGAGGGAAAGATTTAGCTGCTGATATAATACTTCCAGTTGGATCTTTAAGAACAAAGCAATCCTCATTAATTAAGTATGATGACTTACGACAAATTGAAATTCGATTCGGACCAAAACAAAATGCTTATAGATATGTAATTAATTCGCTCGGAACAGAATATTTTTCTGCTGGAAGTAATACTTCTATCGGAAAGCCTGGAGAATATTTTGTAGAAGTTCCGTTTCAGGTTTGGGTGAAAGATTCACGGTTCAAAGAAGAGAGACAGCTTACTTGTGGATTCCTCGAACGTTTGAGTGGATTTGGTGTAAAATCAGATGGTGTTTGGGATCCAGATACTTCAATCGAATCATCAAAAGAATACATAATTATTTTTAACCAAAATTATGATTCGACCGGAAAACAAATGGAATATGTAGGATATGTGCCGCTAACGGGAACAAAGACTTGGGCAAATCTCCGCGGCTGGACTCCTCCGCCCGAAGCTGGATTCACCGCAGAGCAAACTGCAAAAGCAAAAAGTCCTTGGTTCGATGCGCTTT
>CAZNDS010000440.1:0-1960 GCA_964571865.1 uncultured Ignavibacteriaceae bacterium | reverse complement strand
GCTGTGCAAATGCAAATCATAGCAGACCAGGCCTGCTGGAAAATTTACGACCGGGATTTAACCGGCCGAATAGGGAGAGCCATTTAGCTAAGACGTAGCCTGCCACCACACAGTTGCCCGTGTACAGGACTACGCAGGGCGAGGGTGTCGTTGTGGTGCACAAAACAGGAAGAAGATTGCCGATGCACTGGATATTACTACGGATTTCCTGCTTTATGGAGATACCGAAGAAAAGGCCAAAGTATCAATAAAGGATTCTGAACTGCAATAACAGTTTAAAGTATTGGAACAACTTGACGACAATGACAAAAGCATCATCAAGAACATTATCGATGCTTTTGTTAAAAGTAGTAAATTAACCCAGATTGCTGCATTATAAGCAAAAAGCACGGACTTGCAGGGCTTTTTGCTTAATTCTTAATTTCGATTTTTATTGACTCATTTATTTTACAATCTGGACAACCTAAGTATCTATAACCTGTCCTAAAGCTATCGGTAATAGCATCATTAATAAATTCTTGTCCATACTGTTTACAAACAAATTCGCTACTTGGCTCTCCTGTAATTTTACAACCATTAAAGACCAACTTCACAAGCTCTCCCTCAATAACAGCCCAATAACCATTCAAACCTCTAATCATAAAAACAAAAACATTGGGATTCTCCAAAATGTATGTATGGATTTCCTTTTCTATTTTTTTGTTATCTGACATTACAGGCCTTCCATGCAATGAAAACTGAACATTATTTATACTGTCTTTCTTTCGGTTTTCTTCATTGTAAGAATCAAAAATCTCAAATGCCCCAACCTTTAGATTATCTTCTTTAGTTACAACAAATACCATCTGGAATAAGAAATCCTGCTTAAATGCTATTAAACGTTCAAGATTATCCCCGCACTTATATGATTGTTGATTCCACCCTAAAATGGGTATTGAAACGAAATCTAATTCTTCTACTTTGTATTTATTTGATAACAGAGTTGTTGAAAAAACAGGGACATTACTACTTTTTTC
Source organism: uncultured Ignavibacteriaceae bacterium (assembly GCA_964571865.1). GTDB lineage: Bacteria > Bacteroidota > Ignavibacteria > Ch128b > Ch128b > JAHJVF01. Next base: position 944 of record CAZNDS010000440.1, on the reverse strand, counting down.
TTTTGAATATAAATTCACAAATCGCTCTTTAGCAACGGCTTTATATCCGTGCTTGTCATAATTAAAGTATACTTTATCTTGTTGTGCCATCAGCAAATTGCTACAGACTATTAAAATTAAATTTAAAACAGTTGCTTTCATACTAATATACCCCAAAAATTAAGTGGAAAAGATTGGCACTTGTGAACCTTGTGGTTGACCCACCGGGATTCATTACATTAATAATAAATCGCCCATTATCAAATATTCTCACTCTGGTTACGACCGTAGCATGACCAAAAACAATTCTTTGTCCTGCAGAATTTACACCACCACTGATTCCGGTTTTATAATTTAAAACAACTGCCTTATTTGCACTCATTGTATTGGCAATATCACCAGCCGTCGAAACAGGATTAGAAGTATTTATTGAAATTGGTCTTGCCCCATATCCAGCTTTGCCATACATACGTCCTATTTCTACATCAGTAAGCCCTTGACCATTTCCAGGTTCTAATGTTTGAAAGTAACTTTGATTTCTTCCATTACCATAATAACCGTCAACACTCTCCGCACAAGCATAATTACAATCATATTGTCCAGCTTGATTTACTTGTGGTATTGGCAAACTTACATCTACTGTTTTTGTTCCGCCATGCCAGAAATTTCTCCGATCAGCAGCAGCATCAATTCCTCCAGCAAGTCCACCAAGTACAGCACCGGATGCACCTGCAATCAAACCTGTTTTTGTTCCACTCCATAGGGCATCTCCAACATTTTGCCCTTGCATTAAACCATTACCAAAACCCGTTGTAAATCCACTACTAAAACCGGCTGTACCACCTATAGCTGCACCCGAAAGAAAACTACTTGATGCGACCCCTGCTGCAGATGTTCCCAAAAAACCAGCACCAAATGAAGCATTCGCCACAACTGAACTAACACCTGCTCCAACACCTGCTCCT
>CAZNDS010000439.1:0-1971 GCA_964571865.1 uncultured Ignavibacteriaceae bacterium | reverse complement strand
ACTAATTATTCACCTATCCGAATAAAAGCAATTGAATTTGAGTTTTGAATTTTCTACCTTATTTCCGTAAATCATAATAAATTATGATATAGAGAAATGAAATTTGAAGAGTTTAAAAGTCGTTTTGAAAATGTTTTGCTAATTAAATCGGATTACTTTGACTTGCTGCCAAATAATTTGATTGTAAGGAATCAAGTTACGCAGTGGGTTCGGAAAAATTTATTGCTTCAATTGAGACGAGGTGTTTACATCCTAAAAGGAAACCGAAATAAAATTTCTAAATTTGCTCTTGCACAAATTCTATACAATCCGTCATATATAAGTTTAAGTACAGCAATGAGTTTCTATGGATTGATTCCGGATGCAGTCGAACAGATTACATCAATAACCACTAAAAAAACATACCAATTTAAAAATGAATTTGGAGTCTTTACATTTTCACACATAAAAAAAGAAGCCTTTACGAGTTTTGTCCATCAAAAAGATGAAAATGGTTTAGATTATTTCATCGCACAACCTGAAAAAGCATTGGTCGACTATATTTATTTTAACAAAATTAAAACTATAGATGAGCTGCTTGAATCTCATAGATTACAATCTTTTGAAATTTTGAATTTTGAAATGCTTATCGAAATAGCAAAAAAAATTAATACAAACTACATTAACGTCATTGCCAAAGAATTGAGTAAAATTTAATGAAAGAAAAGATTAACGAAATTCTATCAACTCAAGTCTCCACTAATTCAAAGCTTAATCTTCTAAGAGAATATTTTCAACATTTGATTTTGAAAATTATATACGACAAGAAAATAAGCAGCAAATTGTCATTTGTCGGTGGAACGGCATTAAGCATAATCTACAATGTTGGTAGATTTTCGGAAGATTTAGATTTCAGTCTTTCGAACAAAAATAGATATAATGTTAATTCCATATCTAAAATTATTTCAAATGAACTTAATGACTATGGAATAATAAACGAAGTAACAATAAAAAAAAATATAGTGAACTCAATATGGTTCAAATTTCCGGATATTCTTAATGAATATAAAATTTCTCTAATGAAAGGACAGAAACTTTCAATAAAAATTGAGATCGATACAAATCCACCGAAAGGATTTGAAGAAGAAATTCAAGTTGTAAATAAATATTTTTTCTTCACGGTACGCACCTATAAAATTGATTCATTATTTTCAGGTAAACTACATGCTTTTCTTTTTAGAAAGTATTCAAAGGGAAGAGATTATTACGATCTTTTATGGTATTTGAGCAAGAAAACTGTTCCAAATTGGAATTTATTAATTAGTTCATCTTACCAAACAGAAAAGAAAAAATATACCGCATCTGAATTGATTGAAATGTTGGTTAAAAAATTTGAACAAACCGATTATAATCGAATTCGAAGGGAAGTATTACCATTTCTTCAAAATCCCGCGGAAGTTAAAGACCTAACGTTAGAAAATTTTTTAGCGAGCTTAAAATATTTACGCTAGCTTAACAGTATAAAATTTATCCTGCTTATTTAGAACTGATATAAAAGGGAGTTATTGTTGCTTGCTGAAATATGTTTATAATTTCTATTCATCATAAGATAGTTCACAAACCTCTCCCCATCCCAATAGAGCACATCTTTTCTTAAGTCTTCGTAATATTGTTTGTCAAGTTTTTTGGTGAGCCTGCCTTGGGCTTCAAATTTTTGGTGGAGTGCGGTGAACTTATCGTCTTCACCAACTTTTGCACAGTTCATTTGATTATCAAAGAAGTAGTACAAGCAGTAGTCAACCTTTTCATCAAGCAGATCACGCATTTCAGATACAGATACTCTCAAATAACCATCCGATGTGAATTCTAATTCTGTACAATGATTTCTTTTTCTTCCGCTTAAGATATTGACATCGGAACGTGGAAAGAGGATTTAGCCCAAATTTGTCATTAGGTAACAATTTCTAATGACCGCCATTAGAAAAAACATTA
>CAZNDS010000438.1:0-1973 GCA_964571865.1 uncultured Ignavibacteriaceae bacterium | reverse complement strand
GACATTGGGAATTTGGATTACTTCACATTTTTAGAAGAACTTAGAAAAATAATTGAAATTGCTTTAGATTATCTAAAACCAAACAAATATTTAATTTTATTTGCAAAGGATTTACAGCCAAATAAAAGACATCATAATATGCTTCACACAGATATTGTTCAGGAATTTAAAAAAATAAAAAATCTTTCATTTAAAGGCTATAAAATTTGGTATGACAAAACAGTTACTTTATACCCTTTCGGTTATCCATTTTCTTTTGTTGCCAATCAATTACATCAATATATTTTAATTTTCAGAAAGGAGTAAAAATATATGCCAAGTAGAACATTTGGTTGGATTCAAGATGCCGGGCGACTTGACCAATTAAGAAAGGCAGTTGAAATATTTGACATTGGCTTTGGAGAAAAACTTAATGTAGTAAAAAGTAGAAAACCAGTAGGTAAGGTATTAAATATAGGAAGATGGGCAGACGAAAATTATACAAGATTTGCTCAAGCATTGGGATTCATTGACTATGATAGAGAAGGTGATGATTTTTCAATAACTCAACTTGGGATTGATTTATTAAAAACTAAACCAGGTTCACTCGAAGAAAAAGAAATATTTGAGAAGGGATTACTTTCATATCCACCTGTATCACGCATATTGGAATTATTAATAAACTATGGGCATTTGACAAAATTTGAAATAGGTAAGAAGCTTGGCTTTCAGGGAGAACAAGGTTTTCCATCTTATCCCCAAGAACTTTTTACAAAAGAATATTATTTAGCAAAAACACCACGAGAAAAAAATAAAATTATTTCAAATAAAGAAAGTACTGTTGATAAATATGCAAGGATGATATGTCATTATCTTATGCAAGTTGGCTGGGTTGAGTGTATTCCAAAAGACCTTGAATACAAAGAAGGCAATATTATTTATAAAGCGAGAACACCACATGCTTTTAAAATTACTGATAAAGGAAGAATAGCTTATAGGAAAGTAGTTGGTATAAGCACTCAACGAAAGATTGCAAAACGAATAACTTATGAAATGCTTGCTTCAGGTAAACAAATTGGTTGCAAATTGCTTCGCCATAGAAGAACTGTAATTCTTGAATTTTTAGTTAGGAAAGGAAAGTTAGTACCAATTGAAGATATTATAAATCATTTAAAAGAGAAAAAGATTGAAGTAGAACTACAAGATGTTCAAAATGACATTCAAGGGTTGATAAATTCAGGTATATCTATAAAGAAAATTTCAGATCAGCATAAAATAACTGATAGAATAGAACTTGATATTCCTGGTGAAGAAACATTTGAGTTAAGAAATAAAGAACTTGTTGAAAAATTAATAAATAAATTTTTAAAAACTATTCAATATGTTCCACAAGACATTGTTCAACAAATTATTACACAGAGTTTTATTGGTAAAATGAGTTTAAAATTTGAACAAACTGTGTTTGACCTTTATAACAAAATAATCGGCTTTCAAGGTGAAAAACTTGGAGGTGCTCATAAACCAGATTGCCTTTTATGGTATAAAGCCACATTAGGTAATAATTCATATGGACTTATTGTTGATGCAAAATCTCGCGAAGGATATTTTAGCGTAGGCATAGGTGAAGTTGATAAAATGAGAAGATACTTGGAAGAATTTACACCTGTTTTAAAAGAAAAATATCAAGTTTCAAAAGCACACTTTTTATGGGTTTCAAGTGGGTTTAGAGGAACATACAAACACAGTTTAGAGAGATTACATTCAAAATCAAAATCCTATGGAGCATTAATCTCATCACAAAATAGTTTAATATTAGCAGAGAATATAACTAATCAAAATAGATCAGATATTCTTATGAGAATTGAACCATTGTTTATGTGTTTAGATGAAATTAAACAAGAAAAAATTATTTCAGTGATTGGAGATTAAGTAAGGCTACTACTAGTGTGCTGTCTCTAACAGATCTTTACATTTGAAATCTTTCTCATAATACT
>CAZNDS010000437.1:0-1986 GCA_964571865.1 uncultured Ignavibacteriaceae bacterium | reverse complement strand
ACGATTTTAAAAATAGAAACTAACGAGAAAAAAGAGACCCAAAACAAAAATTTTACTTGACAATCCCCAAAAAGTTTAATATTTTACTCGTAACAACTAAAAGCGAAGAATGAGACAAATAGGCAGAAACAAATCCGGTGGCGGATGGACAGGGAATCCCGAGGGGGTTTTCGACCCACGGAGGACTCATTATTGGTGATGAAAATAGTTACCATTTTTATCCTTTATCTCTTTTATCAATGCTATTAATCATGCGACGATATAATACCATATTATTAATCTTTGTTGCGTTGTCCTGCAGGGATAAGGGTGTTGAACCGGACAATATACAACCGGGTCGACGTGACTATACATTTACAATTGACACGCTCCGAACGCAGCCAGGTGACTTGTTCTATCCTACAAATATTTGGGGAAGCTTACCTAACGATGTTTGGGTAGTAGGACATGCCGATGCTTCTGACCTTTCTAAGTGGCACTTTGATGGCACAAAGTGGACACGTGACTCTAGCCGCTTTTCAAGTAACCTGCAATCGATCTTTGGTTTTTCCCCAAACAATGTTTGGGCGTGCGACGCACCGGGTGGCAACATGTGGCATTATAATGGCTCTGTTTGGAGTAAGTACGGGAATTATACCCCCTCAGGATATTTGCTCCTACTGAACAACATCTGGGGTGATGCGCCGAATAACATTTATGCTGTCGGGGGAGCCGACAGCACAGAGGGGGGAGCATATAAAGGCATCATTATGCATTATAACGGTATCAATTGGAGATTCGTGACTATTCCTAAGATTCGCGTTGGGTTCAGTTGGATAAGGCGTGGGATTAAGGAGAGTAATAAATATTATCTATCATCAACAACATTCGAAGCGACTGGAGATACAGAAAAAATCTATCAGTTTGATGGAATAAGTCTGAAGGAGATCTATCGAACGACGACCGAGGTAGCAACTGTGAATGAAGTCAATGAAAGAATATACTTTGCCATTGGAAAGAAAGTGATGAAATATAAAGGCGATCAATTGCAAGTATGGAAGGATTTTACTGGAACCACTTTTTTAGGTAGGCTATGGGGAAGGAGTGAAAAGGACTTTTTTTCGGTCGCGTCAGATGGTATAGCTCACTTCAATGGGACAGACTTAAAAACAATTTATCCAACGGATATTATCATCTTTGATATGGCGATTTTTAGCTCCGAAATTTTTGTTCTCGGGGTTACTAGACAAAACAGCCATCCAGTAGCGATCCATGGGATACTTCAATGAAAGAATAAGATGCAAGCAATTCAAGTTTTTTTACAAGAATTAATTCACAATATCTGTAACATTAATCAAAGAGGTGACTTAAGAAAAACCTATTTTGTAAATTCAACACGCTGTTGCTCATTACATATCTTCTTATCGGGATTTGCAATATATCATATGCACAAACCTCTTCAGCTAGGGGAAGCTCATCATATTATGGGGATGTTTATTTTTACACCAAACCGATTTCGGGTTACACCGATTACTATATGATTGATGAGGTTAATAAAATAAAGACTCTAACATATGATGAAAATTATCCACCTTATAAAGGCGATGTTCTTAAAGATTACAATAACATTTGGGATGGAAATTCTCACGATCCTATGGTTGATGAGAAACCAGCAGTAGATGTTCATTGGGCGTTAACTCATACACAATACTTATTCCGAAGTTTAGGTTTGAATAGTTGGGATAACAATGGTGCATACATCATTGCGACAATTAACTATAATTTACCGGCACAAGAAAAACCCGTTTCATGGGATGTCACAACTAAGTTTATCCGTTTCGATGCTGGTCCCGATCCGAAATACATATCTCCAACCTCATTAGATGCCGTTGCTCATGAATATACTCATGCAGTCATACAGCAATTTCCGGGACACGGCACAGCATTTGACGCAGGGAACAACGAACAGCGCGCCTTAGCCGAGGGTTTTGCAGATATTTTTGCAAC
>CAZNDS010000436.1:0-1998 GCA_964571865.1 uncultured Ignavibacteriaceae bacterium | reverse complement strand
CTGAAATAACACAAACACCTTTTTCCCTTTGCTCAATAGTCCAATCGTAGGTTTTTAAGATTATATCTGCCGGAACTTTACGCGAACATAGGAAGCCGATTTTGTGATTGTTTAGAATATTTTTATTTCCGATAAACTCCATTTTAACTTACGTTTCATATTCAAATTGGATAATATCTGTGCAATCGATGTGTAATTTGTGCAATCAATTTGCAAATAGTGTAATTATAGATCTATTAAAATAGTAAACGACTTTACAGACATGAATTTCTTTATACAGCTATTCCCTTCAAACATGGACATTATGTCCATGTTTTTGTCCATGTATATAGTTGATTAAATAAGCTAATTAGCCAACATAGACAAAATAACTAATAATTTGTCCATGCTATTTGATAACATACTTAAACTTAGGTGATTTAGGCTTTTCACCATTATCTCCAATTAAATTCAAATCTTTCATTTTAGTCAAATGTCTTTGTGCTTTTTTATAGTTAATCTGAAAATAGGAAGCATATTCCCTTTTGCTAAGTTCACCCTTTGATTTTAAGTACTCATATCCTTTTAGTTCTTCAAGCGATAATCTGGCTAAATTAGGATGAATAGATACATTCTTAATGGATTCGAGATTCCTTGCAAAAGTTAACGAAAGGAATGGATCATTAAAAGTGTATTCTGGAAGGGGCAGATCGTATTTTTCATTCAATGACCGCCAAGTTTTCATACCAAAACCTTTTTCTTCAACATAATCCATTAAACTAAAAATATATGAAATAATAGGATTCCGGCTTATTGATGGTGCTTTGAATGTATTTAATTGATCGAGTGTAATAGCAGGATGCGGCGACCCAGGGTTTTTAACAATGATTTTTTCATTATCTATTTCTAAAAAGGATTTTAAACCATCGTCAACTAAATAATCTCTGTGAACTATTGCATTGATTACAGCTTCTCTAAGTACAGGAATTGGAAATTCTGGAATATCTTTTCTCTTAAAAGAGGATGTGTCTTTTGATAGTGGCAAAACCTTCAATAACCATTCTTCAACTAAGTCGGGTATTAGAACAAGCGCTTGATCAAAGTCTTTGGGTTCAACTTTATCAGCACCATAATCAACATGGGCTTTCAATACCGCTCCTCTGAATTTATCTCGTGGATTTTTTCCAAATAAAATAATACCCAATCCAGTTGGTTTATAAATATTTTCTTGATTATCAAATTCCAATATTCCTTTATTAGCCAGGTACTCGTAGAACTCATTACTGTTGATATCACATTGTATCTTTGATTCTTTAATAAATTTTTGAAGAGCAATGTCGGATAACAAGCCAAGATTAAAAGTTGGTTCTGATTTCTCTAAGGTTGTTTTCAGTTCTTCCTTTTCTGCTTTAGTTCTTCTATCGGCAGCTTCTTCAATAAATTTTGAATTAACTCTTTCAATTTCAAGCTGAATATCCCTATCAAACATTTTTACTCTAACTTCATTATCCATTAGGTGCTTTATTCCTTTACCATATACTGATGGATCAGGGTCCGTCATTCCAACATAAACTAATTTGATTCTTGCTATTTCGGTACGCCTGGCACATGATATCTTTGGATGATTTCTTTCCATACAAGGCTCAAGTGTGGTAAAGAGAACACAATCGTCCAATTTCATATTACCAAGTTTTCTTTCAAGTAAAGTATATTCAGCGTGATCGCCATCTCTTAATTCACCTCGATGTGCTCGCTCTATTTTTCCATCGGGGAATAAAATAACAGCACCAACTTTGGGAGGAGTTTTTCCATCGGGACGGGGCTCGTTGCGAGATTTGTTCATTTCTTCCATAGCTAATTCCATATAGGTTCTTGGATTAAATGAATCACTTATCTTTTGAACTTTGCTCATAATATTACTCTTCCTCCCACTCTTCCCCCGCAGCGGACAAGTTCCCCGTGCGGTATTTTATATCGTAGTTAATAATAAAATCTAATTCTTCTTCTGTGAAACCGTAG
>CAZNDS010000435.1:0-2010 GCA_964571865.1 uncultured Ignavibacteriaceae bacterium | reverse complement strand
GATTATATTAAACAAAAGATTAGTTGTTAGCCGTTTGCTAATTGATTATTCAGTTGATCTATCAGCTTAAAGTTTATCACTAACGAAGGACGAATAATGAAACAAGTCTCACGCAGAAAATTTCTTGAAGTATCTTCGGTCATCAGTGCTGGTACAATTGTTCTCGGCTCGTCATCAATGCAAAACATTTTTGCACGAGCACGAGGGTTCGACATTTTAATCAAAAGTGGACATATCATCGATGGTTCGGGTAACAAAGAATTCTTAGCCGATATCGGGATCAAAGATGGAAAAATTCTTGCGATAGGCAAACTCAGTGAAACTGATGCATTGAAAATCATTAAAGCAAATGGATTAAAAGTCGTACCGGGATTTATCGACATTCATTCTCACACCGATTCGGATTTAATCTTAAATCCGAAAGCGGAGAGTAAAATCCGCCAAGGAGTTACGACTGAAATTACCGGGCAGGATGGATTTTCGTGGGGACCGCTCGGGGGACCAGAGTTAGAACTTACGCTTAAAAATTTCAAGGAAGAATATGGTGAAGAGTTGACTTGGCGGACAATCGGTGACTTTTTATCTGATTATTCTAAAAGAAAATTTTCAGTGAATATTGCAACTATGGTTGGACTTGGGACTATTCGCGAGTTTGTAGTTGGATTGGATGACCGTCCCGCAACTGATGAAGAACTGAAACGAATGCAGTATGAAGTCAGAAAAGCAATCGAGGAAGGTGCAATTGGAATTTCAACCGGGCTTGAATACACGCCAGGAAGTTTTGCTTCAACAGAAGAATTGATCGAGCTCTGCAAAGCCGCACCTGAAGCTGCGAGAATATATTCGACTCATATGAGGAACGAAGATAACGCCGTTATCGAAGCAATAGATGAAGCAATTGAGACTGCAAAAAAATCTGATTCAAGACTTTTAATTTCTCACCTGAAAGTTTCCGGAAAATCGAACTGGTATAAAGCCGATGCAGCACTTGAAAAGATGGATAAAGCAATTGCTGAAGGATTGGAAGTTCATGCTGACCGCTACACTTACGTTGCGTATCATACAAATCTTTCTTCGCTTTTCCCGCTTTGGTCACGCGATGGTGGAACGGAAAAATTTCTTGAGCGATTAAAAGACAAATCGCTTACAAATAAAATTAAAGAATATGTTGAAAAGAAAGTCAGTAATCTCGACGGAGATTGGAACGGCGTATTGATTTCAAGCGTTGGGAAAGAGGAGTTCAAACCATATCAAGGAAAAACTATCAAGCAAATTTCAGAAGAGATTGGAATGGATTATTACGATGGAGCGGTGAAAGTTCTTCTCGATGCAGAAAATCAAGTAATGATGATGGGATTTGGAATGGAAGAAAAATCGACAGAAAAAATTCTTGCCCATCCGCGGGTCATGATCTCTTCCGATGCAGGCTCGCATGCACCTTATCCGCCGATGAACAAAAGCATTGCACATCCGCGTGCTTATGGAACATTTCCAAGAGCAATTGCAAAGTACGTACGTGAAAGAAAAATCTGTTCACTCGAAGAAATGATAAAGAAAATGACATCGATGCCTGCAGATAAATTACGATTCAAGGACAGGGGAAAACTCGATGTAGGAAAAATTGCCGATGTGGTAATTTTTGACTATGAAAAGATTCAAGACAAAGCTACTTTTATAGAGCCGCACCAGTATCCTGATGGAATTCCCTATGTAATTGTAAACGGCGAGATTGTTATTAATAATGGCGAGCATACAGGAGCGATGCCAGGACAAGTTATAAGTTAATAAAGTTTAAAGGTTTATAAGGTTATAAAGTTCATAAGGTTAATAAGCATATAAGATATAAGAGAATTTAAATTAAAGGTGGTTGAATGAAATTTGAGAGGTTTGAGGAAATAATTGCATGGCAGAAGGCTCAGGAATTAGCTGTTGAAACGTATAAAGCTTTTCATGGAATAAAAGATTTTGGATTTAGGGATCAAATCTTGAGAGCTGTTGTTTCGATCGGCA
>CAZNDS010000434.1:0-2021 GCA_964571865.1 uncultured Ignavibacteriaceae bacterium | reverse complement strand
TGGGTTCGAAATAATGAAATCTTAAGACTTACTCCTCGTTTCAATGAAAGTGTAAACGATTACTGGATGTGCGATACCGGCAGAATTCATTCTTTCAAACATGTCAATTCGGAAACAAGAATCGACGGACCAAAAGTTAGAAAAGGTGGAGAATTAATTTCAGTTGGCTGGGATGAAGCAGTAAGCAAGACTGTTTCTGAACTTAAAAGATTTAAACAATCTGAAATTGCTATTTTAGGTTCTGCTTATGCTACTGTTGAAGATAATTTCACCTTAATGAAATTTGCGAAGAATGTTATTCGTACAAAGAATTTTGACTTAGTTGAACATATTCAACCAGGAGATGAAGATGATATCTTGATTCGTGAAGATAAAACTCCGAACTCACTGGGTGCAAAACTTGTTGGAGTTGTTCCTCATCCGTCAGCTGACGGAGATGGAATGAACTTTTCACAAATTGTTGATGGAATAAAAAACAAATCAATTCGATGTTTACTTGCAATGGAAGAAGATTTCGTTTCGCACTCTCCTGAGAATATTACTTTGACAGAAAACCTGGATCTCTTCATTGTGTTTAGCTCGAACCTAAATGAGTCCACGAAATATGCTCACATTGTATTCCCGGCAGCAGCATTCGCTGAGAAGAATGGAGTCTTTGTAAACTTTGAAGGTCACGCACAACGAATTCGGCCCGCTGTCATGACTGTCGAAATGGATAGGAGTATTGACGGAATGAATCTCAGCCGATTGGATAAATTCGGTACAGAATTCGATCGATGGGGGAAATCTACAAAGATAAACGCGTTTTCTTCCTGGAAGATAATCACAAAGCTTGCAAACGCTTTGGGAGTAAAATTCAATTTCGATACTTCCGAGGATGTATTTGCTGAGTTGTGTGAAGTCAATAAAGAATTCAAAGATTTAGACTACGATAAGCTCGGAAGCAATGGTATCAAGTTAAAAAGTTACAAGAAAACAACAGAAAAAATTCCGGTGTGATGAATGGAAATTTTGATTGCTCTTGGTAAAATAATAATTGCAATTGGAGCGATATTATTCACAGTTACCTACTTAGTTTATTTTGAACGGAAAATAAGTGCATGGATCCAAGACCGAGTCGGTCCGAATCGTGTCGGATGGTTTGGCTTGCTTCAATCGCCTGCCGATGTCATCAAATTATTTTTTAAAGAAGACATTGTTCCGCTTGCCGCAAATAAAGTTATACACGCATTCGCGCCGATCATTTCTTTAACAATTGCACTCTCAACTTATGCTGTAATTCCTATCGGACCGGAAGTCGAACTTCTCGGATACAAAGTAAAACTCGTCGTTGCAGATGTTGATGCTGGAATTTTATTTATCCTTGCCTTCACTTCGATTGGAGTTTATGGATTAACTTTAAGCGGCTGGTCGTCGAATAATAAATATTCTTTGCTCGGCGGATTGCGGTCAGCCGCTCAAATGATAAGCTACGAACTCTCGATGGGAATTTCTGTTGTGGGAGTTTTGATGCTGGCAGGCTCGCTCAGCATTCCTAAAATAGTCGAGTATCAATACGGCTGGATGTGGATGGCGATACTTCAACCGATTGGATTCATTACCTTTGTTGTCTCTGCATTCGCCGAGACTAATCGACTCCCCTTTGATCTGCCTGAAGCTGAACCTGAATTGGTCGGCGGCTATCACACCGAGTACAGCAGCTTGAAATTTGCGATGTTCTTTCTTGCTGAATATGCAAACATGATCGTTGCAAGTGCATTAATCGTTTCGTTGTATCTTGGCGGCTGGCAATTCCCTTATGCTCAGGAATTCGGATTGAGTTCGGGCTTAACAGTTCTGCTTCAAGTATTTTCTTTCATTGCTAAAGTTTTATTTGTCTTGTTCGTTTTTATTTGGGTGAGATGGAGTATTCCTCGCTTCCGTTATGATCAATTGATGAACCTTGGCTGGAAAGTGATGCTGCCTCTTTCGCTCGTGAATGTAATTTGGGTTGCTTTCTTAATTTATGTTTTTAAGATTTA
>CAZNDS010000433.1:0-2021 GCA_964571865.1 uncultured Ignavibacteriaceae bacterium | reverse complement strand
CAATTCAAATTCATTGAAAGTAATTGAAGTATAAATTATATTGTGATAAATTTTTTAAAATACATCGTTCCGAATTTGCTGAAGATAAGCACTTAGACTGCCTATGGTAGGTAAACTCAATCCGCCGTTGGCGGACAAGTTGGATAGAGCATCTGACGGAGTTTATCCCGATGCAATCGGGAGTTCCGAAGGTTTGGGGTTCGAATCCTTCCGGGTGTACAATGTTAATGTATAATTTACAATTTATAATGCATAATTTATATCGAAGGTAAATCTGTCCTTATTTTTAATTATACATTATTCATTATAAATTTTTAATTATTATGCGTCCGTAGCTCAATGGATAGAGCATTGGTCTTCGGAACCAAGGGTTGGGGGTTCGACTCCCTCCGGGCGTACGAATTTTAATTATAATGTAAAAATCAAAATGTAAAATTGTTTTGATAATCAATATTAACTTCGATCAAAATTTTTATTTGGTATTTAAATGAGTATAAGAATTTTAGGTATTGTATTTTTATTTTCTTTTCTATTCAATTCGTGCTCTGTTATTGATTACCTTCTCGAATCTCCCCCAAAAAGCGATGAAGAAAAACTAACTGAAGCAATTGCAAATTTCAAAACAAGTTCTCTGTTCAGCATTGACTATTCTCTGCTCAAGACTGAACCACGATCATTCAGAAACGAAAACATTCGTGTCTTCGGTACAGTACTAGAAGAATTCAAAGGTGAATTTATTTTATTCACCGATCCATTTGAAGATAACGAATATGGATTTTACAGGATCAAGTTTGATAATCCTTTACCAAAGCAATTCGATATTCCTAGACCGTTTAAATTTATTTCTCGCGGAAGTAAGATAAGTGTATTTGGGAAATTCAGTGGTTTGACTGATATAAAAATAGGTGAATTAGAAAGTATTTCGTCACAATCTTTAAATGCACATATCGACTATTCAAAGTTGAGAAGAATACCGACACTTAATGCTGTCTTAATTTATGATCATGAGGATTTTCAATTTAAACGTCCATTATGGATATCATCAGAATTTGTCGATGAAATTCTGGAAAGATAAGATTGTTTTCAAATAAAGATATTGCTTTCATGAAACAGGCCATCCGTGAAGCCGAAAAAGCTTTCGAGATTGGCGAAGTTCCGGTTGGAGCGGTAATTGTTCATGAAGGGAAAATAATCGGTAAGGGACATAATCAAATACTAAAATTAAAAGATCCGACAGCTCATGCTGAAATGATCGCGATCACTTCTGCAGCAAATTATTTAGATAACTCACGTTTGGATGGATGTACGATTTACTCAACGCTTGAACCTTGTCCGATGTGTGCTGGTGCTCTCGTGAATGCAAAAATTCCTAATTTGTATTTTGGTACATACGATCCAAAAGCTGGGGCTTGTGGAACATTATTCAATATAACTCACAGTAATAACCTAAATCATCAAGTAAAAACCATTGGAGGAATTCTTGAGGAAGAATGTAAATTCTTATTGCAAAGTTTTTTTGAAAAACTGCGTCTGGTTAATTAGTCTTTTCGCCATTTTTTATTTTGGTATCCTAAACACTAACCTATGATACGCCCTATGGAATTATACCAATGAAATCAGTTGCAATAAAGATGAATTGCGAAGACGCAATTCCGGATATAGAGTTCAATGAATTTATTTGGAAAGCGATTAGAGGAGCTGATTCAGAGATGCCTGCACCAGTGCGAAGTGCTTTTGTTAAAATCAATTCGAGAGATGATGATTGACTACCTAACAAAAAGCCCAACTTTTCAATCTCTCAAAAAACCCAACTTCTCCAAAAGTCAAAAAGCTCAACTTTTCGAAACGTAGTTTGAGTTTAAAAAGTTGGGCTTTTCCAGAATCGTCTCGAAAAACAACCCAACTTCTTTGGGATCAGCCAGAGTCTCAAGAAGTTGGGTTTTTTACACATAAAAAGATTCCATCACGACATGTCGGGATGACATCATTCCGATCTGATGTGGAAACATGGCAGCTAATAT
>CAZNDS010000432.1:0-2039 GCA_964571865.1 uncultured Ignavibacteriaceae bacterium | reverse complement strand
TATTTGTTAGATCGTCAATTAAAATATTTAGAAAAAGAATTTCTCAACGAAGGAGGCTTCCGTGAGCGGATGACTCGCGCAAGAATAAATGAAAGAAAAAAAAGACAAAAATGACTGGAAAGACTTAATTGACGTCATTGATTGTCCTTTCAGTCCTTAAAAAGTAAAAATTAGAAATACTAACTCAAGTCGAGGTTATAGTGCAATTCGTCGATTATTTAATAATTGTAATTTATTTCCTGATTAGTTTCGGTATAGCAATCTACTATTCAAAGCGGGCTGGAAGAAGTACGGACGAATTTTTTCTCTCAGGAAGAAATCTTCCATGGTATTTAGCCGGACTTTCAATGGTTGCAACTACATTTGCTGCCGATACTCCTCTTGCCGTTACCGAATTAGTTGCAAAAAATGGAATTTCTGGAAATTGGATTTGGTGGAATTTTGTTTTCGGTGGATTGCTGACTGTCTTTTTCTTTGCAAGATTGTGGCGGCGCGCGGGAATAATGACCGAAGTTGAATTTGCAGAAATCAGATATTCGGGTAAGCCGGCTAAGTTTCTCCGCGGATTTCGTGCTTTGTACCTTGGATTACTCATGAATGTAATTATCATGGGCTGGGTGAATAAAGCTATGATCTCGATTTTGACTGGAATGTTTGGAATTGATGAGGGAACAGTAATATTCTATGTCTTTGGTTGTATGATCTTAGTAGCAATTTATTCTGCACTATCTGGATTATGGGGAGTGGTTGTTACAGATTCATTTCAATTTATAATTGCGATGGTGGGATGTATAATCTTAGCAATTTTAGTTTTGGATGCACCTCAAGTCGGAGGGATATCCGGTCTTCAAGAAAAACTTCCTCCTTTTGTTTTTGAGTTTTTTCCAAGAGTTACAAGTGAAGTCTCGAGTTTTGGAACTGCGTTCGCTTTGACCTCTGCATCATTTCTTGCTTACATTGGAATTCAATGGTGGGCATCGTGGTATCCAGGTGCAGAACCTGGCGGCGGCGGATACATTGCACAACGAATGATGTCTGCAAAAGATGAAAAACATTCTCTCTTCGCAACTTTATTTTTTCAAATTGCGCATTACGCTTTACGTCCATGGCCCTGGATAATTGTAGGATTATGCGCTTTAGTCTTATACCCTGAACTCGGACCAGAAAATGCCGGGATGGGTTATATCTATGCGATGAAAGATTTTCTACCGGTTGGATTGAAAGGGTTATTGGTCGCTGCATTTTTTGCTGCATATATGAGCACGATTGCAACTCAGCTCAACTGGGGTTCATCATACGTAATAAATGATTTTTATAGACGTTTCATTAAAAAGACTGAATCTGAAAAACACTATGTGCTTATATCAAGAGTTACAACTCTTATGTTGATGCTTGTCTCTGTAATCGTTACACTCTTTATTACACGAATATCGGGAGCTTGGGAATTTATTTTAGAGTGTGGCGCCGGGGTTGGACTTGTACTTATCCTTCGATGGTTCTGGTGGAGAATTAATGCATGGAGCGAAATATCGGCGATGATAACTCCTTTCGCTGCATATCCAATTGTAAAATATTACGAAATAAGTTTTCCATTTTCACTTTTCTATCTTGTTGGAATAACGACAGTAGTCTGGCTCACAATTACGTTTATAACCAAGCCAACTGATGAAGAAAAGCTGAAATCATTCTATAGATTGATTCATCCTGGAGGAATTATGTGGAAAAAAATCTCACTTCAAATGCCGGATGTAAAAAGTGATAAAGGATTTGTTGGAATGTTCCTGAATTGGATTTTTGGAGTTGCATTAGTTTATTCTACACTATTTGGAATTGGCAGTTTGATATTTGCCGATTATCTCAATGCACTATTCTATTTTTTGATTGTCTCGATTTCATTAGTACTTATTTATAAGAATATAAGTGCTACTACAGGAAAGTTATTTTAATCCTTGCCAGAAAAAAATGACTAGCAAACAAATAATCAATAGGGGTATAAAAACGAGTCATGTTAGGTAACGAAACTCATCCTCCAGCTCCTT
>CAZNDS010000431.1:0-2041 GCA_964571865.1 uncultured Ignavibacteriaceae bacterium | reverse complement strand
GACTTTTCTAATTTTGGGGGCTCTATAAATGTTTCAGCTCCAGGTGGTAAAGAAGGTAATTCCTCTAAGGAAGATGATATTTATTCAACTACACCAAATTATCCATTTTATAATGAACGTATAGGTTGGGGTCAAAACTATACTTATGCATTTGGAACATCACAGGCAACACCACATGTGACAGGGACAGTCGCACTTATTTTATCGGTCAACCCAAATTTAACTACAGGAGAAATTAGAAATATACTTCAGCAAACTGCTGATGATAAAGGAGCAACAGGTTTTGATATTTACTTTGGTCACGGTCGTATTAACACATTAAAAGCCGTAGCAAAGACATATTCGATTGCTAATTCACAATACACATTTTTTGCAGATTATACATCACTTACTTTACATCAACAAAATTTATGGCGGCGGTTTTATTGTACTCCTATCCCTGGATTGCGTCCTGACCTATATTATGTAGATATTTACAAAGCAGAAACTGTTAAAGATGGATATTTAGATGTATTAAATTCTTGGTATATTGGTGCAGAAGGTTATTATCCTGAAACTCCTATAACTTGTCAACGGTATGTATATAAAAATATTTCAAACAATCAAATAACATTAAGAACCTTTTATTATTTCATAAAAAGAGATATATCAGGTGAGGGAATTAATAAATGGGCACCTATTGATCCTACTTCCAATAGCACAAGAGAATTTGTTATACTTGGGATTCCATTAGTTTCCCCTATAATCTCAGGTTTTTATCAATCGCCAAATCCAATTCCCTTAGGTGAAACGGGAACGGTAACTTGTAATTTATCTCAAGGCAATGGAAATATATCTTATGATTGGACGTATTATGATAAACCGGATAATGTTAGTATAACTTTTCAAGGCAGCACAGCCATAATATATAATGGCGAAAGATACAGCGGCTCAACAATCAAAAACGAAATAACAGCACCTGTGTTTATGCTTACCTGTACTGCCTCAAATATTTTAGGTTCATCTTCAAATAGTTACTATCCTGTTTTAAGCAGTTCACCCGGTTGCCCAACACTTGCATTTAACTCAAACGGTTCACTTGTAGATGAGAATCCGCTGCTAATTACATCTATGAGTAATCCTGGTATTGATGTAATTGATTACTATCTCATTAATACTCCAATACAACCAGAAAGTGGTAAGGTTAAATTTGTTATTCATGAACCGCAGACAGAGCATACATATTTAGACCAGATTGAATTATTCAAGCTTAAAATCAAAAAAGATGAACTTACTGCAGTTACAGATGAAGGTGAATTTGTAACATATAAAAAGCCAAACAGACCATATAAAATTACATTAAACGGAAAGACAGATTTAACAAATGTTTTATCCGATTTAGATGGAAACAAAGTTGGGTTAAAAGCAGGCGATGTTTTATCGATAGAAAAGTATTCGGCTACAAGGGACGGTGAGGCAGAATATATGATAATGGGTGGTGAAGTAGTACCACCTCCATCACAGAAAAAAGCTACTGGGAAAATAAAAACTACTACCGAACTTAAAGAAGAAAAACAATTCACTTTAACAACAAATAACGGATTTCACCTTCGTCCGAATATGAGCATTGTGTGTAAAAAGCTTCATAACAGCGGCAATTCAGTTGAAATAACTATAAGCCAAAAACTAAGTTTGGATTATCTCACAATTGTAAGAAATCTTAAGACAGCGAAAGTTTCAAAACTTGAATTGATTAGTGCAATTCACAACTCATCAGGAGAGATAAAAGGCAAATTATTACATCAAGACAATGACTATGGTGAGATATTACCTTTAGAAAATATCTCTTTTACTTTTAATAATAATAATTCTGCATCTGATAAATTTGCATACATCATAAAATCTGTCGGAAGATACAGCACAATTGGTAATAAAAATATTCCCAAGAGTACATCACAATTTGATAGGTTATTTTCATACAAGCTTGAGCAGAATCATCCCAATCCCTTCAACCCAAAAACTATAATCAAATACTCAATTGGTAATGGACAATGGATGATGG
>CAZNDS010000430.1:0-2063 GCA_964571865.1 uncultured Ignavibacteriaceae bacterium | reverse complement strand
TTGATTAATTGCGTATCGTTTTTTAAATAGCGAGGTTAATTTTATTGTCCCTTTCCTAATAATCCTTATCAGAAAAGTTTATTTTGGAGGCCTTAAAATGTTCGGAAAAAACGGTATAAAGACCATGGATGACTTCAATTTTGAAGGAAAAACCGTGCTTGTGCGTGTTGATGTCAATAGCCCGATAAACCAGAAAACTGGCGAAATAATGGATGATAGAAGATTTCTGTCACATAAAAAAACACTGCAGGAGCTGGTTAAGAAGAAAGCGAAAGTCATTATCATGGGTCATCAGGGCAGACCTGGCGACCCGGATTTCACAAATCTTGAGAAGCATACAGAAATGCTCTCGAATATCATTGAGCACAGGATAAAGTATGTGGATTGTGTTTTCAGCTCCTATGTCGTTGATGAAATAAAGAGCATGAAAGATAGTGATGTTATAATGCTGGAAAATTTGCGTTTCTGTGCAGAAGAGAATATCATAAGACCTGCAGATGTGCAGGCAAAAACGCACATGGTAGAAAAACTTGCACCTGCAATTGACATTTACATTGACGATGCATTTGGAACTGCGCACCGCTCGCAGCCGTCGCTTGTTGGTTTTCCAGAAGTGGTGCCATGCTGCGCGGGCCGTCTGATGGAAAGGGAGATTAAGGTCATAGAGGAAATTCTGAAAACGCCAAAAAAGCCCGTAACGTTCGTTCTGGGAGGCACAAAAGCAGATGATTCCTTGAAAGCCATTGACAAAGCGCTTAACAGTGGGACAGATTACATTCTCGCTGGCGGTTTAGTCGGCAATATTTTTTTGGTTGCAAAAGGTTACAGAATTGGCGAGCCAAGCATAGAATTTATCCGTGGTAAAGGAATGATAGAGCAGATTGATGTTGCAAAAGAACTTCTGAGCAAGTATGGTGACAAGATTATAGCTCCGGTAGATTTGGCACTTGATTACAAAGGCGAGCGGCTTGAGATTGACATTAGCGAACTTCCAAGAAACTACAAAATAATGGACATCGGCAAGAAAACAGTTGAGAAATTCAAGGAAATAATTCGCTCTTCAGGAACAATTTTTGCAAAGGGCGCTCTCGGCGTTTTTGAAGAGGAAAAATTCGCTCTTGGCACCGAAGAGGTCGTTAAGGAAATCGCTGCAAATTCAAAAGCTTTCTCGGTTGTTGGCGGCGGTCATCTAGTTGCATCAGCGAGAAAATTAAACATCGAAGAGAAGATAACGCACATTTCTTCTGGTGGCGGTGCTTGCATTTCAATGTTGGCAGGATATTCGCTGCCTGCTGTCGAAGCTTTAAAAGGAAAATGAAGCTAAGAGACATTGTAGAAGACACATACGCAGAAGCGTTCGATGGTCTTTACTGCAGGATTCTTGTTACAGCAGAGCGTGGTCTGAGTTTGGATGACACGAAAAGTCCTTTCATTGAATATGACCCTTTAAGATTCGCTGCTTACAGAGCCACTGCAACTCCTGCAACAGTGGTTGGTAGGATTGAAGCGGGAATTGAAAAATTTCTCAGCAGCAAAGAAACGCCCGATAAAAGAGAGGGTGTAATTCTGCAATTTTGGGGAATGTATAGAAAAGATAGACCGCTTGGAGAGCAGGTTGAGAAATTTTTCAGCGAGGTTGCGATAAGGATAAGGCAGGACATTCTTTCAGCTTCTGGTGGCACTACCAGAATTTTCAATTGGCTGGATAAGGAGAAGGAAATTTTCAGTGTCGATACAAAAGAAAGAGTCGGAGACTGCGGTGGTGGTTATGAAACTGTTGTAGAGGAGTATGGCAAACAGCATTACAACATACCTCTGATGATTGGCCATGACTTTAAAATTGAAAAAAAACTTGGCATTGGCATGGGAATTTCCGGCGCGAATCTGTGGCTCTTCTGCGACAGTGTAAGGACTGCTAGACTTGCTGGAAAAAAAGCAGTTGAAGAGATAAAAAAAGTCAGAGGCGTTACTGTTTCCTTTTATATATGCCCTTCTGGCTCGATGGTTGCGAACTATGGAAAGATAGGACCACCAACAAACTATAAATTCTGCCCATCACTGAA
>CAZNDS010000429.1:0-2067 GCA_964571865.1 uncultured Ignavibacteriaceae bacterium | reverse complement strand
ATCGAACATAATATGGACGTTATCAAATGCGCTGATTATATAATTGATCTCGGTCCAGAAGCCGGTGAATATGGCGGAGAAATTG
Organism: uncultured Ignavibacteriaceae bacterium; assembly: GCA_964571865.1. Taxonomy (GTDB): domain Bacteria; phylum Bacteroidota; class Ignavibacteria; order Ch128b; family Ch128b; genus JAHJVF01. Next base: position 1,982 of record CAZNDS010000429.1, on the reverse strand, counting down.
TTGTCCAAGGTACTCCTGAAGAAGTAGCAATTTGTAAAGCTTCTCACACAGGTGAATTTTTAAGAAAGTATTTGAAATAATTTTGATTAAATTTATTATCAATAATAGTTTCCTAAAAAAATGGAGATGAATCATGAAATCCTTTTTAAGCTTGATTATAATTTCTTTGACCTTAATTTCCTGTGGAAGAGAAATGCCGGATAGAGTTTTTATCAACGGAAAAATCTATTCCCTAAATGAAGATAACTCAACCTACGAAGCAATCGCTGTAAAAAACGGGTTGATTTTTGACCTCGGTACAACCGAAGATTTTAGAGAAAAATATCCCGACGTAGAAATAATCGATCTTGAAGGTAAGATTGTTCTCCCAGGTTTCATTGATGCCCACGGACATATCTCCGGCTATGGTGAAAATTTGTTGGAGATCGATCTCGTTGGTACGAACTCTCAAGAAGAAATTGCAGAAAAGGTAAAAGAAAAAGCATTACAAGTCCAGCCAGGTGAGTGGATCGCCGGAGTCGGTTGGGATCAAAACGATTGGAAAGAAAAAGTTTGGCCGAACCACAAAATTCTTGATGAAGCGGCACCGGATAATCCTGTCTATCTTACAAGAATTGACGGCCATGCATTATGGGTGAACAAAAAAGCTCTTGAGCTTGCCGGAATTATAAAAGACACTAAAGCTCCCAATGGAGGAGATATTAAGAGTGATGCGAAAGGAAATCCAACAGGAGTATTAATTGATAACGCAATGAATTTAATTTATAAGGTCGTCCCGCCTCAAACAGATGAGATGATTGAAAAAACTGTTCTTACTGCTGTCAATAGTCTAACGAAATATGGAATTACTTCAGTGCACGATATGGGAGTTGGTTTGAGAACGATAAATGTTATGAAGAAATTAGCCAATGAGGGAAAGCTTCCAATTCGAATTCATGCGTATATTGATGGTGTAGGAAATACCTGGAATGAGTTTTTGAAAAGCGGCAGACTCGTTGGTTATGGTAATAATTTTTTGAACGTTCGTGGGATTAAATTATTTGTAGATGGTGCGATGGGTTCTCGCGGAGCTTTAATGTCCGAACCCTATCAGGACGATCCCGGTAACTCCGGTTTGCAATTGATGAGTGAAGATGAAATTTATAAAGTTACAATCGAGGCACTGAAAAATGGTTTTCAAGTTGCAACACATGCAATTGGTGACTTAGGAAATACGATTGTTCTCAACGCATATGAAAGAGCACTAAATGAACTGAAACCGAAAGATCACCGGTTGAGAGTAGAGCATGTTCAAGTTATTAATCCAAAGGATGTAGATCGATTTGGAAAGAATGGAATTATTCCAAGTATGCAGCCGGTTCACGCAACTTCCGATATGCCATGGGCTGAAGCGCGGCTCGGAACAAAAAAAGTGAAATGGTCTTACGCTCCAAAATTAGTTTTGAAAGGAAGTCCGATTATTGCAGGAGGTTCAGATTTTCCCGTTGAGAATCCAAGTGTCTTAGAAGGAATTTACGCAGGAGTTACGCGCCAAGATAAAAATGGTTATCCGAGAAATTGGCTGGATGTTATGTGGCTTGTTGATAATAAGATGTGGGTGATTTCAGAATCCGGAATTCCTGATACAACAGTATTCGAAGGCGGATGGTATCCTGAAGAAAAATTAACTATTCAAGAAGTACTGAATGAATTTACTAAATGGGCAGCTTACGCCGGTTTTGAAGAGAAGAAAAAAGGAACAATTGAAATAGGAAAATGGGCAGACTTCACAATTTTGGATCGCGACATATTCAACATCCCCCCAAGAGATATTCTGCAAACAAATGTTGAAATGACAATTGTGGGTGGAAAGATTGTGTATCAGAAGTAGAGACGATGTACATACAGTATATCAAATAAAAATATTGGTACAAACCAAGCAATTCATTTTCGCTAATTCGATTTGCTTATTGTGAGCAGGTCGGAGTTTTGAAAGCCGGAGT
>CAZNDS010000428.1:466-2075 GCA_964571865.1 uncultured Ignavibacteriaceae bacterium | reverse complement strand
TATCGACTGTGCGCTACTTTTGTTGCCCATTCCTTTTCTTCCTCATTTTCATCCCCATCAAACCACCATTCCGTGAAAAGCAATACAATCCCGTCAGGTCTTAATACTCTTTGAAATTCATCTAATGCGAGACTTATATCCATATAATGTAATCCTTGCCGACATAACAATAGGTCTATAGTCTTTGAATGGATTGGAATCATTTGTCCGTCACCTTGTACTTTATTTTTCTGCTTTGAGACCCGTAATTGCCTCATAGATAAATCAATAAGTACGAAGTTGGCGTCGGGCAAAATTTTGCGTACTATTTCTGTAAAAGCACCTGAGCCAGATGCAATATCTAAGACATTAGTGATTTCTTTCAAACCGTTTATATGCTGATTCGTAATCATATCAAGTAGCATTAACTGATTTCTTGTACCATACTCTAAGCATTGTGAGTTGTTGGGCGAGTCAAAGTAATCTTGAATAAGTCTTTGATTAGAAGTCATAAGGCACTTTTACTATTTCCAAGATGAAAACATTTCGCAACGGTTATAATGAAAATCTAATACAACATCGCTAATCTCATCTTCTTTGCTAATCATAACGCAGGGGTTTTGGGGGCCGATTAAGGTGTATGTCTTATTGCTCCAGGTAAATGGCCCAATGAATATAGTTTCTTTATCAATCCCAAATCCCCAAAAAGCGGGGAAACTGTCGTAGGTGTAGCATTCGATTTTTATCTTCTTTTGACTAAAGAACTGATCGTTGTTGTAGCTGTTTAGCTCTCTAATGTTTGCTGCAGTGATAAAACTAAATTGATCGTATTGGGCTTGAAGAGTCTTTGCAATATCTTCAGGTACGGATGGGGAAATGAGTTGAGAGAAAAATTGTGGATCGAAATAATATATTACTATCTTCGTGTTGTATATGTTTATGCGCCCGTTTCTGATTTCATTCATCATCTCATGAATAATCCCCGATATAGCGCGTAGCTTTAGCCCAATAATGTGAACTTCCAAGCTCTCCTTTGATGCTTTTCGTTTTCTTCGCTTCTCTATTTGCGCGAAGATTTCGTTTTTGGCTTCAAACATATTTCTAAAGAATAATCTGTAATTTCCCTGTTCAATTGTTGCCTTCATGTCCAGTACTATAAATATCAAAGATATAACGCCTAGATATATTGTTCCCAAAAAGAAACTATCCTTCCAAGAAAATCTGTCAGGAATAAATTGTATGATTATCGAAACCGCTATGCTGATATAAACAATTATTTCGTCATAATTTCGTATCAGCCTACGTAATCGGCCTAAAAACGGACTGATAGCTTTACTCTGTTTCATTCTTGTTCTCCTTATAGCTTAGATTTCCCTCTAGTCCATCGATACAAGCGCTCAAAACCAATCTTTTTGCTTCTTCTAGAGAAGTCAAGATGGAACATCCCGATGCAGTTACGTGGCCACCGCCGCCGAATTGTTTAGCTATGTTGCTAACGTTTATAGCTGCCCACCCTTTATCTGTCTTGTAGTAATCAGAACGAAAACTGACTCGAATCTCGTTATTTCTCTCTTTTAACAAGACAGTTATCTTTGCGGTCTCGATTGCTGTCATGAAGTTAACTAAGCCA
>CAZNDS010000428.1:0-451 GCA_964571865.1 uncultured Ignavibacteriaceae bacterium | reverse complement strand
GCATACTCCTCCATATCAAAAGTTGTGAAGAGCTCTTTGCTAATAGTTGCAAATGCAATTTTACCTTCCGCAATGGTCTCCATAGATGATAAAACTTCGCCCCAGAATCTAAGACCTACAATTGATTTATTCTTATGTAATAATTGTGCTACTATAGATGGATCTGCTCCTAAATCCGATAATTTTGCTGCAAGCCTGAGTACAGTAGGAGTAGTATTAGATTTTTGAAAAAAATAGGTATCTGATATTAAGCCATATAAAAGAAAGTTTGCGACTTTTTTGTCAATAGCGAAAGGCCATTTGCGAAATAAGTCGTAAAGCACGTGAGTCGTGCTTGCCGCATTTCGTACGATGTTTATTTGTCCGTACATCTCATTTGTGAGGGTGTGATGATCAATGTTTATTACAGGGAATTCAGAAAAATCTTTTCTTACTGTTTTGTATAACTGCC
>CAZNDS010000427.1:0-2077 GCA_964571865.1 uncultured Ignavibacteriaceae bacterium | reverse complement strand
GAGATAAAATCATTGCTGCGAAGATGATAAAAATATACTCCAGAGCTTAATCCATACTTGCTCGCATCAAATTCGACTTCATATTCACCGGCTTGCTTTGGCTCGTTTACAAGAGTTGCGATTTCACGACCCAGTAAATCAAAAACTTTTAAGGTAACAAATTGTTCTGCGCCTTTCGTATTCTGCTTACTGCCTACTACATATTTAATTTTAGTTGTTGGGTTAAAAGGATTAGGATAATTTTGTCGTAGATCGTAGTTATAAGTTTTCACACCGACTTTTTGCATATTCGGATCGTAATTTACCCAATCATAATATGATTTTACGGATTCTAAACTATCGTTATCAACAGCGGTTATTTGATAAAAAACTTTATATGTTCCACTCCCTGCAGTAATATCGAAGTCAGTGAAGCTTGTTTGTGTTTTTGCAACAGTTCGTAAGAATGTAAAATTAGATGGCTCACCGCCAGTTGACCTAGTTCTGTAAATACGATATTTAGCTAAGTCGGGTTCTATGTTTGCCGTCCAAGTCAAAACGGGATTGCCATTGACTACGCTCACTTTCAAATTTTGCGGTTTAGATGGGTGTAAACTTAAGGCACCAGCCTCAGTTGTAAATATTTTAATTGTTATATCGTTACTACTTTGTTCTAACAATTTTATTGAAATATTGGTTGGTGAAGGATTCCCACCAATTAATTTCGTTGTGCTTGGATTACTCCAAGGAGTAATTTGATTAACGGAATTTACATTGAAAGCATCAGTTTCATCTCCCATTGCATCACGACTAATAATCCAGTTTTTAGTTAAGGGATCTTTATCCCACCAACGATAATCTCCCATCCATCCTTCGTTGGGAACGTAAAAATATAAATTATTCCTATCACACTTTCCTATTTCTCCAGAAGTTGAGGTTGGGAGATATCTATAAACACTTCCTCTATCAAGAACAGCAACCGTAGGATCGGGGTTTGATCCGCCCCAACCGGTCATTACTCTCCATTCAACAAATTGCCAGTCAAAAGCACCGTCGGCTTGTATTGACCAAATATGGGGATCATATTTGCTCGTATCATTAACGTACCAAATATAAATACCTTTACCAAGTTGTGCGTTTGGATCTAATGCACCTTGTAGTGCTCCGCCTCTGATTATCTGATCGTAGTAGTTAAGTCTTTGATGGTTTTCTACAATGAAATATTCATTTGTGCCGATATTAATTCTTAGTGCATCGCCCGTTGTTACATAATCCCGTAAAGTTTTTGTCTGTCCATTATAAGCTGAGGGAATATCAATATAACCAAGCAGTTCTCTTTCCCACGCGCTCATCGCATAAGTGCCATTATATGCCCAAGGATAACCCATCATAAGACCACCCATTGCTGTATGATTAAATTCATAAAGATAATGACCATACTCATGTGCAAGATGTGCCGTTAAATAGAATGCATTTTTCCATTCACCTCTGACGTTGCTTGTAATGCCAGAACCATAAATCCCGAAGCCACCACTTATATTTATCCCATCGTGTGTTTCAATGTTACCTGAAAAACCAAGTATTGCAATACCACCTGCTAAGTAAAACGAATCATGCCCCGATCTATAAATAATAATAAGCATATCAAGAAATCTATCACCATTTCTCTCCGAAAAATAAAAAGCTCCATTTTGAAAATACCAATTGTCGTATTTACGAAAATCTGTTATTTGTGAATTTAACTGGTTTATTACATCTACATTTGCTTGATACCAAACCTTATTTTGTTGTACAGTTATAATATTGGGGTGAATATCACCGATAAAATCAAATCTTAAATTCGTATTACCGTTTGACATTCTTTTGAAGTAATCTGAAATAGTGTAGGGACGATAGCTGGTCGAAGTACTGCTATCAATCAAATTATAAGCCCATTTGGGGAGTGAATCTTTTGGCCAATCAGGGACCGAATCGTTATCACTTTGAAATTGGGCGAATACAATCAGAGCCCGGAAGTATTCACCTGGAGCATTAGCTGATGGCTTGTATTTTCCACCAATGTATCCATTTGTAAAAACACAGGGAATATCATTTGTTT
>CAZNDS010000426.1:0-2082 GCA_964571865.1 uncultured Ignavibacteriaceae bacterium | reverse complement strand
TCTTAATTCGGCTTCCCCAGAACGGTTGGTCTGCAAAAAATGGAACAATGATCGAAGGAACACCAGCCTTAACGCCATAATGGGTTGTTCCAGCACCACCGTGATGAACAACTGCCGCCATTTTGGGAAAAAGCCACGAGAAAGGAACAGAATCAACCATAAAGACCGATGATGGCAAATCGGTTTTTTTTAACCCATTCCAACCAGATAACATTATCGCTCTCTGTTTGGTTTCTTTGAGAGCTGATAGGATAAGGTTTGTTGTTTCTTCAGGGTTTTTGTTGCTCATGCTTCCAAACCCAATGTAGATTGGTGGCGAACCGTCATTCAAGAAATCAACTAAATCCTGCGGTGGTTTCCATTCTGTGGGTTCATCTAAGAACCAGAAGCCAGTGACATAAGTGTTGGAACCCCAATCAGTCGCCGATGGGATAATGGATGGACTGAAACCATAGAGAATTGGAGCTTTTTCTGACTTCAGTCTCTTGTATGGTCCCCAGAAAGAGGATATTGGCAAGTTGAGGACTTGTTTTCGTGTTATCTTGTCTGCCGAGCGGAAGCCTTGCCACATGATTTGCCTTGCAACATGGTAAGAGAAACGGTTTATTGAGTTGCCCAGCCACTGTGGAAGTTTTGAAAACAGAAAACTTGGGTATGCGCCTGTGGGTGTGAAAGGGATGTAGTATGCCTGTAGCAAGGGGATTTTGAATTTTTCTGCGAGTGAAGCTGCAATAAATAATCCACCGACACCTGCAATCAGCATGTCCATTCCTTGGCAGGCTTCAACGCCAGTCTTTGCAGCACCAACCGCTAGAATCTCAGCTTGCTTTCTCATCAGCGTCATGGTTGAGAGAAAACTGCCTTTGGCTATACGTTTACTCATTTCAGTGCTTTGGGCAATTTCTTGAACATCACCTTCTATTCCCCAAAACTCTAATCCATGAGAACTAACAAGTGATTGAAAATTCTGATGACTTATTAGTCTGACAATGTGACCTGCTTTTTTAAGTCCCCTCCCTAAAGCAATGTAGGGTTCGACATCCCCTCTACTTCCAGTTGCAACAATAACAACTCGCATTTTTTGTTCTCCGTTACGTGGTTAAGCTATAAGGTATAGTGGAAACCAGAATTAAAAATTATGCTGGTAAATACTGCGATAATTACACTACGATAATTAACCTAAGAAATTCAGGGAGTCGACAGCTCTGGGAGTATAATACTCACCTGCATTTCCTGCAGATTGTAAATCGGATAATATCTTTTCATAGACTTCATTGAAAAGATGTTTGTCTTCAGATTTGTTGAAATCAATTTCATTTAGCTTGTTGATGACTTGTCTGATTAACGTTCCAGATTTCATATAGTTGTATGCGTCTTCGAACACGTCATGAACCATTTTGCCTTTGGGGTCTTCTTCTTTTGAGACATTGATGGCTTTGAGTGCTTTGAACATCTCTCCAATGAAATCTAATAATTCATCTCCAGTTATGCCTTCTTTATTTGATGCCCAATTGCGCCAGCGATATTTCTCTTGAATAGGTGATTTGTAAGTATCATTTTCCAATTCCCATTCTTTTTCCTTGTCGTCAAAGACTTTTAGGAAAATCATCCAAACCATTTGAGATATCCGTTGAGCGTCACCATCAACGCCAGCGTCTTGACGCATAATATCTTGAATTGTCTTTACTGTTGAGGAGATAGCCATGATTTATCACTTGTAAAGGTAGTTTTGATAGAGGCTTTTTATGAGGAAAATGTAGATGTTTCTTGTATTTGCTTTGCGTTTGGTGGATAGGAATTGTCCTATATCAGTTCTGTTTACTTTATTGAAGTCTGTTATGCCTCTGTTGGCTAAGTATCGGGTGAATATTTTTAGAAGTGAGCTGTAGTGTTCTTTTGAGCTGTCTGAGATGTTATGCAGCGATAGAATGTAATCTTCTATCGGTTTATCAAGTTTTGATTTAGGGTTTTCACTATGCTCAGGTTTAGTTTTCAAAAATCTCTCTCCTAATGCCCTTTTTATTAATTAACTGAAGTTTTGCGTTTTTAGATTTTGAGTTGTCGGTAGATGGTTTCAGGTTT
>CAZNDS010000425.1:0-2082 GCA_964571865.1 uncultured Ignavibacteriaceae bacterium | reverse complement strand
ATTTAAGCAAAAGACTAAACTTTTTTTTACTTCCTTAAAAAGTGCGGAAAACAGGCGGGGATTTACTCTTCTTTTCGAAGAATTGAAATGTTGTAAGAATATTGTGTCCAATAATGTTTTTATCTAAATTATTATTGAACTCAAAGCCAGTTGGTAACAAACTGAACTACTCTTTGATTATGTGAAGTTGCTTTGAGATGTGAAATGTAAAAAAAACTAAAAAATATGTGAGAAAAGTTTTGGATGAGACTTAAACTTAACCTGAATGCTGAATCTTCAAAGCCAAGTATACCAATTAATTATAACTACTATTTTTCTGCCGCGATCTATCTTCTACTAAAATTCGGTTCTAAAGAATTCGCACAATTTCTTCACGACACAGGTTTTAGGTTAGATGGGAAAAAATTTAAATTATTCACCTTCGGTTTAGAACTAAAAAAGTATCAACTTAAGGATGGGCTATTTCTTTTATTAGACCCTGAAGTAAAGCTTATTATTTCCTCGCCAATGATTGATACTTTCATTCAGAATTTTCTTATTGGGAGTTTTGAAAAGCAGAATCTTAATATAAACTATCCCGCCTGCCTCAATTCATTTAAGATGGCGGGCAGGAAAGATCATACGACTCAATTTACCATCACTCAAGTAGAATCCTTACCTGAACCGGAATTCAAGGAAGAGATGAATTTTAGTTTGATCTCTCCCTTAGTTGCTTCAACTGTTGTTGATAAAGATGGAAAAAGACTCCCCTACTATTTTCGATATGACGATAAAGATTTACCAAGAGTAATTCAAAAGAATTTAATCGAAAAATATAAAGTGATTCATAATAAAGATATCAATATTCCAAAATTTGAATTTCGATTCGACCCCGAAGAGATTGAACGCAGAAATGGAAAAGTATCAAAACTAATCACCATTGCTGAGGGCACGCCGCAGGAGACAAAGATTAAAGCTATACAATGCGGATTTAAAATTAAAACTGATCCTGAACTGATCAAGGTTGGTTACGAATGCGGCTTCGGCGAGAAGAACTCGATGGGATTTGGACTTGTGCAATTAGCAATTGACAAATAGTAATCAATAAAAAAAATATTAGAGATGACATGAATTCAGAACAATCCTACTTTTTTAATCTAACTCAATCGGAATTAGACACACTTAAGCATCTGCAGAAATTACTTACAAATAAAAAGTTTCGCCGAGTAATCGAGGAAGGGAAAAAAGCACGGAATAAATATCCCAAGAATTTATTCTTTTATACTATTCCTTCCATCGCTTATTCGTTCATCAACAGAGTTGAAGATGCCTTTCAACTGCTAAACCAAGCAGAACAAAAATTTCCAGATTCATACGAAGTGATGTTTCAATTAGCAAAGCTTAATGAAGATATTGAAGAATACGATGAAGCAGAAAATTATTATAAAAAATCATATGATCTTACACCTATGGCTTATAGCGATGCACGGTCCGAATGCTTAAATGATTTAGGAGTATTGTATTGGAACATGAGGCGAAAAGATGATGCGTTAGAGTCATGGAAACTTGCTTTAATGGACGACCCCAAAAATCGAATGGCAGAAGCCAACTTGAGAAAATATACAAACATCCACGGAGAGCCTTCTACAATCTCACCGCTGATGGATGATGTGGCTCATTTCCAGAATGTTCAAGTTAAAAAATATTTCCGAAGTGTGAATAAAAATGAATTTCAATCGTTAGAAGAAATCAACAAAATAATAGGACTAATAAGCGATGCGTGGAATCGTTACATCGCACCAGAAAAAGATAAGATCGATAACTTAACTGCACTTGAAAAAACTAATTGGTTCGAAAGTATCGAAATTGATTTTACCACCGAACAGATGTCCAAAGAAGATAAAGTGAAATTATTCAAGAGTCTTGAAACCAAATCCAAACATAAGTCAAAATCCAAGAAGAAGAGAAGTGACCCATCGAAGCAGCCTAAACTTAGACTCATACAAGGAGAAGAACTTCTTCAGAATGAAAAAAGTCTAGAAGATTTCAAGCATCAATTTTCTTTTCTTCCAAGAGGTGGATTATTATATGTAACTATCGCCT
>CAZNDS010000424.1:0-2095 GCA_964571865.1 uncultured Ignavibacteriaceae bacterium | reverse complement strand
GGCGCTTGCGTCGGAACAGGGTTCGGGGCTTGCCCCGAGGTTCATACCATTGATTTCGATTTTATTGATTCAACAATAAAACTTCTGAAAAAAGTTTCCCGATTGTGAACATAATTTTTAATTGAGTATTTTTATTTTCAAATATTGATAGGATTGAAATGACAGGTAAATACGCTCTTATCACAGGCGCAACGTTTGGCATCGGATATGAACTTGCAAAACTTTTTGCAAGCGACGGGCACAATTTAATTTTAATTGCTCGAAATAAAAAAAGACTCGATGAAATATCCGTTGGGTTGAGCGATAAATATAAAATCCACATAATTACGATTGAAAAAGATCTATCGGTTCCTAATTCAGCCAATGATGTGTTTGAGCAGATTAGTCGAGAGAATATTCACGTTGAATATCTGGTCAATAATGCCGGATTCGGCTTACATGGTAACTTCAGCGAGACCGATTTGAACATCGAATTGGAAATGATTCAACTGAATATCACTTCTCTTGTACAATTAACAAAACTATTCCTCCCAAAAATGATTGCAAATAAAAGCGGAAGAATAATGAACGTCGCATCAACCGCTGCGTTTCAGCCTGGACCTTTTATGAGCATTTATTATGCGACTAAAGCGTTTGTCCTTTCTTTTTCTGAAACTCTCGATTGCGAACTGAAAGGCAGCGGCGTAATTTCGTCTGCATTTTGCCCGGGTCCAACAAAAACAGATTTCCTTTCACGAGCCGGAATGGAATCAACTTTTATAATAAAATCAAAAATTATTGGATTGATGTCGGCAGAGAAAGCGGCAAAAATCGGATACAAAGGATTCATGAAAGGGAAAAGATTGATAATCCCTGGAATTTTAAACCGAATGGGAGTGCTGAGCGTTAAACTCGCTCCGAGAAAATTAATAACTTCTGTCATTCGAATACTCAAAAGTAAAAGTTAAAATGTGCCTAATACTTCTTGCAAAGAATTTTCATCCCAAATTTAAGCTGATACTTGCCGCAAATCGTGATGAGTTTTATGAACGTCCAACTGAAAGTGCAAAGTTCTGGAATGATCACCCGAATCTTTTTGCCGGGAAAGACTTGAAAGCAAACGGAACCTGGCTCGGAATTACAAGACAAGGTGAAGTTGCCGCTGTTACCAATTACAGAGATTTTTACTCACATAAAGATAATTCTGAATTCCAATCGCGGGGAAAACTTGTGGCAAGATATTTAACCGAATACTGTTCGCACGAAGATTTTTCAATTTACATTTCCCAGCACGGAAATAAATACAACTCCTTCAATTTGATATTTGGAAATTCTGATGATTTGGTTCATTATTCAAATATTTCTAATCGACTTACAAAGATCGTGAGCGGGATTCACGGAATAAGTAACCATCTACTCGATACCGCTTGGCCGAAAGTTCATTGGGGCAAACTCAGGTTCCGAGAGATAATTTCTAAAAACGATTTTTCTTCCGGTGAGATGTTTAATTTACTGAATGATGATAAACAATTTGACGATGCACTCTTGCCTGATACCGGAGTCGGAATTGAATACGAGCGAGTTCTTTCTTCTATCTTCATTAAAACACCTATTTACGGTACAAGATCATCAACAATTTTGACTATCGATAATGATAACTACGTTCAGTTCGTTGAAAGAACTTTTAATGATAAGAATGGAGAATTTGCTTTCGTTAACCACGAATTTCAGATTGAGAATTAAGCAAAGCTTAAAACCCAACTTTTTAATTGCTAATTGAGATGTAAAGGTTGGGTTTTTTATATTTTATTTTGGCTCTTGTGCAAACCACTCGATCTTTCCACAGTTAACGCACAAAAGAGTAATTGCGGTTCTGTTTGCCCAGTCGAGTCCGAAAAACGTTAATCCGGATATTGAGCAAAATATCTTTCTTTTGAAATTGCTGCCCGCCGCAGTGCGAGCATGTTACATGTTTTCCCTTATTCGATTATGCAGCCGGCAATTCAGAAGTTTGCTTGTTGGTTTTATCGATAAGTGCGGTCATTATAAATTAAAATTCCTGCAAAATAAGTCTATATAAAACAAAGCGTTAGAGTTCTTTGACTAATTTAAATAT
>CAZNDS010000423.1:0-2105 GCA_964571865.1 uncultured Ignavibacteriaceae bacterium | reverse complement strand
ATCTGCTGTGCGAATACTTCTGATGTAAGCACTATTAAAGCAAACACCATACGTAAAGCTGAAAGTTTTTTATTCATGTGTACCTCCGTTTGTTATTAAAACAAAAGTTAATTTATTTTGATTTTTTTATTGTAATAGAATCCATATCTGCTTCAGGACCGGTAAAAGTCACTTTAGCACCTGTTCTGATATCAGTTTTTTGTCCAATCGGGAATACCTTATAGAAGAGCTTTACACTATCGGTAAACGCTGGAAGACTTGAATCAACAAAAGTATAACTCGTATAATTCGATTGAATGATTTTGAAGATGTCCGAATTCTTGATTGAACGAAAAACCTCGAAGTTCTTCAAATTTGTTGTGTCGGATATCGTCCAACTCATTGTAACTCTCCATTTACCGGTTGAAGAAGTATCAGCGTTGATGATTTTAAAACCTGTAGGTTTTGGTAGAATCGAATAGTGATATGGCGAAATAAGTTCTTCAGATTTCTCACATCCGTTAAGCCAAAATACGAAAAAAACTAAACTAATTGCAAAAATTTTATTCATTTGTATTCTCATGTTATAAAGGGATTCTAATAGAAAAAATGGTCTCGAGATCTGTTGATAAAAGGTTATCGTTTAATCTCAGGTTATTTGAAAAATCAGCGACACCTAAATCTTCAGTAAAAAATAAATAATCAATAATATTCAAAGCCCAGATGCCAGCACTTAAATATGTTGAGATCGTCCGTTTCTTCTCATTAACTTTTTGCTCATCGTGAACTTCCATGATTCGTTTCCACAATTCTTCTGCCAATGCATAACGATCAGCACTGTAATAGTCAAATTTCAAATTGTCGAGTCTTTCGCGGTTTGAAATAAAATTATTGTGTGAAATGATAGCAGTAACAAACGACGCAAAAAATCCGACAGTAATTAAAGAGCCTTTTAATTTATGCCCCAGATAAAATTGACCCGAACCAGGAACAAATGTACTATAAGCTAATCCGGTAAATTTACGAACATTCCACTCGGGCAGTATTGGTACTGGAGTACTAGACATTTCTCTTACATTTTGTGTAGATGACTCTTCCCAATAACTGTAAGAAGTCTGTGAAGCAGCAATGTGTACCATGAATAAAAGGATAAAAGCTAATTGAAAAATTTTCATTTTTTACTCTACTTTAATAAAACAAAACTTTTTGTTATAGATGAACCAGAGTTAGTTAATCGATAGTAATAAATTCCGCTAGGCAAATTATAATTATTTGAGTTAAATTCTACAGAATATTTTCCTGCCGATAAATTTTCATTTACTATAGATGCAATTTCTCGACCGAGAATATCGTAAACTTTCATAGCTGTCGAGCCAGGAAGATAGATTTCGAAATCGATTTTAGTCAGTGGATTAAATGGATTTGGATAATTCTGGCTTAAACTGATAGTTGATGGATAATTATTATAATCAATTTCAATGTTAGTTGCGACGATGCTCGATACATCGCTCTCGTTATCAACTCTATCAAAGGCGGAAACAGCATAATAATAAACAGAATTTGTATCGGGAATTACATCAAAATAAAAAGTATCTGGATTAGAAGTGATTTTATACAAGTGTTCTGCTTTATTTGGATTAATTGGAGATGTTGCTCTGAAAATATTGTAATATTCAGCAATCTCTCCATCAGAAGCGGCTAGTGGTCTCGTCCATGCAATTCTAAACCTATCCGATGTAATCTTCTGAATTGTAATAAAATTTGGCTTATTCGGTGGAATTGGATCTTTCCAAATCATTGGCGGTTGGTTTGCGGGATATTTGTATAATGAATTTTTAAGCGAATCAAAATAATTGATCGAACTTGCCATACTTCGAAATCTGAAGAAATTCACTCCAGCAGCTCCAATTGTTCGTGAATAATTAATCTGATTTTTAATTTCATTAATATCGCCGAAGTTCGGTTCACCAATTCTATATGAAGCAAGTCCCATCCAAGCTTGTTTTCCACTGAGATTATTTTTCCACCAATTGGAAACCTTAGTGAATTCGGGACAAGTCGCAATATTCCAGTAAATTTGTGGATTATGATAGTCAATAAAACCTTTAGCCGCCCAGGCTTTTGGA
>CAZNDS010000422.1:0-2106 GCA_964571865.1 uncultured Ignavibacteriaceae bacterium | reverse complement strand
ATTATAATTATTGCTTTAAGTTTTTCCATTATTGCTTATTCACAAACAGTTATGGAGATAACAATTTCACCCAGTACTACACAAAAAGTCATGTGGTATTTGGATAGAGGAAATTCCGGTTATACATTTAATGCAGATAATAATATCGGCACAAGTTACAGTACAATTTTAGTTAGGGATTTTAAAACCGCTTTCAAATTCGATTTTTCTTCATTGCTAATAAATTATCAAATTTTATCATGCAGTATAAAAGCGCAGGTTACAAGGAATTGGGGAACTTATAAATCAGATGTTATTATAAAGTTGCTTACAGATACTCCTTTCGGGAATAATCCTGAGATGTTACACAATAGAATTTCGAGTTCTTCAAATATTTTTAGTTTTCATTACGATTCTGTTGGGGAGAAAGATATCACATCAGAAATACAGAACAAATTAAATCAAGGATATATAAATTTAGGAGCGGATGCTAGACATTATTCATATGAAAGCTACCATGCCGATATTTCATTTGTATTAAAGTTCAAATGTTATGAAAGAGTAAATCTAACAGCCGATAACAATTTTACTGCCCCTGATGGTTCAAATGGAAGGATCATCGTTGACGGTATAGAACGGACAGCACCATATAGTTTTCAAAAAAATGTCGGACAAAATGTTACAATGCAGGCAATATCTAATCAACTCGATAACCAAGGATATGTGAGAGTCTGGAATAATTATGCACCTCTCAATCTAAGTGAATGGAGACGAAAAAAGATTAATGAAAATATTTTTAGGAGTTCCAATAACTCCTACACTTTTAGTAGTGCTTCAGAAGATAATAATTCAACGTATGAAGCACAGTTGCGAAAAATTTGTAACGTCAATTTCCAAAACTCATTTCCTGGTGTAGGTAATGTGGGAATAATAAAAATAAACAACCAACAGTACAGCTTACCAGTGCAGACGTTTCAAGTTGTTGAACAGAATCAAATAACAACAGAAGCATTAGACCAAACTTGGAATAATATTAACCCAAATTTGTCATTAGGTAACAATTTCTAATGACCGCCATTAGAAAAAACATTAGTTAACTTATTTGAATACAATAAGTTATTCTTATAAAAAATTGGAATTATTTAAAAATTTTTCACACAAAAAACTTACACATTTTGATTAAGATATTTCTCTGTAACAGATTGCATAGTAATAAACTGCTAAAACTCACTCATTTTCTAATGACAAATCTGGGATTAACTATACATTTACACGGTGGTCCGATCAAAATCCAAATAGAAGCAGAACAATTTATCCAAATAATCACGCCTCATATACGGCTCAATTCAGAGGCACTCCTATACCGCCAAGTAATCTTGGTATCACAAAAACTACAGGTGGGGTAATTATATTTTATTGGACAAAATATCGCAATGAAAAAGTTACGTACAGCATATTGAGAAACGTAATACAAGGTAGCTGGAGTTCCGACTGGCGGAATATAGCAACAGTTTCGTCAAATACTGATTACTATCAAGATAACGAATATGTCTATTATACAGGGAG
Organism: uncultured Ignavibacteriaceae bacterium; assembly: GCA_964571865.1. GTDB lineage: Bacteria > Bacteroidota > Ignavibacteria > Ch128b > Ch128b > JAHJVF01. The sequence goes on along the minus strand of CAZNDS010000422.1, from coordinate 561 downwards.
TAATGCATGCTCGCTTTATTACAAGATCCAAGCTAATTATAGTACAGAAAACACAAATAGCATGAGTGACATTGTTTGGATTAGGGGCAGAGATAATGAACCATTGGCAAAATCAACATTAATTTTACCAACGGAATATTCAATAAGCAATTATCCAAATCCGTTCAATCCAATGACAACATTCAACTACCAAATTGTAGATGAATCAGACGTAACGTTAGAAGTGTTCGACATAATGGGGAAAAAAGTTGCAACTTTAATAGATGGCATAAGGGAAGCCGGTTATCATAGCATTCAATTCAATGCATCAGATCAGAATTTATCAAGCGGAATGTACATATACCGCTTCACAGCAAAGCCGACAAATGGCAAAAACGTTTACATTAAAACTGATAAGCTGATTTTGATGAAGTAAGAACAAAATTCTTTACACTACAAGACCTTGAAGGTTGCAACGACTTAACTCATGAAACCTTCAAGGTCTTTATTGTCGTCACTGACTGATCGGTGACGGCAAAAAAGGATTTTATAGGATTACTTTCTTGGCGAGTCTTTTGAGGT
>CAZNDS010000421.1:0-2109 GCA_964571865.1 uncultured Ignavibacteriaceae bacterium | reverse complement strand
AAGATGTACATGTTGATAAGATTTCATTAGAAGACGGTAAACATATTGTGTTCAGAAAAAGTAACAGAAACTTTGATATGTTTTTTAATAAAGCCGAAGAAGTAGCGGAATCAAGTAGAGATGAAAATGATAATTTTAACCTATATGAACCAGATGAACGTTGAAATAGCAACATAAACAAAAGAAAGGATTTTTACTATGGCTGCACAATTAACTCCTAAAAGGGTCAGACTTGCAATTGGGTTATTATTTGCTGTCTTTCTCATCGTTAATGTAATAATACAAACGATGGGAATTGTATCTAACTTAAAGTCTGGGCAAGCATTTTTCTTACTCCCGGGCGATGTTTCTATGGGAATTAGAATTATTTTATTTCTTATTGGGGTTGGAATTAGTTGGCTGCTTGCCAGGCAAATATACAGTTTTATGTTGAAAGGTGAGATCTCGGTAAATGAATCTGCAAACACTGCATTTACTGTTTTGTTTTGTATTGCATTAACCATAACCACATTTGCATTCCTGGGCGCATTGGCTTGGTTTTGGTTGCCGGTGCTTTTACTGATACTTTTTATGTATACGATGTTCATTCTCTGGCGACTTCTTGGTGCATTGAAAACCTTATTCATAATTCTTTTAACAGTGGTTGCTGGAGTAGGAACTTTTTTATTCACAAGTTATCTAATATAGGAAGATAAGATTATGCTAGACGAAAAAACAAAAGGAGCAATATTACCAACATTTTTCATAGGTCTTGGTGGAACAGGCAAAGAAATTCTTTTACGCCTTAGGCGGAAATTTTATGAGCAGTTTGGCAGACCTGATTTACCATGCATTGGCTATCTGTGGCTGGATACTGATACAAGGGCTGTGGGAGTAAGGGGAGAAAAATTAGATGAATTGTATGATGCGGTATCGTTTAGAGATGTTGAACAAATTTCTTTGCTAAGTGGAGCAGTAAATGCAGATCTCGGTGATATTTTAAGGAACCCAGGAAAGCATCAATATATACATGACTGGCTTTACAGCAGCGAAGTAAAACAATACGGGAGTGGGATAAAAGACGGTGCCGGTAATGTTAGATCTGTTGGTAGACTTGCGTGGTTTTCAAAATATGGAGATATAAAGGATCGCTTGGAAGACAAATTTGGTCATATATGTAGTCACAAATCTATTGATGATACTAAAAAGATCAGTAAATTAAGTAAAACTGATTTTATATATACAATGAGGGTTTTTATTATTGGTTCGGTTGTAGGCGGTACAGGTTCTGGAACTTTTATTGATACTTCTTTTTTAATTCAAGATCTTATTCAAACAAAAACCTTTACGAACATTGAACAAATAATCGGTATTATTCTTTTACCAAATATATATTATCAATCCCCATCTGATGAAACTTCAAAAAGATCTTATGGAAATGCTTATGCTGCTCTTAAAGAATTAGAGTATTTTACATTAAGAAGAGATTTATCAAGGATGGGCGGAACAAATAATGTGAGTCTTGATTTTGAAGTGAAATGGAAGGATAAAGAAGAAAAATCAATTATGGGTCCTCCTTTAAGTATAACATATTTGATTGAAAGTAAAAATCAGGCAGGTATCAATTTGACCCCTTCCGACCGAAGCGAGCTCTTTAGAAGTATTTCTGAAACCTTATTTTTAGATTTTTTACCTGGTGAATTTTCGCAAAATAAACGCTCCGATTATTCTAATGTTGCAGAACATCTCGCCAAACAAACAAATGAAACAGCACCAATAGGCGGTGGGACGGAGTTCTCACAATTCTTTGCACAGAGATATGCATCATTTGGATTCTCAAAGATAGAAATACCTGAAGATTCATTACATCTTGCATGTAGTTCAGAATTGGCTTATGATATTTTGAAATATTGGAATCGAATAAATCATGATCCAAGAATAAAGGATACGGTTGCTGAAGATATGGCAAAGTATGATCTTAATGGCAACAGAATACCGATACGATTTAGTTCGGTATGGAAAACAATGATCAAAGAAGGAATTCAACAAATCCAAAATAAATCGAATGTTCTAAATGTACTAGACGTAAACAAGTTAAATACAGAATTCACACAATATTCAAATAATTAA
>CAZNDS010000420.1:0-2127 GCA_964571865.1 uncultured Ignavibacteriaceae bacterium | reverse complement strand
ACGGATAGAATCTTTTAGAACGGGTTTTTTATGCATTACTTAACAACTAACATTTGGGGAAATAAAAAACCCGATATGTCAGGTGACCTATCGGGTCTTTGAGAAAAATCCGGTTTTTGACTAATTAATTTTAATTAGTCGGAATGATGCTAACGAATTTGCGATTGCTTTTTACTGCAAATTGTACGTGCCCTGTTGCCTTTGCGAATAATGTATCATCGCTTCCAATTCCAACATTCAATCCAGGATGGAATTTCGTTCCTCGCTGACGAACAATGATACTACCGGCTGTAACTAACTCGCCGCCAAATCTTTTTACACCAAGACGCTGGGCATTGCTATCTCTGCCATTCTTTGATGAACCTTGTCCTTTTTTATGAGCCATAACAAATCCTCTTACTTAATTTTTTCAATTTCAATTTTTGTCAATTGCTGGCGATGTCCGCGTAAACGCTTATAACCTTTTCTTCTTTTCTTTTTGAATACTAAAACTTTGTCGTCTTTTGTATGTTCAAGTACTTTTGCGGAAACTGTTTTTCCTTCTAAATAGGGTTGACCGACTTCTGTTTTTGAGTCGGCAGATAACAGAAGAACTTTGGATAACTTTACTTTTTTTCCAACTTCAACATCTAATTTTGGTACATGTAAGGTGTCTTTCACTTGAACTTTGAACTGAACACCAGCAATATCAACTACAGCAAACATTTATAAATAAACCTCTTTTTTGAATTTAGCGTTGCAAAGCTAAGGGATTATTGACTGAAAATCAAACTAAAATTCTATTCCACCCTAAAATCTATTGAAATTCAAACAATAATGAATCTATTATTGCCTCTACTTAGTCTCAGCCTTAGTTTTAGCCTTAAATAAGTATCACGATTTGATATGTACTTCTTTATTCGTCTTTATGGATTTATAGAATGCATCTACAACTTTCATTCGAGAAACTGCTTCTTCACCTGTGGCAACCCAAGGACCCAAACCTCGAACTGCTGCAAAAAAGTGTTTAACCTCATTTTCATACGATTTGTGAAAAATGCTCTCTGTTTTTTTTGCATTTGGAGGTGTTAGATCGACCTGCTCTTCACCCAAGCTTTTAAAAACTCTGAATGGATTTAAAAATCCACTCCCATTTGTACCAAAAAGATTACAATAGAAAATTTCTTTCTCAAAATTTAATGTCCAACTTACTTCCATGGATATGACTTTTTGATCCTTCGTCTTAATGAAAGCACATGCTGAGTCTTCAATTTCTTTTGTTGTATGATTAAATCCACGAGCTGTAATTGATTCAATAGCTGGATAATTTAATAACCACAATGCAAGATCTAATATTGAAATACCAAGGTCGATGATTACCCCGCCGCCGGCAGTAGCTTTCCGTACGAACCAATTCTGCAGGGAACTTCTTGGCTTGAACCAGCCGGTTCGAATCAAATACGGGTCGCCAAGTTCACCGGATTCAATTAAACTTCGCAGAAGCATTGCATCAGTTCTGAAACGCATATTCATTCCAACCATTACACGAGCATTTTGATTCTTTAAGTAATCACAAATTTCTTTTGCTTCAGCTGCTGAACGTGCAATTGGTTTTTCAATTAAAATGTTTTTACAGTAATGCGATGCGGCTTGAGCAATTTCTTTATGTGTATGCGTTGGTGTCAGTATAAATAAAGCATCATACTCATCAGCTTCAAGAAATTTTTCGATATCTGTGAAAGTTTTTGAAACACTGAATTTGTGGGCTACATTTGATAGCTTAATTTTATCCGTTTCACAGATTGCTGCCAAGTCAACGAAAGGAAGTTTTTTTAGAATTGGAAGATGAACAACTTGAGCAATTGCCCCAGCTCCCATTACACCGACTTTTAATTTATCAGTCAAATTATGACTCCGTCATTTGATTTGTAAACTGTCTTAATTCAATTAAGATTCTTTCCGAAATCCCTTGCGGATCAATCTTTAACATATGATGAAGCTCAGGTTGAGTACCATGATCGACAAATTCATCAGGAAGACCGATTTGTTGAATATCAGCTTTGGCTTTAACTTTTGCTGCATATTCCAATACCGCTGAGCCAGCTCCACCAATTACCGAATTTTCTTCAACTACAAATATTTTGTCAA
>CAZNDS010000419.1:0-2129 GCA_964571865.1 uncultured Ignavibacteriaceae bacterium | reverse complement strand
TTTCACAGAGATTCACAGAGCAGGCACGGAGAAACACAGAAGCAACGACTGAGCACCAAATTTATTTTTCTCATTGTATTGTAAAATCTCTTACCTTTAATTAACTTAGCCAAAAAATTAATCGGGCATGTTCGCCAAAGTTTTTTGTGCAGCGACATATGGCATAGACGCATTCGTTATCGAGGTTGAGACACACATCGAGAATCATGTTCCATCTTTTACTATCGTAGGTCTGCCGGACAGCGCCGTAAAAGAAAGCCGGGAAAGAGTTTTTGCATCGATAAAAAATTCCGAATACACTTTTCCAAGTAAAAAGATCACAATTAATCTTGCCCCTGCTGACATTAAGAAAGAAGGAAGTTCATTCGACCTTCCAATTGCGCTAAGCATACTCCAATGCAATAGTTCAATCGAGCTTCCAAATCTTGATAAGTACTTAATTCTCGGTGAACTTTCTTTGGATGGATTGCTTCGTCCAATTCGCGGCGTTCTTCCTATTTGCATACGTGCTAGAAAAGAAGGATTCAAAGGCATCATCCTTCCGGAAAAAAATGCGCTCGAAGCTTCTATAGTTGACGGACTTGATGTTTATTCTGTAAATGGACTTGGTGAATGTATAAATCTTTTAAATAATATTGAATCTGCATCGCCATTGCGAACCGATGTGAACGAAGTATTCAAAAAAGCTCACGATTACTCATTTGATTTTTCAGAAGTAAAGGGACAAGAGAATGTTAAGCGTGCTTTGGAAGTCGCCGCTGCCGGTTCTCATAATATTTTAATGATCGGTCCTCCGGGTTCCGGCAAGACAATGCTTGCCCGCAGACTCCCATCAATTTTACCAACTCTTACTTTTGAAGAAGCATTAGAAACGACAAAAATACACTCAGTAGCCGGCTTACTTCAATTTGATAGTCCCCTTGTGACAAATCGTCCTTTCAGAAGTCCGCACCACACTACTTCAGATGTTGCACTAATTGGCGGCGGAACGATTCCACGCCCCGGCGAAGTTTCGTACGCTCACAACGGCGTTTTGTTTTTAGATGAACTTCCCGAATTCAAAAAAAATGTTTTGGAAGTTTTACGCCAGCCTCTTGAAGATAGAAGAGTGACAATAAGCCGCTCGAAAATGACTCTGGAATTCCCATCTAACTTCATGCTTGTGACTGCAATGAATCCATGTCCATGCGGATTCTTCACAGATCCAACAAAGGAATGCACTTGCACTCCGCAGCAGATCCAAAAATATCTTTCTAGAATTTCCGGTCCGCTGTTAGATCGAATTGATATTCATACTGAAGTGCATGCTGTGAAATTTAAAGAGTTAATGTCTTCGAGTACATCGGAAACTTCAAAAGATATTCGTGATAGAGTTACGTACGCAAGAAGTGTTCAACTTGAGAGGTTTAACGAAGTTGAAGGAATTTACTCTAATTCCGGAATGACTAATAAACTTGTGAAAAAGTTTTGCACCATTGATTCAGCAGGGGAAGAATTACTTAAAACTGCTATCACAAAACTTGGACTTTCTGCACGAGCTTATGATCGCATACTTAAAGTATCAAGGACTATAGCTGATTTGGAAGGGAGCGATAAGATATTAACTCAGCATTTGAGTGAAGCCATTCAATACCGAAGTTTAGATAGAAATAGCTGGTTTTCTCAGTAAAAAAATCATTCTAAGCTAAGTAATCACCCGAATTTAACATTTTTTATTTTTATCACTTTCAGATTATTGCATTTAAAATTTTTTTTTAATAAACTTGTAAGCTCAAAATTGGATTTTTACGGGTAGACGCCGGAGTTGGAGAGCCGGGGCGGACTGTAAATCCGTTGGCAAACGCCTTTGGGGGTTCGAATCCCTCGCTACCCACAACATATTATTATTAATTCAACTTATCTCTTAATTATAAATAGACTTTTGCGAGATAAGTTGTTCTTTAAATTTTGAAATTTGAAACTGCGGGAGTAACTCAGTTGGCTAGAGTCATCCCGTGAAAACGGGATTGTGATTTTTCCTCCCGTTAAAAAGTTCTTTAACAATTTGAAAAAATAATTGCGGGAGTAACTCAGTTGGCTAGAGTCACAGCCTTCCAAGCTGTTGGTCGCGGGTTCGAGTCCCGTCTCCC
>CAZNDS010000418.1:0-2135 GCA_964571865.1 uncultured Ignavibacteriaceae bacterium | reverse complement strand
GTCTTCGAGTTAAATGGATTGGGATAATTTTGCGATAAAAAGAAATTTTCCGGCTGTGGAGGACTATCTTTTACTGATGTTAATACTACTCCATTTTCGTTATAGAATACTACTGCACCTAAATAATCACCGCCAGGGATTAATTGATCAAGTTTTGCTGTGAAAGCTTTATTGTTATTTCTATCAGTAATTATACCAATAGAATTCTTAATTGGAGAATTTAAATTGGAGAACATAAACCAGGTTGTATCATTGTATCTTACTAATCCGCGTCTGTCACTAAACCATTTAATATTGTTTTTATCTATAGTAATACCATTATAATTAGGAAAAATATCAATACCAATTGCTGCTGAATCATATATAATCCATGATGTATCTTTAAACTTGGCATAAGCATATCGAGATTTATTTGCGGCTTTGTCTCTTCCCATGCCACATATCCATTTATAATCGTTTTTATCAATAAACAAGGAAAACACATGGATATAAAGAACGATTGTTGTATCAAGCAAACCTGTCCCATGTTTGCGCCAGTTTATTCCATCAAAGCTATAAAGAGGCGAGTAATCTGCTCCTATCCATTTAGTTCCTACTTTATCTATAACGACAAAGTTTATTTGATTTGAAACTAATGGTGAATTATATTTATTCCAGTTAGTCCAGTTAATTCCATCGAATCTATAAACTCCAGTACTATATGAAGCTACCCATATAATAGTATCGCGCTCAACACTAACATTCCAGATAATATCCTCATTTAAGGGTGTACTCTGTTTAGTATATATGGTCCAATTAATTCCATCATATTTTACAAGGCCGCTATCGGTTGCAATCCATTTTCTTCCCAAACTATCAATTGCAACAGCATTTACACTTTTAGTTGACAAAGGTGAATTTTTATTTGTATAGATTTGCCAGTTAGTTCCATCAAATCTTGCTAACCCACCAGTAAAACTTTTTCCCCCAGCCCAATCCGAGAAAAAACTAATCCAATAAGAGCCATCTCTATCTTGGACTATATTTATTGGTTTATTCGAAGGGAAAGGAGCGTTTGTAGAATCAAAAATCAAAAAATTACTTTGAGCAATCAATTGGTTACAAATAAACACCATAAGAATTAGAAAACTAATATTTTTTCTACTACCTACTATCATATAAAAATTCAAGAAAAAGTTAATCGCAATATGTACTTCCTGTTTCACATTGTACATCAGGTGGATTACAACCGGGTTGTAAGTCAGGATTAAAATTAGGGTCTCCTCTTCTAAAACAACCTGTTGTTGTATTTGGATATTCTTCATCTGAAATTTCATCGCATCCAGAAAATATGTAAAGCATAGTTTCTACTTTATACTTTCTACCCCAATATTCATCTGCCCTTTTTTCCAAATTTTTACCTAAGCTGAAACCAAAAGCAACTTCGATAGGAAAAGTATAAGGATCGGAAGTCGGCTGCGGCAGCTCAAAAGTTCTTGATTCTTCAATCCAGCCATCCCTTGAGTTACAGAAACGCCACCTATAAATAATTTTTCTTAGATAATGACGTTGAATTGTTAATGTGCCGTAATCACCACAATAATATTGTACGTCTATGTCATTCGGTGTGCCACAATTTCAACCCCAATGGAATTTGCCGGTTAAATTACTCATTTTAAGTTCCCTTTTTTTTGATATAGTATAATCAATTGCGAAAGTTTTGTAAAGGCTTTTTTCCCAAAAACAATTTTCTCAAATCCGCCATAGAAACAAAAAAAAGTCTCAGGTTTATTGAAACACAAGCATTATCTTTGGGATAAAAAATCACCCATTGGGTGAAAAATAAACTAAGAGAGAAAATGCGCAATGTTAAAGAGAGTCAAACCGATAAAAGTAAGTCGAAGCAGGGAAAAACTAAGCAATCGAATAGGTGCTCCGTTAGTAGAAGAGATAGTAGAGAAGTTAGGAATAAGAGAAAAGATAGATTTGTTGTTCGGCCGTCCTGGAAGTAACCGAGGCATCTTAGCAAGCGATTATGTAATGACGTTAGTCTACATGTTCATAGATGGCTCGTTACATTTAGAAGATGTTCGCCATCTGACCTGTCTGCCGACAGGCAGATCGGATATGAAACTTCCCAGCAGCGATGCCATAGG
>CAZNDS010000417.1:0-2139 GCA_964571865.1 uncultured Ignavibacteriaceae bacterium | reverse complement strand
TTGAATGAAATCACAAAAATGGATTGTGATTTATTTCATGTCCAACTGTAGTTTCAGGTCCATGGCCTGGAAGAATTTGATAATCCAATGGAAGTGAAAATATTTCATTATTAATGGAATGCCTTAACTGTTCGAAATTCCCACCAACCAAATCCGTTCTGCCAATGCTTTCAAAAAATATTGTATCCCCCGTTAAAACCTTTTTTTCCGAGTGAAAAACCAAAGCTGTCCCTCCTGGAGAGTGCCCTGGGACTTTTCTTATTTCTATTTCAAGTTTACCCATTGTAAGGAGGCCGGTTGAGTGCAGGTCATGCTTTGGTTTTTCAATTTCATCAATTGGCATTCCGACCATTTGCGACTGAACTCCAATGTGATCGAGCAATGCAATATCTGGAGAAGGAAAATATAAATCGTTGGTGATATTATTTTTTGCATAGTTCATGCCGAACAAATGGTCAATATGTCCATGAGTAATAATTATTTTGCTGATTGAAATCCCATTCACCTGAACGAAATTCGATAGGTTTAGATTCTCTTTTTTTCTACTGTTGCCTGGATCAACAATCACTCCTTCTAAGGTCTGAGGATCATAGATTAGATAAGTGTTCACTTGAAATGGATTAAATACAAAAGTTTTGATGTTTAGCATAATTCTAAAATTCTAATAATAAAAATGGCAGTCGATGGGACTGCCATTGGATGATATCCGAACTTACTCAACAATGGTTCATTTCGGAATTTCTAAACCCACAAAGCGAGCATTGCCTTGTCCATCTCTTACTCTTAGAAGAACAGCAGATCCCTTCTTTCCCGAGATGAGCTCATCAAATTCCTTAACTGAATCGATTTTCTTTTTATTGATTTCAGTAATAACTAATCCACTTCGGAGTCCAGCATCAAATGCAGTTCCAAAATTATCCACAGCAGAAATTAAAACTCCATTTTCGACTTTATAATTTTTTAAGTCGTTGCTAGAAAGATTTTTTACAGTCATTCCAAGTTCTTTATATATCTTCGTCTCAAATGCAGTATCAACTTTTCTATCTTCTTTTTTCTTCTCTGTGGAAGCTAAATCCTTATCTTCTTTTCGCGGTCTCAGAGTAATTGATTTATCAATTGTTTTTCCGTCTCTCCAAAGTTTTAATTGAACTTTGTCACCTGCATGTTTGCTTGCAATGTAGCCCTGAAGATCGTTTGGTTGGAAAACTTCACGCCCGTCAATAGAAATAATTATGTCACCGACATCAATGCCAGCATCTTTTGCTGCACCATCTTCAACGAGAGTTTCAACAATGACTCCTTTTGTTTTATCGAGTCCAACAGATTTTGCAACTGCGTCATCAACGGCACGAATTTGAACTCCAATGTAACCGCGCTTTACACTACCAAATTCGATTAAATCCTTAGCAACTGTTTTCGCAATATTAATCGGAATTGCAAAACCATAGCCTTGATAGTATCCCGTGCGAGAGGCAATTGCTGAGTTGATTCCAATTACAGAACCATTTAAATCAACCAGTGCTCCGCCAGAATTTCCAGGATTAATAGCAGCATCAGTTTGGATGAAGTCTTCAATTCCATAACTGTCTTGGATTAGTTTCAATCCACCGCGTCCCATTGCTGATACGATTCCCGCAGTAACAGTATAATTCAGACCAAGTGGATTGCCAATTGCTAAAACCCATTGCCCAACCTGAAGTTTTTCTGAATTACCTAAAAACGCAGGGGTTAAATCTTTAGCGTCGATTTTCACTACAGCCAAATCTGTCAGCGGGTCTGTACCAATAAGCTCTGCGTTAAATTTCCTTTTATCGGTGAGCGTGACACTGATGGTCTTTGCACCTTCAACTACGTGATTGTTCGTCATGATATAGCCGTCGTTCGAAATAATCACACCCGAGCCAGAACCACGCTGCGGCTGATTTTTTGGCAAATCTCGGAAAAAAGGAAAATCCTTAAAGAAATCCTGGTGATCCTCAGGAATATTGACCTTTGATTCACCGGAAACAACAATTGCTACGACAGTTGGAGTTACTGCTTTTGATACTTCTATAAATGCTTCACTTAACTTTTGGGCTTCTGCATTCACATTCACAAGAGGATTATTTGCTCCAATTTGTGCGATGGAGTGACCGTTTT
>CAZNDS010000416.1:0-2140 GCA_964571865.1 uncultured Ignavibacteriaceae bacterium | reverse complement strand
CAGGCCAGGCAGCAGCATCGCCGAGAGCACAAATTGTGTGTCCTTCTATATTGTTCGCTACATCAATCAGCAAATCAAGATCATGTGAAGTTCCATTTCCGCTTTCAATTCGATGGAGAACTTTTAGCATCCAGCCGGTTCCTTCACGACAAGGAGTGCATTGCCCGCATGATTCGTGATGATAAAAATGTGTTATCCTTGTAAGGACTTTTACCATATCTGTATCTTCGTCCATAACAATAATTCCGCCAGTGCCAATTGCAGAACCAGCAGCTTTCAACGATTCTGCATCCATTTTCAGCCCTTCAATGCGATCACCCCTGAGAGGCGGCACAGAAGAACCGCCAGGAATGACCGCTTTAATTCTTTTATTGTTTAGGACTCCACCTGCATACTTATAAATGATCTCGCTCAAAAGTGTTCCGGTAGGAAGTTCATAAACTCCAGGTTTATTCACATGTCCGCTGATTCCAAATAAAAGAGTACCAGGATGTTTCGGTTCACCGATTCTTGCAAACCATTCGCCGCCTTGATCGACTATAGCCGGAATATTTGAAATCGTTTCAACGTTGTTGATCGTGGTCGGGCATCCCCATAAACCATATTGCGGAGGAAACGGCGGCTTTACACGTGGATAACCTCGTTTACCTTCAATCGATTCCATCAATGCAGATTCTTCGCCGCAAATGTATGCACCTGCCCCTTTGTGAATGTAAATGTTAGTGAAGAACTCACATTTAAATGTCTTTTTCATTTTTTCACCGACGAAGCCCTGTACATAAGCATCATCAAGAGCTTTTTGCATCAGCTTGATCCATTTGACGTACTCGCCGCGAATGTAAACGTAACAAGTCCGTGCACCGATTGCATAGGCGCTGATTAAAATCCCTTCAATTAATTGATGAGGATTAAATTCAAAAATCTGTCTGTCTTTGAATGAACCTGGTTCGCTTTCATCACCATTGACGCATAAGTAATTTGGTTTCGCGCCTCCTTTCGGCATGAAATCCCACTTCATTCCAGTAGGAAAACAAGCTCCGCCTCTTCCTCGCAATACAGATTTTTTTACTTCGTTAATAATTTCATCTGGCTTTTTTTGAAGAGCTTTCTTAACAATTTGGTAGCCGCCATGCTGCTTATAGATTTCTATCTCGTGATAATTTGGTATATCTTTAAGTAAAATTTTTTCGGTCATTGTCAATTATTCTTCAAATTGGAGAGTAAAACTTTTGCAGATTCAATCGTTAAGTTTTCATAATAATCACCATTAAGTTGCATCATAGGTGCGGTTCCGCATGAGCCAAGACATTCAACCTCTGTAATTGTAAATTTCTGATCAGAAGTTGTCTCACCTTTTTTAATTCCCAATTCATGCTCAATCGATTTCATTAGATCATAAGCACCCCGGAGCATGCATGAAACATTTGTACAAACTTGAAGGTGATATTTACCGATTGGTTTTGCGTTGTACATTGTATAAAAAGTCACAACGCCTAATACATGTTCTTCACTTACATCCAAAAGCTTTGCTGCAAACTGCATCGCTTCTTGCGAAATCCAACCGTACTTTTCCTGAATCATATATAGAACAGGCATCAGTGCGGCTTGCGAGGTAGGATATCGCTTCTTGATTTTTTCAACTTGCTTTAATTCGTTCTCATCAAATTCGATCTTCACTCAACACTCCAATTATTTATCAGCTTCACCCATTACAGGATCAATACTTCCAATAACAGCAACAATATCCGAAACCATGTGCCCTTGTATAAGCAGAGGCAGACTTTGTATGGTTACCATCGAAGGTGAGCGTATTTTACACCTCCATGGATGCCCTGAACCATCGCTTACCAAATAAAATCCAAGTTCGCCTTTTGGATTTTCAACGCTGGAATAAATCTCTCCAACCGGAGGATTAATTCCAAAATTAATTAACATAAAATCGTGGATTAGTTCTTCCATCTTTGTATATACATCGGCTTTACGCGGAAGAACATTTTTAGGATCATGTGTGTGAATTGGTCCTTGAGGAATTTTATTAAGGCATTGCCTTAATATCCTAGCACTTTCACGCATTTCATCGCATCGAACAAAATACCGCGCTAAAGCATCGCCTTCTTTGTAAGTAATAATGTTAAAATCG
>CAZNDS010000415.1:0-2160 GCA_964571865.1 uncultured Ignavibacteriaceae bacterium | reverse complement strand
GTAATAAACTGCTAAAACTCACTCATTTTCTAATGACAAATCTGGGTTAAATCTTTATTCAAAAAGAATATCAATGTTTTTTTTGAAAAAAAATAAACAGATATTGAAAAAAATGTACTTTGAAATTTTGTTGTCTGATTTATTGAGTCTCTAGTTGACTCACTGGAGCAGAATTTAAGTAGTTAACGATATCATTCGCCTGATATTGAAAACTAAAGCAGATAGAGTGAATTCAAAACGATTTCTTTCTAAGTCATAATAGCTACACCTCTGATAACCCAGAACATTTTTCATGAATGCAAAAGTTCTTTCTACCTTGTTTCTGATACTTGAAAGTAATCGATTTATTTTCTTCTGCCGCTTGCTCAATGGTTTGTTGCGATAACCTTTTTCTAATATTCCGTCAAATATTCCTTTTGATTCGAGCTTCCTTCTTCTTGATTTATTAGCATAACCCTTGTCTGCGAATACTGCCTCTTCTGTGTAATCGACAAGTTTGTCAAATTCAATACGAATACTAAATCGACTTATATTGACGACCCATCTATCAAATCAAGATGGCAATTACAAGTTGGTTTGAGATATATCTTTTGAGCGACAACAGGAACAAACTCGAGATGACCTGAAATAATTTCGAGTTGGCGATTTAAGGCGAAGTTAAGTTAGTTTTTAGCTTCGCCTTTTTTCATGTTCCTGCCGTTGCCTTTTAAGTTTGGATGAGGTATTTTTCAGTGTAATTTTAGAGGAAAGAATGCAGCTAGATAAAGATTTACAATCAATTCAGGAAGTACGTGACCTTTGCACTCGTGCTAAAGAAGCACAGCTCGAATTCAAACATTACACTCAACAGCAAGTTGATAAAATTATTAAGGCAATGGCAGACGCTGGATACGGAGCAAGAGAGAAACTTGCAAAAATGGCTTGCGATGAAACAGGATTCGGTAAACTTGAAGATAAGATCACTAAAAATATTTTTGGGTCGAAGCACGTCTACGAATCGATAAAAGACTTAAAAACCGTTGGCATTATCAATTCATATGAAAACGGTAAAGTGCTTGAGATTGCAGAACCGATGGGAGTTGTTGCTGCTTTAATTCCGTCAACGAATCCAACTTCAACAATGATTTATAAAGCTTTGATCTCTGTAAAGGCGAGAAATGCTATAGTTGCCTCGCCGCATCCAGCTGCAGCAAAATGTACGGCTGAAACTGCGAAGATTCTTGAAGAAGCAGCTGCCAAAGAAGGAGCACCACGCGGATTAATTGCGTGCCTTTCCATACCAACACTTGAAGGCACAAATGAATTAATGAAGAACCACAATGTTGCTGTGATCTTAGCTACCGGTTCAACACCTATGGTGAAAGCTGCTTACACCGCCGGTAAGCCTGCATACGGTGTAGGACCTGGGAATGTACCGGCATTTATCGAGCGGACAGCAAATTATAAAAAAGCAGTAGCAGACATTTTTTACGGAACAACTTTCGATAATGGAGTGCTTTGTTCATCAGAGCAGGCAATAATTTGCGACAGACCTTTACGTGAAAAAGTAATTGAAGAGTGTAAACGAATTGGCGGTTACTTTGTTAACCAGGAAGAAAAGAAAATGCTGGAAGCCGTTCTTTTAGATAAATCAGGGAGAATAAATCCAGAGATCGTTGGACGAACCGCCCCCGCAATCGCACAAAAAGCCGGCTTTACCGTCCCCGCCAACACGAGAGTTCTCTTATGTGAATTAAATACAGTTGGTAAAAGTGAACCACTTTCGATGGAAAAGCTTTCACCAATTTTAGCGTTTTATACGGAAGAAGGTTGGTTGAACGGATGTCACCGCTGTATTGAATTGTTGGAATTCGGCGGTGTCGGCCACACATTAGTGATTCATTCGAATGATAAAGACATTATAATGAAATTCGCACTGGAGAAACCATCTTTTAGAATTTTGGTAAACACTGTTGGTTCGCTTGGGGCTGTAGGTTACACAACCGCATTATATCCTTCGATGACATTAGGTCCTGGGACTTGGGGAGGTTCAATCATATCAGAAAATGTCACGGCGAAACATCTGATGAATTATAAGAAGCTTGCTTTCGAAACCAACGCAATGAATCCAGATTCGGGTGGAAGTTTAAATTCATTTGTGGGTTCAACGCACACCACACA
>CAZNDS010000414.1:0-2168 GCA_964571865.1 uncultured Ignavibacteriaceae bacterium | reverse complement strand
ATAGTAATAAACTGCTAAAACTCACTCATTTTCTAATGACAAATCTGGGTTTAACATATTTACAAAAATTGTTGAACTGAATTAGAAATTTTGTAGGTCAAATCAATGTTTAAGTCGATTTGGGAGCATTTAGGACTTATTGAACAACTGAAATCTTGATAAAGATAAATCAATTCTCATCAATTATGGCACGGATTTTCGGATTAACGTAGATATCTTCTACTCCGATTTCTTTTAATGCAATAGCGAGAACGATAGCCTTTCTCTTATGAGAGGTGTTTTTATTTATCACAATGACTTTTTCGGTTTTGAGAACACAATATCCACCACTAAAATCGCCTTTTTCAAATCTGATTTTGATTCCCTTTTCATCTGCAACCATCCTTAATTCCTGGATGAGTTGCTCAAACTCCCTGTCTTTTGATTTCATTATTGTGAACGCTTAAGCGGTTGGAAAATTGCTAGCCAAATGGTTGTGAAATATGCGAAGAAAGAAATAGCTGGCAATCCACTTAATGCTCCAACACGCTGAATCAATAAACTCATGCCCTGATTCAAATCAAATCCTTGTGAATGTACCAGTAAAACAAATTGGAGATCAATGTTCATCAGAAATATTTCAACCGGTAGGAATACACCAAATATAACAGTACACATGAAAAACCATCCGTTCTGTTTGAAGCTAATCTTTGAATCAAAAATCAGTATCAAGTAAAAAATAATAAACAGAACATAAGCAGCTAGTATGTATACAGTTACACCACCTATTATCAGAAGGGTTTGTGCAAGTGATTCATATGTTAATTCAGACCGTACTACTAGTGAAAAGGGCTCAAACAATCGGTAGGCAATGATTCCACGATAGATTGTTCCGCCGAGCCAAAAAAAGCCTGAGATAATTAATGCAAATAGAAAAAATTTTGTTCGAAGTTTCTTTAATTCCATCTGACTACAACTTAATATATGAATGAAAATTTATCAAGAATAATTCTCTCTAAGACTTTGCAACCAAAAAATTAAATGTTAAGATTCTGCATGTACGTTGGCTTCAACCAATTCTGATCGTCTTTATTTGGATAGTCTAATGTATAATGCAATCCACGTGATTCTTTTCTTATAAGTGCCGATTTTGAAATAAGATATGCTACATCAATTAAATTTCTCAATTCCAATATTTCTTCTGAGAGTTGTGTAACTTTATACATTGTTTTAGTTTCCTCATAAATTATGTGGCACCTTCTGAGCGCACGGTTTAATCGTTCCGTCGATCTCATAATTCCGACATATTCCCATAAAATTTCGCGGATTTCTCTTCTGCTTTGAGAAATCAATATCTTCTCATCTGTCGATGTCTCAGATGTGTCGACCCACTCGGGAATACCGTCAGGAATTTCCGAAAGTGATTTTTCAATTATTGTCCTGCACTTACGTGCTGAGTGTTTCGAGAAGACAAGAGCTTCGAGAAGCGAGTTGCTTGCAAGTCTGTTTGCTCCATGGACACCAGTCATCGAAACTTCCCCGGATGCAAAAAGATTCGCTATCGAAGTTTGTCCAGTTAGATCTGTAACAACACCGCCGCATGCATAATGTGCCGCTGGAATTACTGGTACGTATTCCTTTGTAATATCTATATATTTTTCCAAACACTTCGAGTAAATATGAGGGAAATGTTCTATAATTTCATCTTTGGATTTAAAGGTTAAATCCAGGTATACAAAACTATCTCCACTTTTCTTTAGTTCGTTATCTATGGCACGTGCGACAATATCACGGGGGGCAAGTTCCTTTCTTTCATCATAGTTACTCATGAATTCACCGCCCGACTTCAATCGAAGCTTTGCACCAAATCCCCTAACAGCTTCACTAATTAAAAAACAAGGTTTTGTGCTCCGGTTATCTAATCCTGATTCATACAAAGCTGTAGGGTGAAATTGTACAAATTCCATATTGGCAATTAATGCACCAGCACGAAAAGCCATTGCAAATCCATCTCCAGTGGCTATAGCAGGATTTGTTGTATGCAAATAAGCTTGCCCAAGTCCTCCTGAAGATAACAAAGTACATTTAGCAAGAAATGTATGGACAATTGCTTTTTCGACATCATAAACATAAGCACCCCAGCAATGTCTTTTGCTGGATAATGTCCTATATGGGCTTAAAAGATTATG
>CAZNDS010000413.1:0-2190 GCA_964571865.1 uncultured Ignavibacteriaceae bacterium | reverse complement strand
AATCGCCAAATTAAATCAAAACCTAAAATGGAAAAATTAAAATGACAGATTAAAATGCAAAGTTGAGAGGGCTTTATAAAAATAGAATAATATTGAATTGAAATCATTTTTATTTTTACATCAGTTGGTTAACGGATAATTTTACATTTTGATTTCTAATATTTTATTTAGAAAGTAAGTAAAGACAGACCCGCAAGAATGATATTCATCAATCGCCAAATTAAATCAAAACCTAAAATGGAAAAATTAAAATGACAGATTAAAAATTAAAGTTGAGGAACTCTTTTCGTAAAAGAAATCAAATTGATACATTTTAATTTTAGCAACCGTTAGCTAACGGATAATTTTGCATTTTGATTTTTAATTTTTCATATAAAGATCGAAACATCTCCTGCACCTTCGCGAATTATTTCAGGGGAGTCGTCTGTGTAATCAACGATTGTTGATGGAGTGAGTCCGAGTGGCCCCGAGTACAACATCAAATCAACCACATTCCCATAATAGTTTTTCATTGAATCTTCATCATTTAGGATTTCTCCGTTTTCATCAGTAACGCTTGTGCTGACAATTGGAGTTCCTAATTCCTTTATCAGATGCATTGAAATCAAATTATTTGGAATGCGTATTCCGACTGATTTTCTTTTATTCCATAATTTTTTTGGAACTTCACGAGCGGCGGGCAGAATGAAAGTGTATGCACCGGGCAAAGCATATTTCATTACCCGATAAACAACAGTTGAAATCTTTGCGTACTTGGCAATATCTTTTAAATCGGAACAAATAAAACTTGGCGGCTTATTCTCTAAATTCTTTTTAATATGATAAACTTTTTCAAGAGCATGTTTGTGAAAAATATCGCATCCCAATCCATAGACTGTATCTGTTGGATAAATAATCAATCCGCCTTCTCTTAGAATTTCCACAGCGCGGTTTATGAACCTTAGTTGTGGATTTTCCGGATGGATATTAAGAACCTGCATCTTCATTTTCTCAAACTCTTTGTTTCAAATATAAACTTTTTGACGAACAGTTCGTGATTTGAATTTGCTTAATGATGCGAAAAAACTTCTATTAAATTCCCATCCATTTCTTCATATTTGTAAAAAAAGGTGCATCGAATAAAAACGAGAGGTTAAAATGAACCGAACTCTTTCATTTCTAGTAATATTACTCTTTATAACTTCAGCGATGGCAGTTGGACAAGATTCAACTCTAAAAATTGTCGGACCAGGATATAAATATCATTCTGTTTATAAAACTGCAGGACCTAATAACATTAAGATTCTCGAAATTGATCTGACGAATCCGAAAAACAAGCTCAAGACAGTTCTTTCAAAAGATATTCTTGGAACCGGATTTGAAAAAACTTCTTCAATGTCGAAGAGAAAAAGCCAAAGCGGTCATATCGTGATGGGGGCTGTGAATGGCGATTTTTTCGGGATAAGCGCGCCTTATAATCCTTACACATTTCTTGTCGGTTCGATGATATCGAATAAGGAATATACTTTTGGCCGTCCAAATTTGCGTCCCTTATTCGGAATCGTTGAAGATAAAAAATTATTTATGGACGACATGGGATTCTCTGGCACAGTCACGGCAGCAAACGGAAATTCACTGACAGTCAATGGAGTGAACGATACAGTCGTTACGAACTATCTAATCTTATATAACAAATATTTCGGCTCATCGACTTTATCAAATAATCAAGTCGCTGAAGTGAAATTAAAACCTATCACAGATTTTCAAATTAACGGCGTTCAAAAATTTTTAGTGCTTCAGAAAACCACAAATGCCGGAAACGCAAGCTTTAGTGTAAATGAATACGTTTTATCCGGAAATGGAACAGCAAAAACATTTTTAAGCGATCATGTTAATGTTGGAGATACACTTAGAGTTACAATTGGAACCAATCCTAATCGTGGAGCAATTACAAGTTTATTAGGCGGCGGTCCGAAGTTAGTTGTAAACGGTGTGATACCAAGCGGATTGAGTAACGATGTGCACCCTCGAACGGCAGTCGGTTTTAATCAGGACAGTACAAAAGTGTTTTTTGTTACAGTTGATGGAAGACAAACTGGATTCAGTGTTGGAATGTCATTGCCGCAATTAGCGAATTACATGCAGGGAATTGGTTGTTATCAAGCAGTGAATTTGGATGGCGGCGGTTCAACGACAATGGTCGTTCGAAAT
>CAZNDS010000412.1:0-2195 GCA_964571865.1 uncultured Ignavibacteriaceae bacterium | reverse complement strand
TCGCAAATAAAAAATTAGGTCTATTACTTAACTTTAATGTAAGAATATTGAAAGATGGGATTAAACGATTTGTTTTATAATCTCTGTGTATCCGTTGGCTAACGGACTGTGTCTTCTCTGAGTGACTTTGTGATACAAGAATATTGAACTAATAAAAAATCTCTCACATGAAAGAAGAAAATATTTTAATGAACCATTTACTCCCAGCAGAATGGGAAAAGCACGAAGCAACTTACATTGGCTGGCCGCATAATAAAAACGATTGGCCTGGAAAATTTACTCCTATCCCTTGGGTTTATGGAGAAATTGTTAAACGGATCTCCGAAGGGGAACTCGTGAGAATATTCGTCAACGACAAAGCTCATGAACAATCCGCACTGAGAGTTTTAAGAAAAATTAATATCGATCTTTCAAAAGTTGAATTCATAAAACTCAAAACCGACCGCGGGTGGCTTCGCGACTCGTCACCAGCATTTGTGAGAACCGATGAAATCAAAATCAAAGCTGTGCAATTCAAATTTAACGGCTGGGCAAAATATCCAAATCACAAATACGATTTGAAGATTCCACAAACAATCTCTAGTAAATATCAACTGCCTTTAATTCCAGCGATGCACGAGAATCGACAAGTTGTTTTAGAAGGGGGCGGGATCGACACGAATGGACAAGGAACACTTATTACAACAGAAGAATGTTTGATGGATACAAAGGTTCAAGTGAGAAATCCGGGATTTACTAAAAAAGATTACGAAGATGTCTTTAAAAAGTACCTCGGCATCATAAATGTTCTTTGGCTCGGTAAAGGAATCGCCGGAGATGACACACACGGTCATGTTGATGATCTTTGCAGATTTGTAAATTCAACTACAGTTGTAATCGTACAGGAAAAAAATCCTAAGGATGAAAATTACTATGCACTCAATGAAAACAGAGAACGGCTTGAATCGATGACACTTCAGGATGGTTCGAAAGTTCAAGTTGTCGCGCTTCCGATGCCGGCACCACTCTATTTCTACGGACAGCGACTGCCAGCAAGTTATGCGAATTTTTACATTTCAAATGCTTATGTTTTAGTTCCAACTTTCAACGATCCGATGGACAGAATTGCTCTTGGAATTTTATCTGAGTTATTCACTGATAGAAAAATCGTTGGGATTCATTCAGTTGACCTCGTTTGGGGACTTGGCACGATTCATTGCTTAACTCACGAGCATCCTGCGGAGTAAATCGATAAATGTGGATCCTCCTCGCATTCGGTGTTGCACTTTTCGATTCGCTAAAGAATGTTGCAGCGAAAGCAACACTCAAAAATGTTGATGAGTACGTT
This sequence comes from uncultured Ignavibacteriaceae bacterium, assembly GCA_964571865.1. GTDB lineage: Bacteria > Bacteroidota > Ignavibacteria > Ch128b > Ch128b > JAHJVF01. The sequence continues at coordinate 868 of CAZNDS010000412.1, read as the reverse complement.
GTAGCATGGAGCAATTGTTTTTTCTCGGCGATACTCCTCTCACCTGTTTTACTTTTCGAAATTCCGGAAATTAAACCGATGTATTTTGCCGGATTACTTGTAAGCGGAAGTTTGAACGTTGCTGCACTTGTTTTTTTTATGAAGTCAATCAAGCATTCTGATTTATCGATATCCGTACCACTGACGACGTTGTCTCCGCTGTTATTGTTAATTACATCTCCAATAATTGTGGGCGAATTCCCAAATTCGCAAGGTATCGCGGGAATGGTTTTAATCGTGCTTGGTGCTTATCTGTTAAACTTGAAAAGCAGCTGGAAGGGATTCTTTGCTCCGTTCAAAGCAATCGTTTTTGAAAAGGGACCGAGATACATGTTATTTGTTGTTCTGCTTTGGAGTATTACAGCTAACTTTGATAAGATCGGAGTAGTAAATTCTTCTCCGTTATTTTATTCATTCACGATACAAGCATACATTGGATTTGTTCTTCTGCTATTTGTTCTCCCAACATTCAAAAAACAACCTGGATTATTCAGGAAAAATTTTAAAGCTCTATCCGGTATCGGAGCTCTATCTGCCCTCACAATCATTTGTCACATGATTGCAATAAGCTTAACTATTGTTCCGTATGTAATTTCAATCAAGAGAACAAATTCAATATTGAGTGTGATCTTCGGTAGAATTTTCTTTAAAGAAGGAAATTTGAAAGAGAGATTGACTGCCTCGATATTAATGTTTATTGGAGTTTTGTTGATTACGTTTTCTTAGCACTAACTTCAAATGCCTTAATGAATGTTTATTGCCATGTTGAGACTTTTGAAGTTTCTAACTTAGAATAATTATAATCAACGCTTACTTTGTGAAAATGAAG
>CAZNDS010000411.1:0-2217 GCA_964571865.1 uncultured Ignavibacteriaceae bacterium | reverse complement strand
TGCATCTTCTTCTCTAATGTTTACTCCAGAAGCTTTTTTAAGCGCTTCATTTATATTAAATACTCTTGAAAGCAATAATTCTTTATCGCTCAATATGAAAGCAGAACCTGCAATTTTGGGCATACGCTCAACTGACCCAACTACTATTATAGTTGGAAACTCAACTGTAGCAACTGTATCTTGCTGTGGATAAATTGAGGATGAAATAGCGAGGTAGAGAATTACTATTAGTTTACGAGGGAAATTTTTCATAAGTAACTCCAAGTTTTTTATTTGATATTTAAGATTACCATTAAGTGATAAACGTTGATTTAATTGATTCATGTGAATATAGCTTTTGTTGTGTTGACTCAATTCAAATCGATTTCTTTATGGGCTATACTCTTTACATTAATCGTATCGTGATTTTGCAGGTACATTAAACTAATTCCCATTACAATTCTACTGGCTGCTGAAATCCGAATTCCAGTAGTATCGACGGAAGAGTATAAGTAGTATAAGAACGTGCAAAAAACTTATCATCTGCTTTTAGATTCAACCAAGAAAAAATCATTAAAAGTATAACCAAAAAAAAAGAAGGATTTTTTCATATTTGTTTCATTCTATGTGAAAGATATTATTATTATTTAGACCAAATCTAAATAAGATTTATTTTAAATCCAAATGAAATTTTGATTAGCTGAATTTATTCTAATATTCATTATTCATCCGACTCCGTTAAAGTCTGTTGCAGAACACTCATTTTTTTCTTAAAAATAATAACCTGGTTTTAAGTTTAGTAAAAAAGTAATTTTTTGAAAAATAATTTTAATTCCGCAAATAGTTTTTTCTTGTAAATGGATTATTGAATCTGATTTTTTTACGATTTGCATCAGTACTTTTCTGTTCTTTCCATTTACTTTCATTATTCTCTTTAGATTTTGAACTGTAGCTATTATCAATGAATTTTTCTGCGCTTTGTCTCTTCCTCGAGTCATAAATTTTGATAATCCGTGATATGTCTTTGCTTCAGCAAATAATGGTTCGGTTGTTATCTTTCTTATTCTCATCATCTTTTTCCAAGTCCAAGTTTTCGATCTTTCAGACAACCTTTTATATTCTTCATTGTAAATAGTATGTTGAATCTTACGCCTCTTGCTTTGGGGAATACATTTATCCTTTATTTGGCATTCTAAGCAATCTTGTTTTGATGCAAAATATACTTTTGCATAACCTTCTCTTAACTGGTGATATTTTAACTCTTTTCCCATTGGACAGGTATATTTATTTTTTTCTTCATCTAATTTGAATTCTTCTTTTGATAGGCCAACTGTTTTATTTGGATATTTCCTTGTAGGTATGTAAGGTATTTTCCCGCATTTTTCTAATTCCCTTAAATTTATTCCAGAACAATAGTTCTTGTCTGCTCCTACAGATTTTATCTCTAATCCAAATTCTTTTAATCTCTTTTCGGCTCTGTTTACTACTCCAAGCAAATTTTCTGAATCGTTCTTATCTGCAAATGTTGTATATACATCAGTTATTATTCTCCCTTTTCTATCTACACTGTAATGAGTCGAATAATATAGGCTCGTTGGTTTACCTGGCTTTCGAGCTATTTTACTATCGGGATCGGTGTTGCTTATATAATCTTTATTACTTCGTTTGATTAACTTTGACTTGGTTAATACTTCTTTAGTGACTAATTCTAAGGACTCTTGTATTGTTTGATCTTGGTCTTCGGTTAATCCCGATGTATTCTTTGGTTTGTTTAATAAAATACCATCTACTTGTTCGGAACAATCTTGACTTCTAAATCCATTTGCCATATGGTGCCCCTCTGAAATATTCTTTGATTTTTCATCATCTACAAGTAGACTCTTTGTTTCTGATTCCTCATTCTCTTTACGGGTCTTCTGTATATATTGCTCTAATTCTAACTGTGGAGTCTTTCTTTCTAATGATTTTAACGACGCATTTGCCTTTACTAATGTTGAATCAATTGATTGGTGAACACCTTCTACAAATCCCATCTCCACACTAATTTTTAAGACTCTTTGAAATAATCTATCAAATATTTGTTCAGGTATTTTTGCTCTTGTTCGAGATATGGTGCTGTGCCATGGAAGTTCTTCATCTAAGTCATATCTTAAATAGTATCTCACTGATAGCGAGTCTGATGCTCTGCGTATCAACTCTCTATCTGATATTATATTCTCTAAATATCCAAATAAGAGT
>CAZNDS010000410.1:0-2218 GCA_964571865.1 uncultured Ignavibacteriaceae bacterium | reverse complement strand
ACTGGTCTGCTCATATTAACGATACTCACGGCTGTTTTTATGGTACAATCTGTCCGCTCGAAGCATTCAGCGAAATTCCAAAAGAAGAATATTCAATTGAGATGAAAAAAACAGTTAGAAATGGGGCGGAGTTTTTACTGATGCATCGTTTGTATCAAGCCGACCACCATAATTACAAAACGATTAATCCATCCTGGTTGAAATTAACATTCCCAGGATTTTATAGTTATAATATTTTAAGGGGATTGGACGTTTTGACTAAGCTCGGTTTTACAAAAGACAAACGTATAGATGATGCAATAAGAATTCTCATTAAAAAGCAGCAAAAAGACGGCAAGTGGATTTTAGAAAATGCTCCGACTGGTAGAATGCAAGCAAATCTTGAACAAAAAGGCAAGCCGAGTAAATGGATAACATTAATTGCGCTCAGAGTTTTGAAGCATCTTAACAAAAATAATTGACAATTATTATTTATGGAGTAAAATTATAATATACAGGAGGATGGTATGAAAGAAAAAGTACTAATGTTACTCTTGGTTAGTGGAATCTCTATAATGTACGCCCAGGTACCGATTTTCGCTAACTATTTTAATATCTCGGTTGGCGGTTCGCCAATCACTGTTCCGCTCGGCTGTGCTTCGCCTTTTATTTATGACTGGGATGGCGATGGTGTAAAAGACCTGCTTTTTGGTCAATTTACTTCCGGCAAAGTTCAGTTCTGGCGAAATTCCGGAACCAACAGCGCTCCGATTTTTACAACTGGTTCGTTTGTTCAGGCGGGCGGTGTTGACATCTCGGTCTCATCGGGCTGATGTCAGGGCGCAGCAATCGCAGTTTGCGATTGGAATAACGACGGCAGAAGAGATTTAATCGTTGGTGAAAGAAATGGTTATATTACATTTTTTAGAGCCACTGCACCTAATAATGCTTTAGTCAATGCCGGTCGGATAAAATCAAGCGGAGTCGACATACAGGTTGATTATAATTCCACACCATTCATCAATGACTGGAATGAAGACGGTAAAAAAGATTTGTTAACCGGACAGACTGGTGAATATGGCGGAACCAATAATGTTAGGGTATATTTAAATACGGGTCAGGATTCTGCCCCGGTTTTTGGCGCCTACACCCCAATAAACTGTGCTGGTTCTCCAATCAATTTACAAAGGGCTGCACCGGTTGTATATGATTTAGACCGCGATGGTTTGAAAGATTTAATTGTCGGTGAGAGAACCGGCTATGTCTATTTCTATAAAAATGAAGGAACCAATGCGGCACCGGTTTTTAATACCAGTCAAAGACTAAGCACTCAAACCGGATTTATTACTGATGGACTTGCCAATCCGCGCATTCATTTTAATGATTGGGACGAAGATGGCGATTTGGATTTGGTGTTTGGTGAATACGGTCCCTACAATGGTTATATTAGAGTCTATTTAAACCTGACTAATCCTGGTGTTGAAGAAAGACACCATGTCATAATTTCACAACACAGTTTATCAGTGACTCCAAGCATTGTTACAAATCAAACATTGATAAAATATAACTTGAACAAACCTGGTTTCGTTCGAGTCAATGTTTATTCGGCAAATGGTCAGCTGGTCACATCACCGATTAACCAATATCAAACAACCGGAACAAGACAATTCACGCTGAATTTGAATGATGTTCTTTCGTCCGGTGTTTATTTTGTTCAATTAATTTCTGACAATTATAAAGAAACAAAAAGAATCACATTGTTAAAATAATTAATAGGGTTACAATAGAAAGGGTGTGGCTATATATTAGTCGCACCCTTAATTATTATTAATGAAAAATCTAAGAAAATATGGTAAGCCACCTTTTAATATTGCGGTAATTCACGGAGGTCCAGGTGCAGCAGGCGAAATGGCACCAGTTGCACGCGAACTTGCATCTGACTTTGGTGTATTAGAACCTTTTCAAACTGCAACTTCGATTAATGGACAAGTTAAAGAGCTGAAAAACATTCTAAATATATATGCAAAACTTCCTGTAACTATGATTGGTTATTCCTGGGGTGCGTGGCTCAGTTTTATATTTACCGCTAAATACCCGTTGTTTGTTAAAAAACTAATACTCATAAGCAGCGGACCTTTTGAAGAGAAATATGCGAGACAAATTCAAACAACACGATTAAGACGGCTAAATACTAAAGAAAGAACCGAGTTAAAATCAATATTTGAAATCTTGGCTGACC
>CAZNDS010000409.1:0-2222 GCA_964571865.1 uncultured Ignavibacteriaceae bacterium | reverse complement strand
AAAATGAAAACACCCTCTTTTCTTTCACATTTTATTTTGATGTTAGTGGTAGTAGTTGTATTGTTCGGGTGCCAAGAAGAAGCAACAAAGCCAAATGAAACACCACGAATGTTCGTGCGGCTTGAGAATCAAACAGAACACTCTGGCATAATGGTAAAGATTTTAGAGCTGAACATATGGACAATAACCGACTCGCAGGGACATTTTCTATTTGATTCACTTCAAAATGGTAGTTATACATTTCAAGCAAGATATCCTTACTTTAAAACAGAAGAGTTTTCAATTATGGTAAATAATGGAGAAATTCAACCTTTTATTAATTTTCAGCTAAAACAGCTTTTACAGTTTTGGGTTGAGCCGGCCGAAACTACAGTCTCACAAAATAATCTCAACAATCCAAATTTCTTTGCATTTTCAGGGATGCGAATGAAGTTGACAAATATATCAAGTGATCCCGTTAAGGTTAGAATAAATTATGATCCTTTATATCCATGGGGATTGGTGCCTCAAGAATTAAACTGGCCATATGTACCAAATCCTGACAACCGACCTGATTTCTGCTATGAACATTATGGGTGGTTAGGTAATACTGATGCCATGATTCTTTTTTATCTTACTATTTATCCAGGTGATACATTATCTAGAATTGTCCCTGGTCCTTCGAATGTAATTGGAAAAGATTGTGTGAGAATAGGAAAATATCTTTTCTTTTCATTGCTAAATAACGATCATTATTATCCTGAGTATTTTGACGCAGCCTATTTCTGGATTGATACATTGCCACATCCACAACCATATAATCAACTTAATAAAACATTAATTAAGAAGCGGGAATTATTTCGTCCCGCTATAATTAATATAACAAATTAAAAACATGGAGGATGCCATGAAGATAGGACCTAAATTTTTCCAACAGAGGTTTTTAGTTCTACTCTACGTCGTTCTATTTACTATTCCAGTCTTTGCACAAGATCATTATTACACTGACAAGCTTTTTGGCAAGAGCTTCGTGTTTACTCCTAGGGATAGAGAAGTTGCAATAAAGTTCCGAGAAGGTATAACACTAGACCAAATTCAAAATTTTTCAAGGCAAAATGGTCTTGTTAACAAACACAAGATGGAAGGACTTGAAAAACTTCGATATGGTGTTTTTACTTTACCCAACGGAATTTCATTCAACGTAGCTAAAGAACAGTTCGTCCGAAATGCGTCAGTGTCAGGTGTAATCCCAGTGTTTATTGATCAGGAAGGATATGAACGCTATTTTGATCCTGAATGGATTACTGTTCAATTTGAAGATAACGTTTCAGAATCCGAAGCTGCGTCGATAATTTCTCGTCAGGGTTCTGAAATTGCAATCAAGCACTGGACCCCAGGCTATTACACTATTACTATTCCAAATGGGATGATTATTTTCGAGGTTGTTCGTACATATATGTCATTACCACAAGTCAAGTTCAGTGAGCCTGCATCTTATGGATTCAATGACTTGCTCCAAGATACTTACTTGAATCAGCAGTGGCATTTAAGAAACACCGGCCAAAAAAGTGAATATACAGTGGGTAATGATATTAAAGCATTTTCTGCTTGGGATATCACTTATGGGAACCAAAATGTTATCCTCGTAGTCATTGACACAGGAATTGACCAAACACATCCAGATCTTCAAGCAAATATTCTTCCACGCGGAAATGAAGATTGGGATTTTGGTAATAGAGACGATAGACCCCAAGAACCGGATGATCGACACGGACATGGGACTGCAGTTTCTGGAATTGCTACTGCTACTATGAACAGTATCGGAGTACGTGGTGTTGCACCTGCTTGTAGAGTAATGCCGCTTCAAATAGATCATTTTGCCGGAATGAACCAAAATAGGGCTGATGCTATCAACTACGCAGTCAGCCGAAGAAACGATTTTACACGAATTGTTATTTCCTGCAGTTGGCGTTCTTCTGGAGATTTAACAGCGATACACGCTGCAATCCAGAATGCAGTTAATAATAATATTCCTGTCTGTTTTTCGGCTGGTAACGAAAATACAAGCCCTATTGAATACCCCGCTAGATATCCTGAAACAATCGCGATCGGCGCTATGTCTCCATGTGGTGAAGTAAGAGTAACTCCGTCTTCATGCAAATACCCTGAGTGGGGCAGTAGTTATGGGGAAGATTTAGACATTGCAGCTGCAGGTGTGTTTATATATACAACCGACATACAAG
>CAZNDS010000408.1:0-2225 GCA_964571865.1 uncultured Ignavibacteriaceae bacterium | reverse complement strand
CACAAGAGCCACAAAAACACCAAAACACAAAACTGCTCTAAGAACTTTTTGGTCAGCTTCAGCTGGAGGATGAGTTTCGTTACCAAACATGACTCGTTTTTATACCCCTATAAATAATTAGAGCTTGGCTTGAAAACTAAGCCACCATTGAGCGATTCTAAAGGATTCATCGAAGTCTGGATCGATCATTAATTTCGCTGTCAACTGCGGAGAAATATTTATATCGAAACTTGCGATCATATCTGTGAAATTTTCTGTTGTCCGTGTTGCAGGCTGAGTATATCTTTCTGCAAAATTTTTATCTTCTTTCACTCTACCGTTTTCTGTTTTCTTCCTGAGTTTGAAATATGCCGTTGTTTGATCGGTGATTTTCCAGCCATAGAAATAACGATTCACTCCGAGCATCACTCCGAATGTTTCATTGATTTGGAAATGAAGCAGGATTGGTATTTGCAATGACCATTCTTCAGATACATATTTCCAAACTAATTCTTTATCTTCAAGTAAATCTTGGTATTTGGAATAAGCATAAGTTCCCGAAGAATTATTATGAGAATAGCTCGACATTCGATACGCTTTCACAGGTTCTCTCCCGTCAATTTCAAGTTTACTGTCGTAGATGTAAATTCCTGTAAGAAGTGTATATCTTTCACTAAGTTTCCATTTAAAGTTAAGCATTCCTTCGTGCGAACCTTTTATTCTTGTACCGCTTCCAAATCTTTTATCAGATGCTGACGATATACCCTGATAACGATACCAGGAAGTATCATAAGTATTCACCCATTTAGAATTATATTTCGAAGTGTCAATGATTTGTGAACTATTTGTGAAATCAATGCTGGCGTTTGAGTATTTATAATATCCGCTGAATTCTTTGTTTTCGTCGATCTTGTTTGAAAAATTAAAACCAAAGTATTTGGTGTTGCCGTCGTGATCCCAATTTTGGTTCGTGTTTGATTTAGAATAATTATAGTACCATTGTTTTGAAACATCTGGTGTGTCCTGTTTCGAGTAATAATACGTATACAGAGAATTGTTCTGTTCGGCTTTGCCTTTTAAGTAACCGGCTTTAATTCCGGCACTCCATTTTTCGGAGAGCTTGTAGTTTATTCCGAGTGCCAAATCCCAATGATCATAATTTTGATTCCTTGATTGAGAGTTTTGACTTTCCCATTCCTGAAAATTTGTTGAACCGAATTCGTCTTTCATGCTGTTTAAGTATTCACCTTCTCTTGAATGAATTACGGCATTGAAGAATAATCCTGCATTCAATTTATCACTGAATTGATAGCCGGTAAATCCCGTAAAGAGATGTCCTGTGTTTATCATCTGGTCTGATCCGGAGTATCGGTCTTCGGTCGGGACTTCACCGAGTCCTTGCCTCACACCGCCAAATACGTCGTAGCCAAATCTTGGATTGTAGATCCAATATGGATTGTTATAAAATTTTTCCTCACGATATAGTAATTGGTAAGTTCCGCCGACGTAAAACTTGCTCGTGATTTCTTTTAATGGATTTGTGATCAGCCCGATAGAAAAAATTGGCTCCGGTTCTGTACGGGTTGTGCTTATCCACCTGATATCGGGATATGGAACTAAACTGCTTCTCATATCAAAGTAAAGGGGATAGACGTAATCGACAACAGGTGCTTCCGTTCTATCACCGCGGAAGTCGAGATAGAATAGGTAATCATTTTCACCTAGATCGATTGTTGCCGCTGGATTTAAATAAATGTTCAAGAATGGATTATCGATCAAACCCACGCTGACCTTTTTGAAATTCTTCAATCCGAAAGTGTTTAAGAAGTAACTTGTAAAATACATGTCGGATTGTTCAAAGCTCTGTTCTGTGCTGCGTTCACCGTAATATTGTGCAGAAGATACGAGTGGGAAAAGTAGGACTAGCAAAATTATTTTTTTCATAATAAGTTCTCCATTTTTTGACTAATTGGAACAACTATCATTCCAATTAATTGTTGAAAATTTTTTCTAAAATAATGAAATTTTTAACCTAAATGTGCTAATAGACTATCAAAATTTTGATATAGAATCAGTTTTTTGATAATGCCAAATGTAAAACAATTATAGGGGTATCAAAAAGTATCATGCAAGCTGTTCCTAGGCCAGCGTCCAAAGTTTAGTTTATAAACCGGAAATCATTCACTTTTAACCCAAATTTGTCATTAGGTAACAATTTCTAATGACCGCCATTAGAAAAAACACTA
>CAZNDS010000407.1:0-2250 GCA_964571865.1 uncultured Ignavibacteriaceae bacterium | reverse complement strand
AGTTTTGATGTATTCTTCTTATATATTGATCGTTCTGCAACAGACTCTAACGGACTCGAAGAATCACAAAGATTAATTACCTTTTGGACTAACTCACGGAATATTATTTCCCACCTAATTGGTGAAAAATGTTTTTTGATTAACAGAAAATCCTTCCCCGCCACAACAACTCTATCTTGTGGCAGGTCGGTTTTTAATTAATTCAAAATTCCTATACCCGCCACAACAACTGTATCTTGTGACAGGTCGGATTTAAGCATCCAACTGTCAATATCTAAAAATATTTGTAAGACTTTTTGATATTCCTTATTTTTGTGCTCAAAAATTTTAATCAAAGGGATACTAAATGAACCAAGGTAAGATAGTACAGATTATTGGACCTGTTATTGATATCGATTTCTCAGGGGGAAATCTTCCGCAAATTTACAATGCAGTGAAAGTTCCGCGCCAGTCTATCGAAGGACAAAATGAAGAATTAGTTTGTGAAGTTCAGCAGCATTTGGGACAAGATAGGGTGCGAACCGTTGCAATGGATTCAACAGATGGACTTGTAAGAGGAATGGATGCTTTTGATACAGGAAAACCGATTGAAGTTTCTGTAGGACCGGAAGTTTTAGGAAGATTATTGAATGTTATCGGTGAACCGATTGACGGCTTAGGTGAAATTAAAACTGATAAGAAATTACCGATCCATCGTGAAGCAGTTGAGTTCAAAGAACTTAGCACACAAAAAGAAATGCTCGAAACTGGTATAAAAGTAATTGATCTTATTGAGCCATATTCAAAAGGCGGGAAGACCGGATTATTCGGTGGAGCAGGCGTTGGCAAAACAGTTATAATTATGGAGTTGATTCATAATATCGCAAAGTTCCATGGCGGATATTCTGTGTTTTCAGGAGTAGGTGAAAGAACCCGTGAGGGAAACGATCTCTGGCTTGAGATGAAAGGTTCAGGAGTTCTTGAGAAAACCGCAATGGTTTTCGGGCAAATGAATGAACCGCCCGGTGCAAGACAGCGAGTTGGCTTGACAGGATTAACTATCGCTGAATATTTCAGAGATCAAGAAGGAAAAGATGTTCTTTTATTCATCGATAATATTTTTAGATTCATTCAAGCTGGCAGTGAAGTAAGTGCTCTGTTAGGACGAATGCCTTCTGCAGTTGGTTACCAGCCGACACTTTCGACTGAAATGGGAGAGCTTCAAGAGAGAATTACGTCAACTAAAAAAGGTTCGATCACTTCAGTTCAAGCGATTTACGTTCCTGCCGATGATTTAACCGATCCAGCTCCTGCATCTGCATTCTCACATCTTGACGCAACTACTGTATTGAGCCGTCAAATTGCCGAGCTTGGAATCTATCCAGCTGTTGATTCGCTTGATTCGACTTCGCGAATTCTTGAACCCGGTGTAGTCGGTGAAGAGCATTATGCGGTTACACGAAGAGTTAAAGAGATTCTTCAGACTTACAAAGATTTACAGGATATTATCAACATTCTTGGCATTGATGAACTTTCCGATGATGATAAAATAACTGTTCAACGGGCAAGAAAAATTCAGAAGTTTCTTTCTCAGCCATTCTTCGTTGCAGAAGAATTCACCGGCATTCCAGGTCGTTATGTAAAACTAGAAGACACGATTAAAGGTTTTAAAGGAATCATAAATGGCGATTATGATCACTTACCAGAAGGTGCTTTCTTTATGGTAGGAACGATCGAAGAAGCAGTTGAAAAAGCAAAGAGGCTGCAAAGTGAGTGATTCGAAGAATATCAAACTTGAGATAATCACTCCAAACAAAGTGGTGTTTTCAAAAGATGTTCAGTCAGTGACTCTTCCTGGTGAAATCGGAAGTTTCCAAGTTCTTTATAATCATGCCCCTTTATTAAGCAACCTCTCGATTGGTCAGATTAAAGTTCAAAATGTTGATGATGCGATCGAGTACTACGCAGCGAGCGGCGGCTTTGCAGTTGTGCTTGATAATGTTGTCACGGTTTTATCAGAGACTACTGAGAAATCTGATTCGATAGATGTTAAACGTGCTGAAGAAGCGTTAGAACGGGCACTTAGTAGGATAAAGGAAAAAGCTCCAAATTTAGATTATGAGAGAGCTTTTCTCGCAATGGAAAGAGCAAAGAATAGACTAAGAATTTCACAGAAGTAGATTAACGCCAAAGGTAAGTAATTCTAAGCTCGATTTGATTTAACCCAGATTTGTCATTAGAAAATGAGTGAGTTTTAGCAGTTTATTACTA
>CAZNDS010000406.1:0-2255 GCA_964571865.1 uncultured Ignavibacteriaceae bacterium | reverse complement strand
ACTTATTGATTGCCCATTTGGGGATATGTGGAATGAATTTAGCAGGATACTTATGAAAACCGTGTGTATGAGCTGTTACATTATTAGCAAATATATTTAAGATTGAACCATGCTCAATTTTGTCTGGAATAAATTCCTTAACGATCAAATAGTCATGAGATTTAATCATTTTTCAAGCAAAACAATACTTTCTCTTAAATAATTTTTCAAATATTCTAATTTTTGTTTCTGTTGAGAGCTTGTAGTCAGATGTCTTGTTACAAAGATGTTTTTCACTTTAAAACCTATTTCTCTTGCAATTTCTGCAATTAAACTATCTGTCGGAATAATTACACCTGAATAAGCAGAATTGCCAACAACAATTCCTATGTAGCCATTCTTAGTTGTCTGTCTGTAGAGTTTATTTAAAAGAGTGTACATATCATCAAAATAACCTCTTACAACATTCGGAATATTATTATTCCACAGTTTTTGAGGCTCAAAAAGGCTTATAAGATTCTCAAGATACTCATTTTTATAAATTATTGGCTTGTGATTTAACGAATTTGTATTTGAACGAAAACCAGTATTTCTTAATTTCCTAAATTCTTCCTTGTCAGATACGAAGTCGCCAAGCCAGAGTTCGATTTTATGTATCTCAAAATAGTCAAAGCAGTTACAGTATGGAGGCGAAAAGAATGTTAATTCAATTTCATCTGAGAAAAACTTTTCAAACTCTAAGCAGTTGCCATTGTAAATGTTTGGTTTTTTATCACATTTACATAATTAAATTTTAAGTCAGATAAAATTATTTCAATACGATTAGAAAGTTTAGTTTTTACAAAGCTGAATTTATTATCAGGAAATTTATCATTTTCCCATTTTTCTTTTTCAATATTTATATAACCATTAGGAGTTCTCTTGCGGTTTTTGTATTTGATTCCATTTCCTTCTTTCTTAATGTTAGAGACATCTTCAATTATTGAAAGCCATGCACCAAAAAATGCCATTTTAGTTTTTTCATGCTGAATAGTTGTTATATGGTGTTTAAATTGAAGAAGCGTCTGTAAAATTTCTTGATTAAATACTTTATTAGCTAACTCAAATGAGGTCTGAAAATTCTTATTAGATTTTTCAATATCTGTCAACTTTTTTAATTCTTTTTCAATTTGAATGATATCCTCCGATATGTATTGTTCATTTTCAACTTTAGCAACTAAGACAGAAATAGGATTTACATCAATTCCAAATGAATTTAAATTAGCCATGCGTGATGCCAGAAGGGTAGTTCCACTACCAGAGAATGGATCAAAAGTATTTCCTTTTATTCTTAATTCATTGATAAAAGCATTTACAAGTTTTAAGGAGTAACCTTCACGGTAAGGGAACCATCTCTGGACTGGTGTTTGATTAGCAAATTGAAAATGTACTTGATTTTTGAAAGACTCGCCACTATAAAATGGAAGAGATCTTTCGAGATTATTAAATATTTTTAGCTGCTCTGCCTGTGAATTTTCTAATTCGTACGCAAAGAGATTATAATCTAATGTTGGCTCTGCAACCATGCTGACTACTTCAAATTCATCAAAAGATAATTTATATGCTAATTCTGCATGTCCCATTTATGTTATTTTTAGCCTTTAAATCTGTTACTCCTGTGATACTGAATAAATTCGACTAATGGTAACCTCCTATCTATTCTATTCTTGATTTGAATATTTGCGCTTGAAGTAATGACGGTTTTGAGATTCTGGGCGGGTATATCATTTAATCTTATTGATGTAATGATTTTATGAGTATCGGTAAGTGAGAAATAACCTTTGTCAAAAGCAATATGACAATGTCTGCATAAACAGAGCCCATTTAAAATATGCGCTCTATGCGGGATGTTGCCATCCGGTGCATTATCGGACTTAATGTGCGCAGCTTCAACAAAGATTTGTCCTATTACATCACAATTCGGAACAGCACACATGTAATTATATTTCTTTTTTATTCTTATAGCCCATGCAGCATTCCTTATCCTTCGCGTGCTTTGTGAGAATCTCAAATCATTGCTTAAAATGTCAATCTCTGGTATTTGAATTTCTTCTTGTTCTGCAACAGCATCAACCAATGGTGCAGTGAAAATTTCATCGGTAATTTGTTCCTCTATATTCTGTTCTTGTGTTATTGCTTCAAAAATTGAACGGATCGAATTCTTGAATGGTGAAATTTCAATCAGTGGATTATCTCTTATTGATTGCCAGTCCTCATCGGTTAAAAATGGACTTGGC
>CAZNDS010000405.1:2036-2256 GCA_964571865.1 uncultured Ignavibacteriaceae bacterium | reverse complement strand
GCGGAGTGCGTGGGTTGTTGGTCATTGCGGTGAAAAACATCCAAAGCTTATCCTGCCATGGCTTAATGCAATGCTTAAGAAAATGTGTGAACCCGGCGTTCACGATGCAGTAAAACGGAATGTTGTTCGTACTCTTCAGTTTGTTGAAATCCCTCGCAGTCAGCTTGGTAAAGTTATAACTGTGTGTTTTGATGAGCTTGCAAATGAGCGAAGCCCAATC
>CAZNDS010000405.1:0-2026 GCA_964571865.1 uncultured Ignavibacteriaceae bacterium | reverse complement strand
ATGCCATGTACGTACTAGCAAACATTGCCAGGCACGAAACGGGTATTTCCAACGAGCTCCGCACTACAATCGAGAATCTACAGTCGAATAGAACTGCAGGTCTCTGTGTTGCAGCGAAAAAGGTTTTGAAGCAACTATCCAAAGAAAAGTGTCAATAAGAAAATAGTTTAGAAAAAGGTATTTCTCAGCTTATTAATAATGTGATGGGATGTTGGATTGAACATCCCTTTTTTTATTTTATAAGGAGCTTACACCCAACCAAAGAGTAACAAGTATTTTATGTTCGATTATCGAACAATCATTTGCTTTATTATCTTACAATTATTATATTATAGCAACTGAAAGGGTAATTGCTATGAGTGATTTTTATAAGAAACTTGGAAAGAAACTAAAAGATATCAGGGAGCGATTAGATATAAGCCAGGATACGCTTGCCAAAAAATTGGAGTTACCGCGTCCAGCCATTTCACAAATCGAGCGAGGTGAGCGAACCGTTACTGCCGATGAATTGATTAAGCTTTCTGGAATTTTCCATATTCCGGTCGAGTCTTTACTTGATTTAAAGAAAGAACCTGAAATTATTCTCAGCGAAAATGAAAAACCAAAATCCCCCGGCTCAAAACGAAAGGAAGAAAAGCAGCAGATAAGAATCAATGTTCCCCAGAAGAACCTTGAAAAGTTTAAGGAAGTTTTGCTATATATTCTCGACCGTGTCGGTTCCAAGCCGAATATCGGTGAAACAGTAATCTATAAATTACTATACTTTATAGATTTTAACTTTTATGAAAAATATGAAGAGCAGTTAATCGGGGCGCAGTATCAGAAAAATCGTTATGGACCTACACCAGTCGAGTTTTCAAAGATTGCACAAAAGATGATTGATGACGGTGATATGGTGAAAGTGAAGAGCAAATATTTTGATTTCCCTCAAACAAAATATCTACCTGTTAGGAAACCCAACCTCTCAAAACTGAGTGCGACTGAGCTTGAGGTGATTGAAGATGTTTTAAAGCGGCTCTCCGACATGAATGCACAACAGATAAGTGACTATTCACATGGAGATGTACCATGGCGTAGTACAGACGATGGATCAATCATAGAGTACGAAGCGGTTTTTTATCGAACCCAAGAGTATACAGTAAGAGAATACAAAACAACAGATTAGTAACATTAATAAGGAGGGCATATGGCCTTAATGAAGTTGAATCCTACAAGATGTACGGAGTGTGGGAGAATGAATAAAAGTAAAACAGTAGTAATGACTAAAAGAACTCGCCGTTTTCGAATTACATGCGATTCTTGTGGTAAAAAATATACTTTCGACTTATCTGGGACACAAAGATCACAAGAAAAATCCACAAGATAAAAATGTTTCGCTCTATAGTTCGTCTTGATAATTTCGAGAAGGATATAAGAAGACTTAAGAAAAGATTTCATACTCAGGATTGCTCTTATAGATTATCATAAGAACGGAATCGATAACGGTGGAATTGTTCGAATCCCCGGTTTAGGTTTTGATGAGCCGAAGATTTTCAAAGCGAGAAAGTTTGCCTGCCGATCTCTGAAAGGCAAAGGAGCTCACTCAGGCATACGCGTGATTTATGCTTACTTTGAAAAAGAAGACAAGATTGAGTTGATTGAGATTTATTATAAGGGTGATAAGGAGAATGAGGATAGGAAAAGAATCAATAAATATTACTACTGAGATTGAATTTATGATGATAATGATTTAATTTTAGTGAATAGTTAACAATACAAATCTCGGAAATTATGTTAGTAACTAGAGTAATAGGAAGATGCCCTGGGTGTGGTAGTGATTATTCGTACGGAAATGTTGACATATGGAACAACAATCTCACACGAGGATGTTATCACTGCTCTTACAACATACAAATTCCACTACCGAACCTCGCGAAAGGTATTATCTATCTTGATCAATCATTCCTATCTCATGCATTTCGAGCCTCACTTCCTAGTGTAATGCGTCAGAAATAACTTGACAATTGATTTTGAATTTTGTATATTA
>CAZNDS010000404.1:232-2273 GCA_964571865.1 uncultured Ignavibacteriaceae bacterium | reverse complement strand
GTGAGATCACACGACTTCGTTGTGTTGGGCTTGAATAATCTCGTGCAACTTTGGCAGATGACACCAATTCCAATACTTACCAACTATCACCTTTCATTCGGCTTCGTTGTCCAAAGTTTTATGCAGTCGGAGACGTTGTCGTATTGCTCTTATTGCATTGTTGGCATTTGTTCGGGAAGCTCCAATTAAGAATATTCTAGAAACGTTCTCTTCTGGCAAATCAATTTTATCTTTTATCTCTAAAAAATATTTTTCATTCACGAAGGTAACAGTACGGTTTTCGCCGCTGGCTAAGGAGAGAATAAAAGTAGGTGCATCCTCAACGTATAATGCTCTTTCTCCACCTAGTTCACCTTCACTTTTTTCAATCCATCTGAACTCATTAGTTATGATGATTGAAACAACATCTTTGTAGTATTGTTCGGTTGTTTCAACCGCATGTGACTTTCCAGTAATGAAATCGTAAAACAACCCATAGGTCGCCAGCATGTCCTTTGCTATCAAGATGCATTCAAGGTAATAAATACCATATAGAACATCAATCTTGCCGTTGGGCAACTCAAAATATCGTCTTGCAGTTAAGTGCTTTTTAATGTCAAAATTAATGTCATCGGAGGAATTGATTTCGGTAAATGTGGGCGGAAATCTCTTTGGATTCTGAAGTTCGCCTGGACCAAAAACAGGGATGGGATTTTGAGAATCTATGTCAATCAAATTGCTACTTATCAAGCCTGTCGCTCTTTTCGAATCTTCCACAACCGCAAAAAGATGTTCCAGAAACCATTGATAGACATCTGCGTCAGGGGGTGGTATCGGGATTTGTTTTTTCAACTCCCTGATTTCAGATTTTAGAAAGTTCTTCCTTTCAACCCTCTCTTTGATTTTCATATTATGTAGATTGTGCAACACTGTAGATTGTCTTTTTAGGTCTCGTATTTCTCTTTTCTCGTCCCATCCAACCATGCTAATGGCAAACCACATTATTGCCCCAAAGACAAGAAATGGCAAAGTACATCCAATTATCCAATCTAAATTGAACTTGTTGTTTGCAGCAAATCTATAAACCAATATAGTAATTGCAAAACAACCCACACCATAAAGAAAATACTTAACCCTTTTCCAAAATAGCACTCGTTTGTTCTCTTCAACAGAGCCTTTTATTTCTTTTTGTCTCTGTGTATACCTAGATATTTCTTCAAGTATGTCTTTCCCAATTTCTTTGATTTCTTCTTTTTGTGGCATCCCCACATCATTTGGTCTAATTCGGAAAAAATAATCCCAGATCTGGACTCTAGCAGGCTTTAATCTATCCCTGTCAGCCCTTGATGGCATATAAAGCATGTCACCAAGATAATCCCATATATCTTTTGAATACTCTTTATACTCGCTCATAGATGGGTCTTTAGTACGTTTTGAAGTCCTAAAGCCTTATACGTGATTTGATCAGTTCTTATTAGTTCGATCAAATCAATATCAAGAGAATCGGCCATCAATCCATCTAGACTCTTCTTGATCTCATCAAGTGATGGTTGCGCCTGACGTAAACCATTGAGAAAATAATGATCGTGTTTAATTATCCCCCAGACAACCAAAGTAGTAAACTTTAAATTATTATCCTTAAAAGCAATGCCAAGATGCTTCTCTATTCGCTTAACCAAGCTGGTCGAAAAAGTATTTGCCCCTCTACCTTTTAACATGGCAACTGCTGAAAACAAATGAAACAAGTGGGCATCAGGATTTTGTTCAAGAATTTTTTCGCACTCGGATAATGCTCTGTCAAAATCATTATCTGACAATAATTTCCTTATCAAGTTTTCTTTGTCTTTTTCCCGCTGTTTTATGAAGTCAAGAACTTTGTCATTAGACAGCTTGTAACCATCAATTGCCTGTTGCAATTGCTTTATTACGCTTTGGGTATCTGAATAACTCCTCCAAACTATGTAATTACTTGAGCCAAGATAAGCCATCAAGTCATAATCTAAATCCCCGAAATAATTGAGCCTTACAGGCAGTATGAGAGGCGAACCTGTTGCTTTTGCTT
>CAZNDS010000404.1:0-222 GCA_964571865.1 uncultured Ignavibacteriaceae bacterium | reverse complement strand
GCGCAAGTAAAATTTCAGTAGAGACCATTTCGCTTTTAATGGAATTCTCTGAAATCAAACTGATAAAACAATCAGATTCCAAGAGATTTTCTTTGATCTCTTTTGACCATTTAGTTCCCACCATCATTTTCAGGTCAATAAATATGTCATAATCCTTACTCAATTGAGAAAAGACCTCAAGAGCAACTGGCTCATCAGGTTCGACATTTCTTTTGTAACTTA
>CAZNDS010000403.1:0-2276 GCA_964571865.1 uncultured Ignavibacteriaceae bacterium | reverse complement strand
TCTCGATGGAAGTGAATCGAACACAGCCTCGAGTATCATTGGATATATCAACTATTATTCAAATAATTATAATTTTATAAAAGTAAAGGAGAAAAATCCTGGAGAGTTACCATTTGCAAATGTTGAACTTGTTCCCAGAGTCTGGTACAATCCCGAACTTAAAACTGCAAACTTTTCGTTCCAGGTTTAATTGCTTTTATTCTAATGATAATGGCCGTGATTGCCACTGCGCTTTCAATGGTAAGGGAAAAAGAAAGGAATACGGTTGAGCAAATCATTGTCTCGCCAATAAGGATGTATGAGTTAATCATGGGAAAACTTTCTGCTCCTGCAGTTCTTGCATTCTTCGCAGCAGTTTTAGTTTTAATTACAGGCTGGATATTTTTCGGTGTGAACGTTAAAGGGAATTTAATTCTTCTTTTGGTTTATACGATAGTTTTTCTTTTTACTGCTCTTGGAGTTGGGATTTTAGTATCGGTGGTTTCTTCAAGCCAGCAGGTCGCATTTTTTATTTCCGTACTTGTCACACTACTTCCTACGCTTGTTTTTTCCGGTTTTATTTTTCCGCTGAAAAGCATGCCGGTAATTCTTCAGTACATAAGCTACATCATTCCTGCGAAATATTATTTAACCGCATTGCGTGGAATTATTTTAAAGGGAGTTGGATTCTATTACATCTGGGAGCAAATGGCTTATATGCTAATCTTTCTTGTGTTAATATTTTTTGCATCGGTCATCATTCTTCGAAAGAAAGGATTGACTTGAGAACTATTATTGATTTTCTGAAAAAAGAATTCCTTCAACTCAGGCGCGACCCTCGAATGCTTCCTATCATTTTTGTTGCGCCAATTCTTCAATTAGTTATCATTGGATATGCCGTAACATTTGACGTGAAGAATATTTCACTTGCCATTTGTGATCTTGACCGCTCCCAAATGAGCAGAGAGTTTTATCAATCTTTTGAGTCAAGCGGTTACTTTAATATCGAGTACTTCATCGATGATGTAAGTCACGTAGATTATTATCTCGATAAAACACTTGTAAACATTGTCATAGTGATCCCGAAAGATTTTTCAAAAAATATTTCCAAGGGACAGAAAGCAAAAGTCCAAGTTCTCTTCGATGGTGCAGACGCGAACTCGGCTAATATCAGTATGGGATACACATCTAGCATCGTATTCAATTACAACCAAAAAATTCTTTTAGAGTTTAAAGATAAATCGGGATATGAAATAAAGTTTGCAAGAGTTATTCCGGAAACAAGAGTGTGGTTTAATCCTGAACTTATCAGCGCGAAGTATTTCATTCCTGGTGTAATTGGACTTCTACTAACATTGATTACAGTTTTACTTACCGCAATGGCAATCGTAAAAGAAAAAGAAGTGGGAACGCTTGAACAAATCATTGTAACTCCAATAAAATCATGGGAGCTGATAGTTGGAAAGCTCGTTCCATTTATCATCATCGGATTTATTGACGTTCTGATTGTCGTAACCGCTGGAATAGTTCTTTTCGATGTCCCTTTGAAAGGAAATTTCTTCTTGCTCCTTTTAAGCTGCATTCCATTTTTGTTCTCA
Organism: uncultured Ignavibacteriaceae bacterium; assembly: GCA_964571865.1. Taxonomy (GTDB): domain Bacteria; phylum Bacteroidota; class Ignavibacteria; order Ch128b; family Ch128b; genus JAHJVF01. The sequence continues at coordinate 699 of CAZNDS010000403.1, read as the reverse complement.
ACACTTGGATTGGGACTATTCGTCTCCACAATTTCGCGCACTCAGCAGCAGGCAATGATGATATCAGTCTTCCTTGTGATGCTTCCATTTATTTATTTATCGGGATTTACTTTTCCAATCGAAAACATGCCGGAGATTATCCAATTTACAACTCACTTTATTCCATTAAAATATTTTTTGATAATTTTAAGAAGCTTATTCCTAAAGGGAGTTGGCATCTCAGAAATTTGGGACGAAATGCTGATAATGATGGCAATTGGAATTGTGATATTTATTTTGAGTCTGCTAAGATTTCATAAGAGGCTGGAGTAAACTGAGGAAGTTTTATTCAAAATTAGAAATCTTCTTTAGACCAACATGAGACCGAATAACAGCTTGTATTATTCCATCTTTCGCATGAAACGGAATGAAGATTTCGTCTGACAAGTTAATCAATAATTCGATTCTTTTTCTTGCCGTCTCTTTTGTTATTCGTTTAACGTTTTTATTGAAGGGTGAGATGATCAACAGCCTATTCTGATTAAGAGCTCCGAGAATTTGTTTTTGCCAGCGTTTCATCATACCACGAGCAAGGACAACTATAATAGGTTGAGTTCCTTTCAATAAAATATCAAAAACATCCTTTTCAATCTTTGAATGAAAACCTGAAATAACACAAACACCTTTTTCCCTTTGCTCAATAGTCCAATCGTAGGTTTT
>CAZNDS010000402.1:0-2283 GCA_964571865.1 uncultured Ignavibacteriaceae bacterium | reverse complement strand
TCGTGATAGAATTTTGTAAGGATGAACTGTGTTGAAAGTCAACGGTTAAAAAGATTCCATCCCGACAGGTCGGGATGGAATCTTTCAAAATCTTTTCCTTACCGCACAACATCCCAAAAGATTCCATATCTCCCTTCCTTAATTTAATCACTTTTTTAATATACGATGGCATCTTTGAGTAAAATAATTATTCATTAATTTCCATTGCAACAATAGCGTAATCTTTACTTTCGTTAAAATGTTTATCGAGAGAAGTTACTACGTAGATGAATTCTTTTTTATCTTTCAAAGAGATATAATGTTTGAATTTAGTTAATGCTTGAGGTGTAATATGAATTATTTTGCTAGGGTCTTCCAAGTCTATTTTGTCAAGTGAATCGAAGCTATAGATAACAAAACTTCTAGCTCCGTCTCCGTCTGTTGCGATTTCAGGCTTCTCCCAAGTTAACATCACTCCATTGCTATCGAGCCGCATTACTAAATTTTTAGGAGTCAGCGGTGGAACAGAATCTTTCCAGGACATAGTTGGAGGGAGAGCAGGATATTTATAAAAATTATTTTTGAGTGAATCTGCAAGTCCGTTCCAATTATTATAAATAGACTTTGCGCTGAAATAAACAGCACCATTTACATGTGAATGATTTCGATTCATTCTGATTTGATCACCAAGTTCAGAACCACGTCCTGAATAATTTCTTGCCATAAAGCGTGATGAGAATAATCCGATATAGAGATGAACATCCCCAACAATTGAATCCCACCAGGGAAGCAATTTCGCATAAGGTGCAAGTTCGTGGTCCATCGCCCAATACAGCTGCGGATTAATATAATCAACGATTTTGTTTTCTATCCAATTTAATGGATCGCAGTAGATCATCGAGAATGAATTAAAACCTTTCGTATCTGTGTATTTATTTTCAACTATCCCGAATGGACTAATGCCAAATTTAACATGAGGTTTTACAGCTTTGATCACTTCATAGATTTTTGCCATTAGGATATTAATGTTATCTCTTCGCCAGTTGTCAAGATCATCGATCCCGCGGTTATATTTAACAAAGGTAAGTGAGTCTTCATTAGAAACTTTTGGAGTATAGGGATAAAAATAATCGTCAAAATGGATTCCATCGACATCGTAGCGGGTTAGAACATCTGTCATAATTTTCAAAACAAATTCTTGCACTTCAGAATGACCTGGGTCGAGCATTTTGTAATTATTAAATGAGAGTATCCAATCCGGATTTGTTTGGGATATATGATTAAATGCATTTTTATATTCACCGACAGTTTTCACCGAGCGGTATGGATTGAACCATGCATGAAGTTCCATGCCTCGAGCATGAGCTTCAGAGATTGCGAATTCAAGCGGATCGAAAAAGGGTTTTGGCTGTTTACCTTGTTCGCTTGTCAACCAATATGACCAAGGTTCGAATTCAGACTCATACAAAGCATCACATTCTGTTCTTACTTGAAACAGTACGGCATTAATTCCTGCATCTTTAAGTTTGTCAAAAATTGAAACGAGTTCGGAGATTTGTTTTCCAGGAGTTGCATTTCGATCGCTTGGCCAATCGATATTCCCAACAGTTGCTACCCAAGCACCTCGGAACTCTCTTTTTGGAAATTTATCTTGTGAAAAACTTTGCTGAAAAAAAGAAATTATTAATAAAATGAGTAAAAAAGATTTCATGATACGCTCTCAAATTTTTCCCAAAAGTAAGAATGCGGAATCAGTAATCCTATTAAAAATGGATACGATAGTGAATAGTTGACAACAATCTATTTGATGGAATTTATTTCGATGGAACTCTAATTAGAATTAGTATCTTTTTACTTTCACTGATGAAACACCTCCATCAAGATAGATGAAGATTTTTTTCGGTGCTGATTCGTAGTTGGTTGTTCTGTATGTATCTCCTCCAACATTAACAAAATCTTCATATTCTTTGCTGGATAGTCCCATGTCAGATATTATTTCACATCCGGAATTTTTTGGGATATAAATTCTTATAGATGAAGCACCACCGTCAATTGTGATATTAGAGGTGTCTTGAAGCTCACTGATTTTAAGTTTCAGTGATGCGGCTCCCATATCGATATTCATGTTTTTAACTTTATACTTCTCGAGGTTAAAATCAATATCTGCGGCTCCCATATCGAAATCAAAACTCCATTCTGGATTCGGATTAAGTTTCAAATTCAGTTTATTACCTTTAAAAACTTTTCCGAGCAAAATATTATGACCATCCTTAAGTTTTAATTTTAGATTTTCGGTACTTTCAT
>CAZNDS010000401.1:0-2289 GCA_964571865.1 uncultured Ignavibacteriaceae bacterium | reverse complement strand
TTTGGTTCGTTTACGAGTGTTGCAATTTCACGGCCCAGCAAATCGTAAACTTTTAATTGTACATTGTCCATCATCCATTGTCCATTCTCCATTCTCAATTCTCCATTATCTCCTATTGAGTATTTAATTTTTGTCGATGAATTAAAGGGATTTGGATAATTTTGAATAATCGGTTCTTTTTTTTCGTTTAGCTCGTTATGTGTTAAAATTAAATTATTATTTCTCTGTTCTCGGTTATTCATATAGACATGGGCTATACCATATTTTGCATATGAAATATTTGTTTTCAATCCACTTGCTTCAAACCCTATCATGATATTTTTACCTCTTAATGTTTGAGGAATTGTAAAGTTAAGAGTTTGGGTTTGTTTGATTTCATTATTAGATGTATCAATTGCAAAATTTCCGAAACGCCAGGTATTGCCACTCAATTGTTCTTTTACAAATGCATTAATGTTTAACTTCTTTGATAGTAAATTTTTTGAATTCTTACTGTATGACACAATATCGATTTTAACACTTTCGACATCTTGTGGAATTGTTACAATATTTGTAGTTAAGTATGAAAGCATTTTTTGAAAATTTAAACTGTCCTTTTTTACTTTTGGTATTTTAATGATAGGTATTTTTGCATTTGTATTAAGCAAAGGTTCAGATACTTGAAAACTTAATATGCTGTTGCCGGATTTAATCCCAATTCTTCTCGAATAAGTAATTCCTTTCTCTGTTTGGGTTAAATTTAATGCTTTATTAAGTTTTGTACTCTCTGTTTCTCTTTCAAAGAAAATTGAATAAGGAGGACCTTCTTCAGAAGTCCACACACAAGCACGATGATCGCTATTAGCTTTATCCACCGTAGAAATATTTTTTCCTTGCCCTATTAAATAACCTTCACCAAAATATGGATCATAGTCCCAGCCCTCGCCATAATTGCTTATTCTTCTTATTTCTTGTTGTTCACCCTCTTGTTCAAAATAAATACTCACGCCACCGTTTTTATCAGTATGAGCGATTGCAGAAGGTCTAACTCTAGAACCATAATTACAAAATATTGTTGGTACCTCCCAATTGGAAAATATATTACTTTGATTATGAACAATCACCTCGTCGATACCTTGATTAAACCAGTCATTCGCCTGCCAAACTGCGTGAATATATTCTCTTTCATCAACGGCAGTTAATTGACAATTTTTATTATCATTCACTCCTATTTCAGAGGTTGATATTTCTTTTTCTCCAGACCATGAATTATTGCTGTAAAAGTATTGATAGAATACTGTACCGTTTTTATCGTAGCTTAAAGAAAAGCAACTTTCACCAACATAAGTAATGCTCGGAGATTTTGTGTCGTTATCTGTTTCTGGGATATAAGAGGAATTGCTCCATGTTTCTCCCCTATCCGTTGAATATGAAAATTTCAAACCAGAAGATTCCTTATAAACAACAACAAATTTAGCATCGTTATCTGAAATAATTACTGGTGTAGGTCCTTCTCTAACAGATGATATATTTTCAGATCCTGGCAAAATTTCTGGTTCTTCCCAATTGTTACCTTCATCATCTGATCTGCAATAATAAATGCTATAATTACCACTTACACTTTTTTACCATACAGAAGCAAGTCTTGAATTCGCTTTTGCTAATGAAGGAAATTTATTCGAATTAGATTCACTTAGCAACTTTGAAGAGTTCCAATTATCACCAAGCTCATCGGTATTTCTGTAAATAACGTAACCATTTGAAGTAAAAACATTGTGAAATCCCACTCCATATTCACCGACTAATTTCCTTTGGTTGTTAAATGCTGTTGCGTATTCATCTAAAGTTTTATTTTGGTTTGCTAAAGCTAAAACGTCTGGTTTACTTGTGCCTATTAAGTCTAGATATACTTGATACCAGGGCAAATCTTCCCATCTTCTATCAACCCAACTAGCAAATGTCTTCCCAATTTTTGAAGCAATTCCAATATAATATCCCATTGAACTTGATGGAGCAATAATAGGATAAGGAATAGATGCTATATCACTTATTTTTAAATTAACGAACGTATTGCCTCCATCATAAGATTGTGCAGCATATACCTCGGTGTATTGATTATTTGAATCATTTCTGCTGTCGTAAAAGATAACTGTAATAACACCGTATGGATTAACAGAAATAGCAGGCATCCACTGATCCAATCCATTCCCTAGAAGATCATTATTAACTCTCATCGGATTTGACCAATTTTCGCCGCCATCAGTTGATTTACTAAAAAGTATGTCCGGATCTCCAAATCTTTTATCAGCC
>CAZNDS010000400.1:0-2299 GCA_964571865.1 uncultured Ignavibacteriaceae bacterium | reverse complement strand
ATCGGTACTCACGCCGGTATTGGGATCGGTGAAGATGGAACAAGTCAGATGGGATTAGAAGATATTTCATTGATGAGGGCATTGCCAAATTTTTCTGTTTGTCAGCCCTGCGATGAAATTGAAACAAAAGCCCTAATCGGTTATAGTGTAATGCATAAGGGCCCAATGTATATAAGACTCACCAGGCAAAATCTTGCTGATGTTAATACAAAGGATTACGAGTTTAAATTTGGAAAAGGTGTACAGCTGACAGATGGGAATGATGCTGTTATTTTTGCTACAGGTGCACTCGTTGGTGAAGCTTTAAAAACAGTCAAACTTCTCACGGAGCACGGAGTTAGTCTTCGATTGGTCAATATTCACACTATAAAGCCAATTGATAAAGAACTCATTATTAAGTGTGCGAGCGAGTGTGAACATGTTTTTACAGCAGAAGATCATACTGTAATTGGCGGGCTTGGGTCGGCTGTTTGTGAAGTCCTTAGCGAAAATTACCCAAAATTTGTTAATAGAATCGGATTACATGACGTTTTTGGTGAATCGGGTACTCCTGAAGCCCTATATGAGAAATATGGATTTGATGTTAAAGGGATTGCCAACACGATTTTGGAATGTGTCAAGTCTTAAAAGAGACGAAAAAGATGTCATCTTTTAACTTTATAGCCGAGATTCTGAAAAGATGACATCTTTTAGGATTTTCAACATCTGAAGAAGTATTAAATCTTAACCGGGACGAAAAAGATTCCATCCCTTCACAACGAGATAGACATTTTGCAGAGATGGAATCTTTAGTCATATTAGCTGCCATGTTTCCACATCAGATCGGAATGATGTCATCCCGACATGTCGGGATGGAATCTTTTAATCGTAAAAACCCAACTTTTTTAAACTCAGGCTGTGTGTTCAAAAGTTGGGCTTTTTGACTTTTGAAGAAGTTGGGTTTTTTTGGGAGATTGAAAATTGGGCTTTTTTCTTCTCATTTTTGCTTAAACCCTTGCAAATTTAAAATAGAACTTTTAATTTGTAAGGTGATGATAAAAAGAAATCTTCAAAATGAAATAATTGAATCCCTAAAACAATTTCCAGTCGTAGGAATACTAGGCTCAAGACAAGTGGGAAAGACGACTCTTGCTAAAGAAATTCAACAGATTTATAGAAAAAGCGTTTACCTCGATCTTGAGCTTCCATCAGATTACAATAAGTTACAAGAGGCAGAACTATTTCTATCATCCTTTCGGGATGAACTGATAATCATAGATGAGATTCAACAAAAGCCCGAGCTATTTGCGATCCTAAGAGCACTCGTGGACCAAAATAAAAATCCAGGCAGATTTATAGTCCTTGGATCATCGTCACCCGATTTAATTAGAAAATCTTCTGAAAGTTTAGCAGGGAGAATTTATTATCACTTATTGAATCCGTTTTCAATAAAAGAAGTCGGAAATGATTCAACAACAATCGACCAGCTTTGGATTAGAGGCGGATATCCCAACAGTTTTCTTGCTGAAAATATTGATTTAAGTTATAAATGGAGAGGGGCTTTCATTCAAACTTTTTTAGAAAGAGATATCCCTAAGTTTGGTATCGGGATCCCAACAATCCAACTAAACCGATTTTGGTCAATGATCGCCCACCTTCACGGGTGTCTTTGGAATGCGACTAAAATTGCAGCATCGCTTGGAGTGACACCTCCAACTTCAAAACGCTATTTGGATATTTTGGATGGGACATTTATAATCCGTCAGCTTCAGCCATTTTTTACGAATACGAAAAAGAGATTAGTCAAATCGCCAAAGGTATATGTTCGTGATTCTGGTTTACTTCATTCAATACTCAAGATTAAAACCAAGAGTGAACTTTTAGGGAATCCGAATTCCGGTCATTCTTGGGAAGGTTTTGCAATTGAACAGGTATTATATAATTTATCATCTGATTTTAGAGTATATTTTTATAGAACATCGGCAGGTGCAGAAATTGACTTAGTGATAACTAAAAGTGACAAACCAGTTTACTGTATCGATGTAAAACTTTCTCTTAACCCAAAAGTCTCTGCTGGTTTTCTAAATGCATTGGATGACCTAAAATGTGAAAAAGGATTTGTTATTTATCCCGGGAATGACATATATCCTATAAAAGAAAATGTTACAGCAATTCCCATATCAAGGATTGAAGAAATTTTGAATTGCTGAAGATTCTTGTTGAAAAACCCAACTTTTTTTAATCTTCAAACTATGTGTCAATGGTAAAAACCCAACTTCTTGAGACTCTGGCTGATCCCAAAGAAGTTGGGTTGTTTTTC
>CAZNDS010000399.1:0-2303 GCA_964571865.1 uncultured Ignavibacteriaceae bacterium | reverse complement strand
CCAAATCATTAATATCCCGTGAAATTTGGGTCATGCATCGCACAAAACAGGAGGATGTCAGCTGGTAGGGGAAAGGAATATTGCTCTTCGCAGATAATTCTTGTCAAAATCAACTTGTTTAAATGTGCTATCCGAAGCTGATTCGAATGTAATCCCAAAGATGATATGTGTTTTTATCAGCAACCCTTAATTTATTTGGATACTGATTCTTGAATTTTCAGAAACTCAAATCAACATTATAAATGCCTCATGATATTTCCTCAATCGCTTTATTGTGGCATCATCTACATTTGATAACCTTGTTATGTCCAAATTATCCTGCAGATCAGCAAGCTTTATTTTTACAGCAAGCGGACTTGTCTTTATATTATTTATGTAGTCAAAATAATCTTCATTCTTTTCATGAGTTAAGAGTTTGAGACTTGAAATTATCTCATCCGAAAACCCTTCTTGTGACAGCTTTTCAAAAGTCCATTTACTGTTTGAGTCCTCGACTACGTCATGTAATACAGCAACGATTCTTTCCGTTTCTGTTTCCATTGCCAACATAACTCGCAGCGGATGAAGTATGTAAGGTGCACCAGCCTTATCTATTTGCCCTTTATGAGCTTGAGATGATATTTCAATAGCTCGTTCAAGAAGTGCCATTTTGTTTTCTCCCGCAAAGAAGTTTAATTATCCAATCAGATAATCACCCTACTTGTTATTTGAGTTATTTATTTTTTTAACAATTTGGTCTATATAGCAACAGTCAACTCTTAATCAAGTATATATAGCTTACTTGCATAAGACTACTTCATGCTATTGGAGATTTAACAATCCAAATCTTTCATGACAATCGATTCGGATGTCAACGATTTCAAAATTAGGATTTATTTTACTCCTCATAATATTAAGCAGCTTCAAACTTTCTTGATCGGAAGTAACAAAATATTTTATTTGAATTTCTGTATCTGCCTGAGCAAACAGCTTTGCATCATTTATAATTATTGGACGTTCGCTGACTTCCAACTTCTTATTCCTTTTAGCTTCAAATATTATTTTTGCAAATTCTCCAGCTCTTTTTGCATGATTTAGATTAAAGGGTAATATTTTAAGATTTCTAAGTGGTAGCTGGTCTGCCGTTCCACCGACACAGAACTCAGCAAGCTGATTGTAGATAAATGTAACACAAATTCCTTTTCAAGGAAATATTTGAAATATTTGTCGGCATTCTCAAACAGAACATCTTTTTCGTTCAAAAACCTAATAAAAAAACTTGTATCAAGTAAAGCCCCCTCAGGCACCATAACCTCTAATTTCTTTCAGCCACTTATCTGGATCAATATTACTCAGCCAGTTCATAGCTTTGTTTCTAAGGAGTTGCAAGTATTTTTCATCATACTTTTTATTGTAATCAATTAGTTCTAAAAACATCAATCCGCTTCTATCGAGTTCTCCTGTTTCCGAATTCTGTTTCCCTTTTGCCCTAATAACATAATTTTTATAGAGAGGATTTTCCTTTAATTGAGCAAGAAAATCTTGAGGTGTTTGGATGGTTAGAGTTCCAAATTCATCCGAGTAGAGGTGAATGCTTGCGCGTTCCTTACCACCTGCTATAGTTATCTTACCATAAAAATAAAATTCTGCATCAACCCAATGCTCTAAGGTACGATAATAGAACGTAGAAGGATCGATCATTAATTTTTTTTCCTCATCCATTGATGTACCTATCTCGAATTTATAATTCTTCTTTACAGCAGTTTCTTGAAATGTTTCAAATGCCTTTGCAGTGCTGAGTTCAAGGAAATCAATATTTTGAGATGTTTCTATTTGTCCTAATACTGCACTAATACCGATAATAGCCTGCATACTTGTTTTAAAGATGTGTTTAACTGAACCATCCTCCAATTTGTAACTAATCAGTGGGCGTTCTCTCTTTTCACCTGGAAATAATAGACTCTCCACCTGTTCAATAACACTTATAACTTCTTTAATATCATAGGAATCAAGATTTAATTCGAAATTTCCTTTTGATCCAGTTATTTTTATTTCAAGGTATCCTGTTTTTTCCATCTGTAATCGAATAAATTTGTTGTTATTAAGTTACCAATTTCTTGAAAATAATTCATTAAAGTTTTTCATTTTCTATGGCATACTTTTTCACCCTCTCAAACACTCCTCGCTTTATTCAATCTGTTTTGGACGAGCTCGCAGACGGCGTAATAGACTTCTTCTCTTTCTGCTTTTGTTAAGCCAAGTGCGTCAAATATTATGTCGTCAAGGGCTTTGCGGTCGGGAAGGGGATTGGGCTTTTGGGAACG
>CAZNDS010000398.1:0-2307 GCA_964571865.1 uncultured Ignavibacteriaceae bacterium | reverse complement strand
CTATCCGTCAGCCGACGGATAGAATCTTTTAGAACGGGTTTTTTATGCATTACTTAACAACTAACATTTTCTTTGAGCTGATGTAATTTCCAGTTTGTATTCTGTAAATGTACGTGCCGGATGATAAGTTCTGAGCATTGAACTCAACTTGATGATAACCGGCTTCCATTTGTCGATTTATTAGTTCAGCAACTCTTTCGCCAAGAATATTGTAAACAGATAAGTTCACTTTTGATTCAATCGGCAGAGCGAATCTTATCGTTGTACTTGGATTGAACGGATTAGGATAGTTCTGCTCAAGATTGAATGAAAGGGGAGTTATACTGCCGTCGAAATTTACGTTTTCGAAATTCTCCTTTAGAAACGATGAACGATAGCTTTGTACATTTGCTAAATTATATGCAGCATCGAATTTCACTTCACTTACAAGCCGTAAATAGTATTCGCCGCTATTTATCCCATTCATATTCAGCTTGTACCGGGTCTTTTTATATTTTTTGACATCTCCTTTCTTGAATTTTACTTTATCGAATGTACCAACAACCTTTCCGATTGATGCATTAACCAACTCAACCTTAAAATTAACTTCGTCTGTATTATTCAAAATGGAATCGGCTCGCTGATGCTTTATTGAGTAATAGTGGTTGGTAAAACTAAAATTGCTTGATGGTGCCAATGTGAATGTTTTAGTTTTAACAATGGAATTCAAGTCTTCTATACCGCTAACCGGTATAGTATCAGGTCTTTCAATGAACTCTATTACTTCATCGTTTAATAATATATCACCGACGTTGAATACAAACTCAATTTCATTTTTTGAGATTATTCCTCTGCGTCCATAAGAAATTTCTGGATTAGTTTCAGTTTTTTGTAATCCACTTGCAAAGTTTGTGGTTGATAAATTAATCGCATATGGCGGTGTAGATGAAGTATTAAAGATCAATGCTTTCATATTATTGAATTCGTTCCCATTGCTTATCTGAACATGCAATCCGTTATGACTAAGTGATGAAATAGTATTGTAGCTGCCATTTAACCTCCTTACCCATTTCGATGATTGTCCGTTGTTTTCGCTCCAGGCTATTATGGTTCCGTCAGCTCCGTATAGTTTTGAATTGTTAGTTGTTAGGTTGACCTTATATCCGCCAACAAAAAATGTGCTCCATACTCCTTCGGCACGATTTCGAACTAGTGAATTATAGGTAGTTGGCGTTTCGTCATTCTCTTTACTTAAAGATTTTTCTGCACGAAATGCAATGATGCCTGTCCAGCTTATAATAGGATTTGCTTTATTCCCATAGTAACATACTGAAATCGATGGCTTCTCATTGCGAGCAAATCCGCTTTGATACGATGCAACAAAATAATTTGAAAATGATACAACTGTACCTGATGTAATTGCTTCAACATATCTTATTTCACTTGCAGCGGGGCTCAATCTTTGTTCCCATGAAGCATTTATTTTTGTAGATGATTTTTCTGAAGCTGCTGTGATGTTGATCGAATTGGAATTCGTAGTATAGAAAGTTGCTGTATCGCTCCAAATCCAACTATTATTTAAAAAATATTTTCGTCTATATTTAAGACCTTCATTTATACGTTCTCTGAATATTATAAATACGTTTGTTTGATTAGCCGCCACAACCGGATATGGATTTACGAGATAGTTCTCTGCAGACCAGATAATAATTGGATATACTGGTTCGCTGCCATCTTCGAATTCGCATAGCTGAATAAATGTAGGAGAATAGTCTGTATCGTATTCCTCATACGCTATAAATATTTTATTACCGCAGTAATCCATTGAGGGATTTCGTTCTTTAACGTGTTTCTTACTAATTCTTCTCGGCGAAGACCAAGTTACTCCGTTATCTGCACTACGTTCGTACCATACTGCTAACATACTTTCGTAAACCAAATGCAAGTTGCCATTATCGGTTCTTACAATTTTTCTTTGGGAGTTAGTTGACATTGCATTTGCCGAGTTTGAAAGCAAGCTCCCTTTTAAGTTTGCACTTACTGTCGCATTTGCATCTTTAAATACAACACCAGTCGTATTAGCATTTGCATTTTGAAACTCCGCACTTGGCTGTCCGTTAATAAAATCTCTGCTCCAGTTTTGGAAATGAAAGCGGTGTGTTCTTCCAGTTTGTGGTAAAAAGATATCCTGCCACTGCGGTACACGGACGGAGTAGTAGGGTGGTTGCCAACTTGGCCAACCTTGATTCAAGAAGACGCCTCTGTATTTGGAGGCAGTAGTTGGATAAAATGGTGAAGATTCCGGTTTGAACGGTGCGCCCATACCAA
>CAZNDS010000397.1:0-2318 GCA_964571865.1 uncultured Ignavibacteriaceae bacterium | reverse complement strand
AAGATGACAAATATTTCGACACAGAGAAATCCCGAAGGGATGAAATGATTGTAACCAAAGCACAAAACAGCAAAACTAAACTCCGAAGGAGTGAAATAGTCCATGATGTAAAACAGTTATATCACCACTTCGTGGTTTGTTCTGTTTTCATATTGTATTATTATAATAATATCAGCCCTTCGGGCTTGAATAGGAAATGAAAAATATCTTAACATAGATAAATCCCGAAGGGATGAAATGATTGTAACACAAAGTTTGAAACAAACCAAACAAACTCCGAAGGAGTGGCATATGGCTGGAACATTTTCACAAATCTACATTCAAATAGTCTTTGCTGTAAACGGCAGACAAAACCTAATATCTAAAAACTGGAAAGACGAACTCCACAAATACATTGCGGGTATAATCAAAGGTAAAGAACAGAAACCTATAATCGTTAATGGCATGCCAGACCATATACATGCCTTTATCGGATTAAAACCTTCAATGGCTATCTCAGATTTAGTTAGGGATATTAAAAACAACTCTACAAATTTTATTAATGATAAAAGATTTGTAAGAGGAAAGTTCTCCTGGCAGGAAGGATACGGCGCATTCTCATATTCACATTCACACATAAAAAACGTTTATAATTATATCCTTAACCAAGAGAAGCATCATAAAAAGAAAACATTTCGTGAAGAATATCTACAATTTCTAAAGAAATTTGAAATTGAATACAATGAGAAATATTTATTTGAATGGTATGAATAATTTTATTTCACCTCTTCGAGGTTCATATTATTTGCCGTTTTTTCTTTCTATAATAATTACATCCCTTCGGGATTGATGAAAGATGAAGCCTATTACCGAAGATAAAGTTGAATATTATGCTATTGAGCAGCTTCATGATCTTGGTTGGGAATATATTCATGGTTCAGTAATATCACCGGAAGGAGAAAAACCGGAGCGTGAAAACTATGAACAGATAATTTTAATTGAACGTTTACGAAAAGCACTATCAGTAATCAATCCTCACATTCCAAAATCAGCACAAGAACAAGCAGTTCAAAAAATACTTCGGATTTATTCTCCGGATCTTCTTCATAACAATGAAACATTTCATAATTACTTAACAGAGAAAATAAAAATACCTTACCAGCAAGACGGCTATGAGCGAAGTCATGAAGTCGCTCCAATTGATTTTGAAAATATTGAGAACAATGAATTCCTTGCAGTTAACCAGTACACAATTATTGAGAATAACCAGAACAAACGACCGGATATTTTATTATTTGTAAATGGTATTCCTTTAGTAGTGGTCGAACTTAAAAATCCAGCCGATGAAAATGCAACAGTTGAATCTGCATTCAATCAGATTCAGACTTACAAAGCGATCATACCAAGTTTATTCACTTACAATGCTATTTGCATTATTTCAGATGGATTAGAATGTAAAGCCGGAAGTGTTTCAGCGGGATTCAAACGATTCATGGCTTGGAAAAGTGCTGAGGGAGAAAAAGAAGCATCTCGTTTCAAACCGCAGTTGGAAACATTGATTAAGGGAATGTTAAATCCCAAGACACTTCTTGATATTACAAGGAACTTTATTGTATTTCAGAAGACCAAAAAGGAAGATCCTAAAACTGGATTAACGCAAATAAAAACAGAAAAAATTCTTGCGGCTTATCATCAATACTATGCTGTTAAAAAAGCGGTGCAATCAAGTATTAAAGCATCAAGCATGCAAGGTGATAAACGTGGTGGAGTTGTTTGGCATACTCAAGGTTCAGGAAAAAGTTTAAGCATGGTATTTTATGCTGCGCTTCTAATTACTGCATCGGAAATGGAAAATCCAACTATTGTTGTGATAACAGACCGCAACGATTTGGATGATCAATTATTTGATACCTTCGCAGCTTCAAAGCAATTACTAAGACAAGATCCAGTTCAAGCTGAAAGTCGTGAGGACTTAAAGAAATTATTAAAGGTAGCAAGCGGCGGAATTGTATTTACCACTATTCAAAAATTTCTCCCAGAATATGGAAAAGAAGAATACGAACAGCTTTCAGATAGAAGAAATATTATTGTAATTGCAGATGAAGCACACCGTACGCAATATGGTTTTGAAGCCGTGATGAAAGATGTAATAGATAAAGATAGCAAAGAAGTGATAGGACAAAGAATTGCTTATGGCTTCGCCAAGTATATGCGGGATGCTCTTCCAAATGCAACGTACATCGGTTTCACGGGAACACCAATTGAAGGAACTGATGTAAACACGCCTCAAGTTTTTGGAGACTATGTTGATATTTATGATATAGCAAAATCTGTTGCAG
>CAZNDS010000396.1:0-2319 GCA_964571865.1 uncultured Ignavibacteriaceae bacterium | reverse complement strand
TCGGTGTGAAATATGTTTGAACAACAGAGCCATTAACAATTTTATGCCAGCTACGGAATGCCCAGTTACAGCCGTTGAACGATTGGTTTATTGCTTGTAATGTAACGGGTGTGGGCGATGACCAGGCTGGTATCCGAGAACCAGATGAATACTCAACTCCATTAACCAATAATTTTCCACCAACAAAGCTATTGACAAGAGAAGTATTTGGTAACATATCTGTCTCTAAAGCAAACCAATAAAATAAAGTTGCAGTTGCTCTTATGCAAAAATTAAAAGTTACATTAGCTATTGCTTGATAGTCGAAAGTATACGGAGGATTATTCGGTGGATCACCCAAAGTATTGTACATTTCGATTAAATATGGGTTTGTCCCATTTGGTAAGTCATTGTCTCCGTATTCGAACTTATGAGCATATCCAAAACGTTGTGGTCTACCGCTTGGAAAATGATCCGCTAATTGATTTAGCGTATAGAATAAATATCTTATAACTTCTTTCGAGTTAAATGCAGATATATCAATTAATCCACCCTGGGATAATGCGGTGAAAGCTGTCCAATCTTGTGCAGGAAAAGAAGGCTGTGGATCATTACATACAGTTGGAGACCAATCATTTCCACCAATATATAGCTCATAACCATCTGGATTCCATGTATCGCATGGATGTTTATCATTCTTTGCATGTGCAGGAACGCTCATGTCGGCAAGGAGGTGTGAGATTCTACCTAATATTTCCCAGGTCATAATATTACTTAAAGTTTCAATTGTATAACCACTTCGTTTTAAAATTGAATCTGTCAATTCATATGGTTCAGCATATCTTTTTACACCGGTACCGGGTTGTTCATATCCAGTTAAGTATATACGTTTTGTTTTATATAAATCAGGCAAAGAATTGTACTTTAGAAACATCCAACCGCGGCTTGTAACACCCAATGGTGGGCGGAACATAGGAACTTGAAGCCAAAGCTCCCAACCACCATTATAATATAGGAGCGCTTTTTGGTATGCATTTTCATAACTCCAACATTCAGGATCACATAATTGGATTTTAGAATTATCACCTAAATCAGCATCCCAAAAGTGTGTTATAGTTGTTCTTTGTGAAAAAACTCCTCGCTTATGAAATATAGGGTCTTCGCAATCTTCCCGATAAGCTCCAGCAGTTATTGTCCCATATTGCCATGGCCAACCAGAGCACCCACGATTATAGTCCACAATAACACTGTTAAGTTCTGTATGAATAAATTGTGGGTAATGTAATTTTAATAACTCATAAGCTTGTTTAACTACATATGTGTGCACCCACTCTTTATGTGCAAAGCTAATTTCTGTTAAAGTCAATAAAATTAAAAATATAGTAAGTTTTTTCATGTTTACTCCATTATTTAATTTTTAATTAAAACTAAAATTAAAACCTAGTCCTAAATCAAAATTGGGTATTGAATTATAACGAATGCTGTATTTTTTGTCTGGTTGATCTTCGACAAATTCAATAAATCCAATACCGCCTCTTATAAAAAATGTTATATCTCTTGTAGTGTTAGACAAATATCCAACACTAAATGATCCCGTCAAATAGTTTAATAGCCTATTATTTGGAATATTTGGATATTTTACATTTGGTTGTACTAAGGTAACACACGTGATACTAATTATTATACCCGATATATAAAAAGGATGCCAATTTATTCCTATCGCATATCTTTCTTCACGTTCGCCACCACCAAAAAAGTGGGTAAGAGGTATTCCAGCTGATATCTCAAAAGAAAAGTGTTCGGAAATAAGAGTTCTTAATCCTATTCTTGCTCCGCTAATCCAACCAGCAGCAATATGCACATCAAACCTTGGAAGTGAAATTTGTGTATGTGATGAATCTTCAAGTTCATTTTTTTCTTGAGCAAATGTTACATTTGGGAATAGAAGAACGCTTAGTAAAATTAATATTTTCGTTCGTTTCACTTGTTACCTCCTTTTTATATTTTAAACATAAAATAACAATTTTTAAGGAGCAACTCATCTACAATAAATGAAACATAAGCTTCGGGCAATCCTTCATCCCAAATCGATCCACTTATGCCATTACCACGAACGTTTGTCGCCCAGTAATAATTTGCCGATGGAGATGTTGTTGTAACTGAAAATGTCTTGCTCTCATTCCAGTATAACCGTTCGCTGTATTTCATATTAGAATAGAATTGTGTAGAGGCTTCAAAGTTTGCTCTATAGGTCGTATTTGCTTCTGGTGTAATTGTTATTATCGGTGTGAAATATGTTTGAACAACAGAGCCATTAACAATTTTATGCCAGCTACGGAA
>CAZNDS010000395.1:0-2329 GCA_964571865.1 uncultured Ignavibacteriaceae bacterium | reverse complement strand
AGAGAAAAATCCGTTCATTTTTATAGATCAAAGAAAGCTTAAAAGATTAATCTTAGTCAAGAATAAGAATAGTCTCTCCCTTAAAGAGGCGCAAGCTTGTGTTAAAACTTACTCTGTTCCCGGGCTTGATTGCCTAATTATTGTTTCGGATCAGGGGTTTGATGAAGACGCTAAAGAATTTGCCAAATCCTGCTCAGATCCCAAGGTCCAACTGGCAAACAGATCAGTTTCCCCCCCCTTATCCGTTTGGGAAGCTTAGAAGGATTTTGGGGAATTATTAAGTGGCATAAAATGAGATTTTTAAATTTGACCAAAAAGGTTTTAAAACATGCCGTAATTTTCTCAACCTTGATGATATTGGGTGTATTGCCAGTTCTTAAGAGCGTAAACTCAAACCTGATTGAGGACCCTTCGTTTGAGCAACCCATGGAAAAAAACAGGTGGGGACATATATTCAAGAATTGGGGTGGATGGGTTCACGAAGGGGAAGCAGAGTTTCGAGTCAGTCCCATAGCCCGTACTGGAAAATATTCGTTGCTTATTATCGCCGGCAACAATCCGAAGGTTAGGGTATGGCCCAAGGGAAAAATTGTTTTCGAACCCGGGCGATATCGGTTTCATGCTTATATACGAGGCCTTGATATTGGAACCGGAACCTGGAACCAGACGACTGAGCTCTTTTTTAACGGGAAGTATATCAATCTGAAAAAGAATGGCACTTTTGGATGGACTCCGGTAACTTATGTTGCTGAGGTAACGGAAAAGAAAGAAATGCAACCATTTTCAATAGGTTCATGGGCATCCGGATATCTCTGGGTTGACGATGTGACACTAGAAAGGGTTGGAGGCGATGTTCCCCTCACGCCTGAACCAATAATCGGGAAAGAGGAAAAACCCATTGAGCCGCCAGCTGAGCTTTCTTCTGCTGCAATCCGTTGCCCGGAATGCGCCTATAGAAATAATCCCGAATGGAAATTGTGCTATGCGTGCGGGACGACCCTGGAAGTTAAGAAGAAAGAGATTGCAGGCTCCGTTAAATTGATCTCCTCTTTTGAGGATAAAAATCCATTTACAGGAGGAAAAATTGTTAAGAAACATGCAACTCATGGCGTTAGGGCTTTTCGAATAGATAAAGGGTATGTCGTCATGGATGGGAGCTTTGATTGGGCAGGATACGATTATATAAAGGCGGATATATTTAATGAGGCGAAAATCCCTTTGCAGCTTTATGTGGAAATCCACGATTCAGAAACCAGGGATTATTGGACCCGCGTCAATTACACCACCCTCATCCCTCCCGGTGCCAGCACGTTAATTGTACCTGCAGCTCTTTACGTTGGAGAGAAATCGAGGCCCGGAAGGCCATTAATTCTCTCATCCATCAGGCGTTTTGTTTTTTCAGTGGGTGACAGCCCGGAAGCTCCAATTTATGTCGATCATATAAGGCTTGAAAAGGACACCGAAGCTGAAAAAGCTGTCTTTGATGACCTGTGGGCTTTTGACCTGGGAACTGCAACGAGTCCCCTCATGGAAGGATTTACAAAACTGACTGCAGATAAAACCTACACTAAAGCCCGTGGTTATGGATTTAAGAATGTTAAGATCTGGCGAACCTTTGATGCGCTTCAGCCCGACCCTTTATATCAGGACTTTATCTGTATCGAATCTGGAGGATTGGCGATTGATGTCCCCAACGGCAAATATCATGTGTTTGTCAATATGGATAGCCCATCTGGATTCTGGGGTGAGTATCAGCGCTATCGGGAACGATCGCTGATTGTGGAAGGAAAAGAATTTAAAGATAAAATGGATTTCGAGTCTTTTAAGAAGAAGTATTACAGGTTCTGGAATACTGAGGACTTACCCACGGAAAATACTTTTGAAAAGTATCAAAAGCCTTACTTCTCGGAAAAAGAAATCGAAGTTGAGGTTAAGGATGGACAGCTTAATATTGATTTTAAGGGAGCGAACTGGGCTTGCTCGGTCTCGGCCATCGTCGTGTTTCCAGGCGTGAAAAAGGAGCAGGGGAAATATTTTCTTGAATTTGTACAATCCCGTCGAAAGTTCCACTTTGAAAATTATTTTAAACGAACTCTCCATACTCCGACTGGCGACCCGTCCGTGATTAATGATTTACACAGGAAAACGGGTTACGTCCTCTTTTCCCGTGACTATATGCAGGATATTTATTATGACGATAAACCGGAGAAAGGAGAATTAGTCTCCAAACTTAAGGGGTTCGCCAGCGTTGGGGAGATGGAACCTTTGACATTTGCTGTTTGTGGTCTAAAAACACTTGGAAAGGTGAAAGTGTCTGTAAGTGACCTGA
>CAZNDS010000394.1:774-2359 GCA_964571865.1 uncultured Ignavibacteriaceae bacterium | reverse complement strand
AGAATTACTTAAAAATGCGTTATTTAGCGTTTTGGATCAGAATCGCGAACTAAAGTGAATAACATTTGTTGAATGATATAATCTTGGTTGAAAAAGTTGAACTTCTCAGATTTCTTATAAATGAAAATATCAAAAATGAATATGATGGACAAATGCCTCATTTGTATGAATAGTAACCAAAGATGACCCAAAATACATAGTCATTATCCAAATTCGTCGCCCTAGATCTAGTCTTTGGTGAGGACAAACCGCTGGTAAAATATTTGGAGAAATTGCAAAATTTTTGGTAAACTACTCTCTTATGGTAAAATAATTTTATATTTTATTTATAAATTATGAATAGCGACTTCTTGTTTACTAATGATTTTATTTCTAGTGCAAATAAGAATTTTGATACTGTAATTTTTGAGCATAATTTCAAAAAAGATGACCTAGATTTTTTATGAGCAATCTCTTATCATACTCGTTTAGAAAAAAAATTACTTATTGTGGTTGAAAAAACATCTGTAGATATAATTTTTCCATTGATTCAAAGATGAAAAGCAAAAACAACTATAATCAACTCAAGTTCTGGAATGTTTGGATTTACCAATAAATGATTTTGGGATATGCGAGATATTTCAAAGGCTAGGGATTTTTGATTAGATATTTTGGAACCAATATACCAAGAACAAATACTAGATTTTTTGGGTAAAAATGAACCTTGTTATATAAGAATAAATGAACACATTCCATCAAAAGAACAAATACCTTGAATAAAACTTGATAAAAACTGATTTTATAATTTTCAAGAACATGGTTATAGCTGAAGCAATTGAACATTACTTTGTTTTTGAACAACACTAATTGACAGTTTATATGCTGCCTGATATTTACAAAAAAATTGAAACCCAATAGATGTATTCTCTAGTATTAATTACTTTTTTACTATCCCCGAACAATTAAAAGAAAGTTTAAAAAGAACTGAAAAACTAATCGTAGTTGTTGATCAACATTTATGATCGCTTTACGATATTTGGATGATGAGTAATTTATCTAAATTATGACTACAAAACATATCTATACAATTTATCACTCCTTATTATCAGCATATAAATAGTTTATCAGAAGAATATATGTATGAACAAGCCAATTTTGATTGAGTTACTATTGCAAAAAGAATACAAGAATAACAATGTGGCTTGATTTCATAAAATATTTCATTACAAAACTAAACGCAAAATTACTTGTTATAAATTTTTAACTATTAATTATAATAAATGTTTGGAAAAGTTGGAGAACTAAAAAAAATGTATGATAAATACAAAACATTACAAAATTCACTCAAAAATCTTGTAATCAGATGAAAAGAATGAAAATTTACTGATAATGAATGAAACGAAACTGATGCTGTTATTGTTGATATTTCAGGAGAGATGAAATTAAGAGATCTTAAAATAAATGATCTATCTTTACTTGATCCTTCAAAAAAAGAAAAATTAGAATGACTTTTGGTTACATGTTTTCAAAAAGCACAAAACAAAGCTCAAGAAATAGCTGCAGAAAAAACAAAAGAAATTCTAGGATTTGATCCTTCAAATATTGG
>CAZNDS010000394.1:0-730 GCA_964571865.1 uncultured Ignavibacteriaceae bacterium | reverse complement strand
AATTTAATATAGTCATCTCTATATCCGAGTTATCTAATCTCATTGTAAAATCATAAAGACTACCTTTGCAAATAAGAGGTAGTTTTTTTCTTGTTTTTTGTTCTACAAGAGAAATCAATGGTAAAACAATTTTTCATATCATATCATTTTTATTTTTACTATAACTAGAAATAGGTAAATTTTTATTTGATATCTCTTTACCCGGATTTCCCAACAACATTTTTAATATCTCAATAGTTGCACTTTGGGAATGTAAGTCTTGTGATGTTAATTTTTTACCATCTAGATATATTTTATTATTCATAACATCAAGTAATAGTCATTTTTTTTGATTTTCTACCAACTTATTACAATCTCCAATCATAATTTTTCAATTTGTTCGTTTTATTATACAATTTCTACCATCAAGAAATTCTGAATATTTATTTTCACTCAAATCTTGTTCTATTTTACATCATTCATAAGCCAATCCATCCAATCGATTCGCATAGAGCAATTTTGATCCAGAAAAATCTTTACTAATAGAATCTATCACATTCATTATAGACACCCTAAATCATTCTAATGGTAACATAAAATTCAAAGATCATCACATTATTGTTGTGTCATTTGGCGCCAAAGAAATATATTTCGAGGATCATTGGAATTTTTCTAAGATAGTTTTTATATATCTCAAAAAAGTATGAGAACTATCTCTTGTAGCACAATCTGCTTGTCTAAATTTTTTAAA
>CAZNDS010000393.1:0-2360 GCA_964571865.1 uncultured Ignavibacteriaceae bacterium | reverse complement strand
AACATTTAAGTCATAAATTTTTATTTGATACTAATACTATGAGTTCAACATGATTCTTTTTACACCCCCCAAAAAAAATTAAAAAAAGAAAGAATTTTAATTGACAAAGAAATAATGCTTAGCTATATTTTCAAAAAATTTGGAGCACAAATATGACACTTGATGCCCTTGGCATGATTGAAACAAAAGGTCTTGTCGGTTCAATAGAAGCCGCCGACGCAATGGTAAAAGCCGCAAAGGTTGAATTAATTGGAAAAGAAACCATTGGTGGTGGTTATGTCACTGTTATGGTTCGTGGAGATGTCGGAGCAGTTAAAGCCGCAACAGATGCTGGTGCTGCTGCCGCACAGCGAGTTGGTGAACTTGTTTCAGTTCATGTAATTCCTCGCCCACATTCAGATGTCGAATTAATTTTACCCAAACGATCAAAATAGAATTTTTTAATTCTCATGGAATTAGCTCTTGGATTAGTTGAAACTAAGGGATTAGTCGGTGCAATAGAAGCAGCCGATGCGATGACAAAGACTGCTAATGTTAAGCTGCTCGGCAAAGAAATAGTTAAAGGTGCTTTAGTTACTGTTAAAATTATTGGAGAAGTCGCCGCAGTAAAAGCTTCTGTTGATGCCGGTGCAGCCGCTGCACAGCGTGTTGGACAATTAATTTCAATTCACGTGATACCGCGTCCCGATGATCAAATCGATTTTATTGTAGACGAAACTGAATATAAAAGCACTCCCTCTGTTGAAAAGCAAAAACGTCCTCCAGTGAAAAAAAAGGTCGAAGCTGAGTTATTCGATCTGGAAGAAAAACCATCTGATGTAGGAGGGGCTGTGTCAGCCGTTGATCAGGAATTAGAAAATTTAACTGTTGAAGAGCTTCGTCGCTTGGCAAGGAAAACAGAAGGATTTCCAATTCAAGGAAGAGAAATCTCGATAGCGAACAGATCATTATTATTGGATTATTTCAAAAATCTTAAATAGCATTTTATCTTTTTAACATTTATCTTAGAACTCCACTATTTGGTGGAGTTTTTTTATGAAAAAAAATCAAATATTTGTTGGAATAGCATTTCTTTTACTCTCTGCAATTCTTTGGGGTGCTGTTACCTTTAGTAGCGAGTTCGTCGTAAATCTTAAATTACCATTACAGGTATCTGCTACGACCGCGGATCTATCCGTTGACGAGGACATCCCCTCAGATGTTCGGTTAAAAGTTAAATCAACCGGATGGAACATTTTACGGACAAAATTAGAACTAAATAAAAAAGTAATTATTGATCTTAGTCAGTATCAGAATAACACCGTAATCCAACTTTCAAAGTTCAATCCTGAACAGTTTGATCTCCTGCCAAATATCGAATTACTCGATGTAAAACCGGAAACAATACTCCTTACACTAAAAAGGACTTTTGAGAAAAAAATTAAAGTTGTACCTAAATTAAAGTTGACCTTTAAAAAAGAGCATGCAATTGTTTCGCCTATATTTGTTTCACCAAGCGAAATTACAATACGAGGCTCAAGTAAAAACTTATCAAAAATCGATTCAATCTTTACAAATGAGGTCGTCCTTAATAATTTGTTCGAAGATGTCGATTTATCAACCTCACTCCAAAATACAATGATGAACGTCATTGTGTATGACAAAATTCCAATACAAATTAAATTCAAAGTGGAACAAATTGCTGATAAAACTTTTGAATCGGTTCCAATCGAGATGTTAAATCTTCCAAATGATAAATTTGTCATAGCCATTCCAAATCTTATAGATGTTAAACTCCGAGGGGGGATAAAAATATTAACAGAACTATCAACAGACTCAATAAAAGCATTTGTTGATCTAAAAAATGTTAATCTCGACTCGGCAAGTACTCTTGTTCCGCTAGTTAAAATTCCAATTGGTTCGGAATTAATTGAAACGGTTCCAAATAATATTAACCTTATAATCCGAAAATAGTATGTTCATAACCTTTGAAGGCATAGACGCATCAGGTAAATCAACGCATGTAAAACTTCTCGAAAAGTATTTCCTCGATCAAGGAAGAAAGGTAATTATAGTTCGAGAACCAGGCGGCACAAAAGTCTCCGAGGAGATCCGAAAAATTCTTTTATCTAAAAAAAATCTTGAAATTGTAAAAGAGTGTGAAATATTTCTTTTTTGTGCAAGTCGGACTCAATTGGTCCAAGAAACTATCCTGCCAAAACTGAAAGAAGGTTACGTTGTTATTTCGGATCGGTTTCATGATTCAACTACTGCTTATCAAGGGGCTGGCCGTGAGATCTCCCCTGAAGATATAAACACTCTTCATAAAATTGCAATCGATAGATGTTTACCTCATTTAACTTTTTTCATTGATATTAAAT
>CAZNDS010000392.1:0-2367 GCA_964571865.1 uncultured Ignavibacteriaceae bacterium | reverse complement strand
GTTTTATTAGATATTAATACTATGAGTTCAACATGATTCTTTTTTACACCCCAAATATTAAGTTCATGATGACATTATAATCTAAAATACTTATATTATTATAGGAATCGAAAGTAGCCAAAGTGCAATGATTAGCAAATACAATATTATTATTCTCCTCATTTTGATTTATTATTTTCCTGTCAATCTTTTCGCGCAGCCAGCCCGTCAATATCAACGAGATGAAGCAGGCGGCGAAAAGATTACAAATGAAATTATTTATAGAGAACTAAAAATTTTTGAAGCAAAAACTGAAGAGAGATTTAAAGCAATTGAGCAAAGTGTCCTGGTTCAGCGTGAAATGGAATTTCGAGTTAGTTAAATAAGGTGAAAAATTTTAATCTGTTGTAATGCAGGTTGTGTACTTTTTATTATTAAAAAATTGGAGGTCCAAAATGTTATATAAAAATTTTACTTTTCAGTTAATAATATCTTTAACTTTGCTTTTTTTCACAATCATTACTTCTGCGGCACAAGAGATTAAGCCTGCCCGCCAACCTAAAATTAATGAGGCAGGCGGGAAGGAAAATAAATTGCCTTTTCTTGATCGCAGTTCATTATCACCATCATTGGAAAAATTTGAGCATAAATTCCCGGCTGCTGACTACGTCAAAACTTCGTCAGCTTTATTAGAACAAAACATTATAAAACAACTTTCACATGTTTATCCTCAGAAAAAGGAAATACTCGAAGATGGGGCTTTGGATAGAATACAGCGAAGGCATAAAGACAAATTTGCCCGCCATAGTCGGGATAAAGAAAATAGCTTTAATTTACACAAAGAATTAAACCAGATAGGCATACAAGGTGCGGCGGCTGAATCGATATATGTAGCATGGGTTAAACATTACGCCTCTGGACTTGCACCAAGCCATGATGTTGCAAGAGATATTGAGGTTGACTCTATGGGAAACGTTTATGTAACTGGTGTTAGCACAAAGTTACCATATGGTACTGATTTCTACACTGTTAAGTATGATGTGGCAGGCAATTTGGTTTGGAGTGCGAGATTCGGTAGTAATGAGTATGTAGAAAACATTGCAACCGCAATAGCAGTAGATGCTTCAGGGAATGTTTATGTGACGGGAGAGAGTTATGGTTCAGGCACTTATTATGATTACGCCACAATAAAATACAATTCAAATGGAGTTGAGCAATGGGTTAAAAGATACAATGGACCTGGAAATTCTGGTGATTATGCAGCCTCCATAGCAGTAGATGGTTCAGGGAATGTTTATGTGACGGGAAGGAGTGAAGGTTCAGGCACTTCTGATGATTACGCCACAATAAAATACAATTCAAATGGAGTTGAGCAATGGGTTCAAAGATACAATGGACCTAGAAATTTTTATGATTATGCATACGCCATAGCGATAGATGGTTCAGGGAATGTTTATGTGACGGGAATGAGTGTAGGTTCGATATGGTCCAGTTACGCAACAATAAAATACCAACAGAACCCGGTAAGTGTTGAACAAGATAAGTCTAATTTACCATCAACTTATAAACTCTATCAAAACTACCCCAATCCATTCAACCCAAGCACAACAATAAAATTTGCTCTACCGGAACGAGCAAAAGCGAACTTAAGCATTTATAATTTACTTGGAGAAAAAGTTGCAGAGCTTGTAAACGGTGAATTAAATGCTGGTTACCACGAAACACAGTGGAATGTAAATAATCTTTCAAGTGGCTTATATTTTTACAGTCTTGAAACTGGGAATTTTAAATTTGTTAAGAAGATGATTTTGTTGAGGTAAGATTGAGTTAATGAATTTAAGAATATTAAGTAAGCATAAAAAATTTTGGAGGTATAAATGAAGTATTTAACAATTGTTTTTGCTCTCTTATTTTGCTCAAACGCTTTTTCACAAAATCCAGAATGGATAAATTACACTTATGGCAGCGTTGTATATGCTATTGCAGTGGAGGGGAATTATTTATGGGTTGGGACAAGCGGGGGACTTGTAAAGTTTGACAAGGTAAGTGGTCAGATTGAGTTTTTTAACAAAAGCAATTCTGGTCTGCCTTCTATTTATGTCTCGGCAATAGCTATAGATAATTCAGGGAACAAGTGGATTGGGACATTTGGTGGAGGACTTGCAAAGTTTGATGGTGTTAACTGGACTGTTTACAACACAAGTAATTCAGGTCTGCCTGATAATTTTGTCTATGCAATAGCTATAGATAATTCAGGGAACAAGTGGATTGGAACATATTATGGTGGACTTGCAAAGTTTGATGGAGTGAACTGGACTCTTTACAACACAAGAAATTCAGGTCTGCCTGATAATTATGTCTATGCAATAGCAATAGATAATTCAGGAA
>CAZNDS010000391.1:0-2368 GCA_964571865.1 uncultured Ignavibacteriaceae bacterium | reverse complement strand
GACTGATAATCAATAGTGCGTTTTTAGGGTGTCGTTGTGGTGCACAAAACAGGAGGATATATAGTCTCGTGTGTTGAGTTTTTGTTGAGGCTGTATTATCTTTTTGTTGAGTTTTTGATGTTGTGAATAATTTCACAATGGGAATTATGAATACGTAAATTCGGTTAAAATTGACTAAAACCTAAAATATGGTAAACAACCCTATTTCAGTTTTTTCAATTCTTATTTATGAAGTTCATAATTATTGTATTTCAAAACTATTTCTACTAACCAAAAATTTATTTTATGAAAACAATCCCAAGACAGCTTCTTAAAATTAATAAGGCACTTCTTATTATCGGAGCCATTATTCTCGGATTGGTTTCCTGCAAAAAGGAAGATCCGGCACCAGATCCTATCGCAAGTTTTCAATATGAAATATCTGCGACCAACTATCTTCAGGTAAAATTTACAAGTTACTCACAGAATGCGGTTTCTTATGCATGGAAGTTTGGTGATGGCAACACCTCCACAGAGCAAAACCCAACGCACACCTATGCAGTTGAGGGGAATTATACCGTGGAGCTTATTGTGAAAAACAAGGACCGAGTTAGTAGTCCTCCCTTTGAACAATCCGTTACAATTACCGATCCCTTTAAGGCTTTGAAAAAGTTAACCGGAGAGGTTTCAAAAACATGGAAACTTTACCGTGTTGGCTCAAGTATGGGCGTAGGACCAAATGCCGGTAATCCACGTGGCTGGTGGGCACTGGAAAATGATGGTTCACGTCCATGCGTATATAACCACGAGTTTACCTTTAAATTTAATGGTCAATATGTATTTGATGACAAGGGATTTTTCTGGAGTGAAGGTATCACTAACCCTCCTGTATGTATGGAGGCTATTCCTTCCAATATGGTTAATTTGGCTGGCCAGGATGTTAGTGCGTGGTTAGGTGGAACACATAGATTTACATATGTTCCTTCAACTGGCATGGTCACCCTTACCGGCCTAGGCGCATGGATTGGGTTACCCAAAACCGGAACTACCGGAGAGGTAACAGTTCCTCAAACCAGCGTTACATTTAAAATTAGTATCGAAGAATTTGTTGGCTATGACCTTATGAATGTACGATTTGTTTATGACTGGGGAGTTTGGGATTTCACGTATGCTCACTATTCAAATCCTGCCTTGGAACCTGCAGTGGTTTCATTCATGGCAGATTTTACCTTTACTATTAACGATTATACGGTAACATTTGAAAACCTATCCAAAGATGCAGTTTCCTATAGATGGGACTTTGGTGATGGTAATACCTCTACTGCCGTAAATCCGGTTCATACCTATGCTGCAGAAGGTTCTTATACGGTTGTCTTAACAGCTAAAAATGCTAGGGGTGAAACAAAAACAGCTACAAAGAATGTGAGTATTAGTTTAAATCCTACAGTACTTGCACCTGCTCCAACTGAGCCTGCAGCAAACGTGATATCTGTTTATAGTGATACTTACACAAATATTACAGGGGTTAATATAAATCCAAACTGGGGACAGGCAACTGTGACTACAGAAATAGTAATTTTAGGTGAGAAGGTTATAAAGATGGCTGGTTTGAACTACCAGGGGATTGATTTTGCTGGTAATGCTCAAAATGTTTCAGGTAAGACGAAACTTCATGTGGATATTTATTCTGTAGTTGCTACTGATATTAAAATATTCGTGATAAGTTCTGGAAAAGAGAATTCTGTTACAGTTACAACCGAAGCAGGTGTTTGGAAGAGCTTCGATATACTGCTTTCAGAATATACTGTTCCAGATCTAACAAAGGTTATCCAGTTTAAGTTTGAAGCTACCGGAACTCCAACGATCTTTGTCGATAACATTTATTTTTATTAATGTTTATTAGTCAATTTGGTATCAATAACCTTTTACCTGGTTAATAAAAATAGGGAGTTCCTGCAACGCAGGGCTCTCTATTTTTAACCAGTTTAGTTTAAATATTTAATTATTCAAAACATTATACAAGTGATAATCAAGTTCATAGGATTACTACTGATTTTGCATGGGTTAATTGCATGCGACAATGAAAACGTAAATACCAAAGCAAATCCTGCGAATCTTCAGGTTGATATCACCATGCCTGATAATTCAGGGCTTGTAATAATTCTGGCTACTGCCGATAATGCGGTTGAGTATCAATTCAGAATTGGAACCAGCGAACAACCCTTGCAAGTCAATACTAACGGAGTTTTTGAGCACACCTTCACTCAGCCCGGAATTTACCAGATAGAAGTAAGAGCATACGGTAAATCAGGACGGTACATAAGGGTAACCAGATCAATCGTTATTGATTTTGAAAATGGTGTGCCGGTTGATCAGGGCTACACAACCC
>CAZNDS010000390.1:0-2377 GCA_964571865.1 uncultured Ignavibacteriaceae bacterium | reverse complement strand
CAGTTTTGCTTGTTAATAGGATGGGCTGTTTTACTTTGCTAATAAATTATAATCAATAAATATCATTTTTTCAAACCAATTAAAAAGAGAGGAAAATACAATTATGAAGAATAATTCATTTCGAATTTTATTCACGGTACTATATTTCATTACCTTTAGTATTACAGTTTATTCAAACGAGACTTCAATCCCATGTCATGTTCAAACACTTTCGATTTCTTCTGGAGTATTTAATGGTAATGGGGCGACATATTTTAAAGCGTATAGTACTGTTGTATCGGTAGCGAATGCACCGTGGATTCTGTTGCATTTTACAAATGTAAATCTAGGGAATAGCAGTTTTATCGAGATCATTAATACAGTTGGTAAATCACAAAAACTTGATGGAATAAGTATCTTGAAGTGGGAAAACTATAGTGCATTCTTCAACGGAAATCATGTTGAGCTAAATCTTTATGTTGCCCCAAACGACACCAATATTTTTATTGGAGTAGATAAGGTTATCGCAGGTCGGGTTGTTCTCGGGTGGGAATTGCCTGATTATGGCTCTTATAATTGTTCGATTGATGATCGAATAACTGATAATAACACCAAGGTTGGTAGGTTTGTAATTGTCAGAGAAGGTACAAACGGTATGGTGTATATACATAAAGTTGGAACCGCATTTATGACTCAATATGGGAATTTTGTAACTGCTGGGCATAATATAATTTCAGCGGAAATTTTGAGGCTACAGTACAATGTGCCGTTGTCAGGTGATGTTTGGGACCGGAGGTTTCCAGAAAATCCTAATGATGAATACGTTATAGATAAAAGTACGATTAAGCCATATCTCCAGCCACCACCCAGTGTTGGAAATGATTGGGCTGTTTTTAAGGTAATAGACAATGTGAATTATCCAATTGTTAAAAGGGGTAGTTTTCGACTTTGTAACAATCCAACTTCAGGTGATGTAAAAATAACAGGATATGGGCTTGATTATAATAATCCTACATTGAGCGGTACACAACAGACAGATATTGGCTCTCTCGTAGATTATTCTGGAAACATACTTTCATATAGTGTGTTCACAGAAACTGGTAATTCTGGAAGTCCTGTTATTATGGCTTTGGATAACACAACTGCAATAGGGGTTCATACAAATTCTGATTGTCCGATGGAGGGTGTAAATATAGGGACAAGTTTTAAGAATTCAGATTTTTGGAATAATGTAGCAACTGCCACCTTAACGGTCGATCAGATACCGACCAGTGAATATAACGTTTATATCAGCTCATCTCAACAACCGATTCATATCGAACATATTCATATATATCAAAACGGATGGTCTGATGATATTGATGTACCATATACATTCACATGGAGTCCGGCAACTGCACCTGATGCATTAACATTACTTGCTTGGGATGGAATTTTTTCTGAATATAATATAAACTACAAATTTCATAATTGGGCTAAAGATTATTCACAATTGGTTTCTACAATGCCCTTCGCTGGAAGTCTAACTTCGTATTTTAGACAAGTGGCAACTGGTGTATCTATTAAAGCTGAGTTTAGTGGCAGACCGGATATTGACGATGGTATTATAGAATTTAGAGATCCATGGCTTGTTGATATTGTAACTCTTGGTGAACCTAATAATCGAGGAATGAATGAGGCTATTTTTAAACAACGGACAGGTGTATTTCGACCAGATCTCAACACTTCTTATAATGGGGATATTTACAAAGGGGTATTCTTGAATCAGGAAAAGGGGGATGGAAACCCTTACTATATTGTTCGAGCTCCTCTTACACAAAGCTTGGGTGGTAGCGACTGGTATTTTGTCGAATGGGTTGCTACAGGTGCTGAGTTTTATCCTATTTCGTGTGAACCAGCGACTACCAAAGCAGTTGTTTTTAGATCATCAGATGCAGAAGTTAAAGCAATTTATAAAATCAAAAAAATAATTCCCTCTTCACTAATTAATAGCTGGAATCTATTAAGCTTGCCAGTTTTAATTCCCGAGGGATACAATTATAAAAATAATATTTGGCAAAATTCATCAAGTGATGCATTTTATTATCGAGGTTTATATGTGCCTACAACCCATATTTATTGTGGTAATGGTTATTGGATAAAATATAATCAAGCACCTGTTCCAAACATAAATTATGTGGGTGCTGATTTATCCTATCTACCAATTCCCGTTGTTGCTGGCTGGAATATGATAGGCTCCATATCATACTCTATCAATACTAATAATATAACAAGGGAACCTTCTGATATGAGTTTATCAAACTATTTTCGCTATGATAATGGTGGATATATTATATCGAGTACAATTGAACCGGGAAAAGGTTATTGGGTAAAGACAAATGCAACTGGTAGTTTAATC
>CAZNDS010000389.1:1244-2385 GCA_964571865.1 uncultured Ignavibacteriaceae bacterium | reverse complement strand
CAATATCATTCCTTAAACCCTCAATCCGCTTTTTGAAAGACCTTGCCTTATTGTCTTTTTCAGTGTAATCAACCACAGCGCTTTCAATCGTAAAAAGATATGTCTTTGTATCTCCCAAAACCTCTTTTATCGATGATAATTTGATGTCCCTTGTTTTTTTCTGGATATATAACTTATCAAGAAGCGCCTGTTTTTCATCGAGTAACCTCTCATACTCCTGCAAGTTCCAATCTTTTAAAAGAGAAGCATTACTTGTTAAAAGATTCCCTATTTTTGTGAAGTCAACTTTTATATTTTGAACAATTTCATCCATACTTCTAAGTTCCGATAAGATTGAATCAACGTTTGAAATCTCCACTATATCCTTTTGATTAACAGCCAGAGCCTCTGAAATCTCCCTTTGAATACCTTCAAGTTTTCCAACGCTTGAAGACCTTGAGATTTCAGAATATCCTTCAAGTGGTCTCTCCCTTTTTTCTATTTCTTTCAGTTTGGATTCCAGGATATCGGAATACTCTGTAATTCTATTCCGAATGTCTGAATCACTGATAGTTGTTTTTAGTTCATCTACCTTGCAGCTTAACTCGTTACACCGTTTCTTAAGCAAAGCATTCTTTTTGATCAGGTCTCCCCGTTTAATCTGGATGTTGGACAAAAGTTCGCCTCGCCTATCATAACTAACATTTGTTGATTTATATCCGCTCATGTTTGTTTCTTCCTTTCTTTTTCTAATTCGACAAGAGTACTATAACCTAACCATACTACTAAAGGCAGTGTCAAAATGTAAAAAACAATTACTCGAATCGTAGTTAATACAGAATTTATTTTGAATATAGTTGCTAAGTATGTAAAAAATTCGAGTACTAAGAAAAATCCTACTGATGCAACAAAAAAAATAGATATTCCAACAAAAAAATAAAACAAAAGACCCAGAAAAACACCTTTTTCTTTCATATAATCCTTCCAAAAATCAATAAAAAAATAACGCATCCAAAAATCCGATACCGATGAATGTATCTCCCATGATAAATATATCCACCATAGCACACTAGCAGTGACAATTATAGTAATCATAAACGGTATAGTCATCATGAGCGGATGCTCGGCAGTCAACTCAGAAAGTAACGGTAATGAATATTGA
>CAZNDS010000389.1:579-1221 GCA_964571865.1 uncultured Ignavibacteriaceae bacterium | reverse complement strand
TAAAAGGTAAAATTTTATAGCTAAGCATTGGCAATAAATATTTTTTAATGGCTGTTATAACTCCATCAAATAACTTGTTTTTATAACCACTTATATAATATGGCTTAACTGCTTTCATGGTTCACTTATTTTGTGATAATGCGGATAAAAATTTCTCTTTCTTTTTCCGAATCAGATTTGGTAATACTCCTGAATAACATCTCATTCCACAAAATGTCAATTACTTAGCTAAGTCCTGAAATTACTTATCATACGAAGTATCTTCCGAACAATCTGTAATGGCAGAATTAGTACTCGAACCACAAACCGCACCAAGTCTGCTGCGAGGTTTCCTGCCATTGTGTCCGCAGCCGACTTGCCGATTATGAAAGTAGCAACAACCTGTAGGAACACTAAAGCAACAATGCCCATAATAAGTAGCGTCACCCACGATGGTAGCCATTCCCAAAGGAATGGAAATACAATAGTAAAGATCAAGAGCATGAAAAGAGCGTGCCCTGCTCTCCGGCTACCCAGCATAAGGAAAACCGCCCCAAGGATGAACCCTATAATAATAAATCCATATATAAACTGTGCCATTTCTTCTTTCGGTAACATTTCAATACACCAAACCTGTTAACTAATGAGAAAGTTCATTTTTGT
>CAZNDS010000389.1:0-537 GCA_964571865.1 uncultured Ignavibacteriaceae bacterium | reverse complement strand
ACCCTTATTGAAGTAACCTTGTTACTTTGCCTTTGGCCCAACAACAACTCTACCACATTTTGGGCAAGCTTTTCTTTCATAGTCTTCCATATAGAATTCATTTCCATCAGGGCACTTAACTTTAATTTTCGCCATTTAAATTCACCTCTTTCCACGAATTACTTTATTAACTTATTTCATTTTTGTAGTAAACAGAATCAAACATTTCATCGAACTGTGAAAAATTTTTTCTTTCATTTATTAAAATATAAAATTGATCATATTGAGCAATTTAATTTCCTTGAATTAGACTTAGAAAAATTTTTAAATATTGTTGCGATTTCAAAGTGCTAAAATCCAAACACACCTCCACTCTGAAAATTCTTAGCACTTGAATTATAGACTCCTTTATGTTCTAATTCAAAATAGCATGTAAAATCATTTTTGTCAATAATGCCTTTCATTTTCTTTATGCTTGTTACTTGTTAATTGCTTAACAAGATTAACAATGAATGCACCTGATGCTCTTTTAATTTTTAGAGTAGATAATATCTCATC
>CAZNDS010000388.1:0-2396 GCA_964571865.1 uncultured Ignavibacteriaceae bacterium | reverse complement strand
TTCACGCATTTCATCGCATCGCACAAAATACCGCGCTAAAGCATCGCCTTCTTTGTAAGTAATAATGTTAAAATCGATATTATCATAGTCCAAATAAGGAATCGCTCTTCTCACATCATATTCAACTCCCGAAGCACGTAGATTAGGACCTGTAAGTCCCATGTCAATTGCTTTTTCCGCTGATATTACTCCAAGATTTTCTGTTCTCTGAAGGAAAATTTTGTTTGTATTCAAAAGTTTTTCCATCTCTTCGAGATTGTGATCTAACTCATCGAGAAATTTTTTTAACATTTGAGTACACTGTGGAGTCCAATCGTTTGCAACACCGCCGATTCTCGTGTAGCTTGTAGTAAATCTTGCGCCGGTTAAAACGTCCATTATATCCTGAAGTTTTTCTCGCTCACGAAATCCCCATAGTAAAACAGTAAGAGCACCAACATCCATTGCCATAGTACCAATCGCCACCATATGAGAAGCGATTCTTGCCATTTCTGAAATTAACATCCGAATATATTTTGCCCGCATCGTACACTCGATTCCTGCTAACTTTTCAATTGCCAAAGTAAATGCCGTATTATTACTGAGAGGTGCAAGATAATCTAACCTGTCGGTATGAGTAATAAATTCGTGGTAGGTAGAATTCTCTGCGATCTTTTCATAACCGCGGTGCAGGTAACCGAGTTCAGGAACGCAGCCAATCACAGTCTCGCCGTCAAGCTGAACGAGCAGGCGCAAAACTCCGTGAGTTGCTGGATGCTGCGGACCGATGTTTATCACCATTCCACTTTCAATTGCATCTTCGAAATAAACTCCGGTGTCTTTTGCGAGGAGTGATTCTAATATTTTTGTTTTCGGAAATTGTTCGCTGGCAGTTTTCATTTATCTTTTCGGCAATGGAAGTGAACCTGGAATTCCAAGCAATGGAAAATCTTTTCTTAAAGGATAATACTCATATTCTTCAGGCATGTAGAGGCGGCGAAGATCGGGATGATTGTTGAATTTAATTCCATACATATCAAAGGCTTCTCTCTCGTGCCAATTCGCTGTACCGAATACATTACACACCGAATCTACATTCAAATCTTTTGCATCTACCCGGCATTTAATTCTTAGTTGAATTTTATTTTTCAATGAGAAAAGCTGATACACAACCTCGAATCTATCTTTTCGCTTTGCACGATCGACACCGCAAAGATCAATCAAAAAATTAAAGGAAAGCTCCGAATCATCTCTTAAAAAGGTAAGTATGTTAACGATCTGGTTTTTATCAACAATAAAGGTCTGTTCATTTCTGAAGTAAATTACTTCTTGAACATAATCAGAAAATTTCTCTTTAAGTTTTTTCTCAATTAGTTCAATCATTTGTTTAAGACGGGAAGTTCGATCATCGGTTTATTTTGAAACTCAATTACACTTGATTTGCCGACTTTCTTTTGAATCTCCATCAGTGCAGCTAATAAATTTTCAGGACGCGGCGGACAGCCTGCTGCATAAACATCAACCGGTACAAAAAGATCAATCCCTTGAACAACTGAATACGACCGGAACATTCCTCCGCTTGAAGCACATGCACCCATCGATATAACCCACTTTGGGTCGGGCATTTGATCGTAAATTTTTCTGACGACTTTTGCCATTTTATAAGTTACAGTTCCAGCAACAATCATCAAATCCGATTGCCGCGGCGAGAATCTCATTACTTCAGAACCAAATCGAGAGATATCAAATCTTGGATCAGCCGCAGCCATCATCTCAATCGCACAGCAGGAAATTCCAAGAGGCATAGGCCAAAGTGAATTTTTTCTTGCCCAGCTTATCAATGCGTCAATCTGTGTTGTGATAAAACCTTCCCCGAATGCAGACTCTAGTCCCATTTTAGGGCTCCTTTCTTCAGGATGTAAAAGTATCCTACAAGAAGAATTAAAATAAATACTATCATTTCTACGATGATGAACAACCCCATCGAATTCATAAGTAATTTGAGATTTACAGCCCACGGATAGAGAAAAACAACTTCAATATCAAAAATAATAAATAGCATTGCTACCATATAAAATTTTACTGAGAATCTTTCGCGTGCTGTTTTGACTGGCTCCATTCCGCTTTCGTAAGTGGAGAGTTTTGACGGATCGGGTCTTTGCGGTCCGAACCACGAAGAGCTTTTCATTAGGAATAACGAAAACAGAATGGCAACAACTATTGCAAGAAATAACGGGATATACTGTTCAATCATAGAAAAATTTTATTCAAAAATATTGATTAAGCGTTGGAATGTCAATTGAGTTGGAAGGACAATTTTTGTTTCATTTTTTCTTAAAAAAAATCCCTTTAACCCAAATTTTTCATTAGGTAACAATTTCTAATGACCGCCATTAGAAAAAACATTAGTTAACTTA
>CAZNDS010000387.1:0-2402 GCA_964571865.1 uncultured Ignavibacteriaceae bacterium | reverse complement strand
TCGATTGTAAGTTTGTTATATTTCATTTATTGCTCACTTAAAAAATTATAATAGTCTTAGTTTAGGTTTTCCACACACCTGGTATTCTCTCACTGCAAAATTTACATTTTCCTTTTACTACATAATTATTAAGGATTGTAAAACCTTTTCGCTCGATAATCAACTTCTTGCATCTGTGGCAATAAGTATTTTCAGTTTGATGGGCAGGGACATTTCCAATGTACACATACTTAATCCCTGCCTTAACTGCAACCTCGTGTGCTTTTTCTAATGTTGAAATCGGTGTAAGTGGAAGCTGAGTTAGTTTGTAAAGAGGAGTAAATCGACTGAAATGCAACGGAGAATCATGCAGGTTATTTTTCGCTAACCATTCACACATCCGTTTGATCATGTCAAGATCATCCGTCCAGCTTGGTATCGTGAGATATGTGATTTCGAGCCATATTCCTTCTTCCTTTAAAATTTTTAAAGTTCGGAGAACCGGCTCAAGCGATCCGTTGCTTAACTTGCGATAAACGTTATCATCAAAAGTTTTTAAATCGATATTTGCCGCCTCAATAACCTTACATAATTGCCGCAGTGGTTTTTCATTGATATATCCATTTGATTTGTAAACATTTTTAATTCCTTTTTCCCGAGCGAGTTTTGAGG
This sequence comes from uncultured Ignavibacteriaceae bacterium, assembly GCA_964571865.1. Classification (GTDB taxonomy): domain Bacteria; phylum Bacteroidota; class Ignavibacteria; order Ch128b; family Ch128b; genus JAHJVF01. The sequence goes on along the minus strand of CAZNDS010000387.1, from coordinate 1,751 downwards.
TGTCATAAACGTATTCATAGAATGTTCCCGGTTCAGAGTAAGTGTAGGCAATCGATTCGCATTTTGTTTTCAGGCATTGCTCAACAACTTTCTCAGGCATTAAATCGTAGTTATCAGTTTCCTTCGGACTGAATTGTGAGATCTGCCAGTTTTGGCAGTTTAGGCAACGGAAGTTGCATCCCGACGCCGCTATCGAAAAAGTTTTTGTTGTCGGTAAAAAATGGAAGAACGGTTTCTTTTCAATAGGGTCGATATGAACAGCGCAGGGATTTCCGTATGCTATCGAAAACAAATTCTTTTTATAAACTACCCTGTTACGGCAAAAACCGCTTTCGCTTTCCTGCAACAAACACTCATGCGGACATTTACTGCACTGAATTCCGTTGTCTTTTTTTTCATAATATAGCGCTTCCTTGCTCCATTTCCATAGATCATCGTTTGATAAATCAATTTTTTCGTGCGACTTAAAATTTCTCGAAACAGACTCGATTCCATTCAATCCAACAATGAATCCACAAGCTCCCAATGTACATCTTTTCAGAAATTTTCGCTTTGTTATCATGCATTTTTTCTTGTTGCTATCCATATTCACCTTCATGTAATTCCTGTTGAATATTTTCTTCGGTTCATAAAAGAAATAAATCCGCTTATAAAATTCAATATACCAATTACGAAGCAAACATTTATAACTCCAATCAATGGAATTAGAATTGCTGTAACAATCAATGCACCAATTGCAGAGCCAATCAGATCGATTCCGTACAATTGTGAAGCAACAGATGTAATCGTTCCTTTCTGAAGAAAAGATGCAATTGAAAACTCGATTCCAATTAATGCTGCTATTATAAATGTTGCCGAGAAAAAAGCGGTATGTAAAATAACAGAGCCAAGAGTTACCGCTTTTAGATGTAATAAAAAGAACGGTAGAATAATAGCATACAATCCTATGCTAAACTGAATAACAACATACATTTTGATATCAGCATTTCGAATTATTTTATCGCGGTAGAGCGAACCGACTGCAAGACCAGCCATGAAAAACATTATAATGATACCCAACATCTGATACACATAACCATACAATATCTGGAATGAAATCAAGATCACAACCTGAATAGAAGCAGCGGCAAAGCCACCAGTAAACATTCCCACGGTTATTGGATTTAACCTCGAAAGAATGACTATTAGAACTATAATAAACACAGCTCCCAAAATCCAATAATTAATCTCAAAATAACTTAACCAAAGAAGCAATTGTTGATAGTATGAAACTGGAGTAAAGTCTTCGTTTAGTTTGGTGTCAGTTGAGAGATTACTCAAAATAAAATTATTTCTTTGCTCCAATATTACACTATCGAGATAGTATTGATTGACATAAATGTTGGTAATCCCTTTTTGCTCGATTAAGCGGCCGATATGAATGTCGAGATTATTATCTGAAGCGATGAAATAATCTTTCATTCCAGCAACTATAATGATGTTTCTGAAAGAAGCGTGAAGTGTATTGTAAATTATAGATTTCACTTGTTTGGCTTCCTCATTTAAATAATCTGCAGATGAAGATAACCCGAGTGACATGATTGCATCTGAATTTAATCGCACCTTCAAAGATTGAAAAAATTCATGTGTATAGTACCTGTTTAATTGAGCATTTGTGGGATCGGGGATATTCATAAGCACCACATCGTAACGATCGAATGTACTTTTCACAAATAGTCGTGCATCTTGATTTATTACATTAACTTTACGGC
>CAZNDS010000386.1:0-2415 GCA_964571865.1 uncultured Ignavibacteriaceae bacterium | reverse complement strand
TATTTTTGTTTTACAATAATCAACATAAAAACTGACCCAATGCGGAAAACAGGAGTTAACGAAAACGATTCTATCCGTCGGCTGACGGATAGAATCTTTTCAGTCTGATTTATTACGGGCAGGAAAAAGTTAGCCGATAAGAGAAGAGTTTAAGTCTAGATCAAGCTCTTATTTTCGAGCGCAAATTTTAGAAGGGAATTTACTCCGCGGAGGTTCAGTTTTTTGCAAATGTTCATGCGATGGTTGTCGACCGTACGAATGCTTATAAACAATTGATCCGCAATTTCTTGACTGGATTTTTTTTCTGCGATCAATTTCAGAATTGTTCGTTCAGAAGAAGATAATTTCCCTAGTAGAGAAAGTGTGGTTTCCGATTCTGATCTGCCTAAAGAGTTAATTAAGAATTCTGAAAGTTGAGGGCTGACGTAATGTTTATTATCTAAAACTGTTTTGATGCATTCAAGAATGTCCTCCAATGCGCTCTCCTTTATGACGTAACCGAGTACGCCAATATCAAGAGCTCTTTTAAGAATTTCTTCTTCTTTGTGGAGTGTAAGGAAAACAATTTTCGTTTTAGACTTTAATTCTTTTAATGCATGAACAATATCGAATCCGTTTAATTTTGGCATATTGATGTCGAGCACGGCAATATGAGGTTCAAGCTTTTTTATCAGCAGCAAAGCTGCCTCGCCGTCTCCTGCTTCTGCGACAATCTTGTAACTCTTATCTTCCGATATTATTTCAATCAACCCTTTTCTTGAGATCGGATGGTCATCGGCCACAATTATCGTAGTACAATTATCCATAACTAATTACTCACAGGAAGTTGAATTATTAAAGTGGTTCCTTTTCCCAGTTCAGAAATTATTTCAATCGTACCCTTCATTATTTTTACTCGTTCAGAGATGTCTTTTAATCCAATTCCTTTTTTGCGATGCTCATCTGCCTTCATATCAATTCCTTTCCCGTTATCATTGATAACAATTTGGATATTCCCATCTTCACAGTTTATGGAAATGGTAACCTCACTCGCTTCGGAATGTTTTGCAATATTATTTAATCCTTCTTGTACGATTCGATAGACATTTATGGCGTTGGTGCTGCTGACATAATTATCTATGTTATCCAAAAAAAACTGAGATTTTAATTTATATGAATCTGAAAATTTTTCACCCAATGACTTAATTGTTGCAGTTAATCCAACCTCACTTAAGAAATATGGATGGAGGTTCAATGCTATTCTTCTTACTTCCTCAATAGACTCGAGGGCAATATTGGAAATATTTTGGAATTCTTTTTCCGATTTTTCTGCATGCAAATTGTTTAGGCCAATTTTTGCTCGATTATTTATAATAAGGAGATTTTGACCTAATTCATCATGTAACTCAGATGCAATTCTTTTTCTTTCATTTTCCTGTGATTCAATTAACATTCGTGAGAAATGCTGTTGAGCAGTTTTTTCTTTTCTAAGCTGAGCAGTCTTTTTCTTATAGAAGCCATAAACGACTCCGAGGAATAAACAAAGTACCGCGATCCTAAACCACCAAGTTTGCCAATATGGGGGTAGAATTTTGAATATGTAATTCACTGGCTTTGACCACTCCCCTCCACGATTTTTAGCTCTAACAATAAAATTATAATTTCCTGGAGGAAGTTCGAAATACCTAACGATGCGCTGATTTGTTGTATAACTCCATTGGTCATCCAGTCCCACTAACCTAAATTGAAACTCCATATTGTTTTCGTCAAAAAAACTGGGTGATGCGATTCGGAAGAAGAGAGAACGATCGCTGTATGAAAATTCTGTTTCATTAGGAAGAATTATCTCTTCATCTTCTTTTGATACAATTTCTATCCAGACGGTTGGCTTTGAAATAGAATATTTACGAACTGATTTCTTTAGGACTGAAATGCCTGCGTTAGTTCCAAACCATAAATTCTCTTTCTTGTCCTCTTTAATTACATTCACTAAATCTCCAGCGAGTCCGTCGCGTGAATCAAAATGTGCAATCACAGAATCTGACCATACATAGATTCCTTTAACCGTACCAAACCAAATGTACCCTTGTTTATCTTCATGTATACTATTAACAGAAAAGTCGTTGATTATCAATGAGTCCAGTTTTATGCGATTGAATACTTCCCCCACTTTGCAAGAAACGCCTCGGTTTGTTGCAAACCAAATTCTTCCTTTTGAATCTTCAATAATACTTCTTACAGTATTGCCCGGGATTTCACCTGTCTTCGAAAAAAATAAAACAGTATCTTCACGTATAACGCCAAATCCCTCACCATATGATCCAAACCATAAATCTCCATTTGCATCAAAGCAGAGGGTCAAAATGCTCACATCGGGAATCCCAACTGTATGATTAAATACTTTGACTATCTTATCGTTAGTTAGTTTCAAAATCT
>CAZNDS010000385.1:1475-2418 GCA_964571865.1 uncultured Ignavibacteriaceae bacterium | reverse complement strand
CCAATGGTGGCAATGGCACAGAGCATTGAAGGTTTAATTAGTAGAATAATGTCCATAGTCAATTCGCTTGTCCCGTTGCTTATTGGCATTGCGCTTTTGGTTTTTATCTGGGGTGTTATCAAATACATCACTGCAGGCGGAGATGAAGGCAAAAGAAGTGAAGCCAGGAACACTATCCTTTACGGAGTTATTGGTTTGTTTGCTATAGTTGCTGTTTGGGGATTAGTGGCCATTCTTATTAATTTTATTGGAGGACAAGGCACAACGCCTTTCAGGCCCAGTATTCCAGGTGCTTAAAATTTTTAAGAAATGGACAGGTTTGATCAGATTCTGAACAAAGTCACAGATTTAATTATTAACCCGCTTATTGGATTAATGATTGGCATCGGGCTTATAGTGTTTATCTGGGGAGTTATAGAATTTATTGCTGGAGCTGATAATGACCAGAAGCGCCAGCAAGGCAAAAGACATATTGTATGGGGAATTGTCGGATTGGCAGTTATGGTTGGAGTCTTTGGTATAATTAGAATTATAATTAACTTCCTAAATAGCATATAAGGGAGTTTAGAAAATAAAAAGACCGCTCGAGTTAGGCTCGGGCGGTCTTTTGCTTGTCGCGCAAGGCGCGATTTTAAATGTACTAAGAATCAAAAATCATTTGAAGCTCTCCGTCTTCAGAAACGCCCTTGATTTGGAATATTAACCGGTGTACGCCGAAGCGCACTGCTTTGCGAGGGCCATCTGAATAAACTTTCTGAGTTTCGTCTATAAAAACTATTTCAACATCCTCGCTTGGCCTAGTAATGGCGCAACTTGTCTTATCAGGCAAAATTACATCTGTCCAACAAGAGTGTTGGAATTTTACAGGGAAAGGAAGCTCTTTTTTTCCAGTTTCCGTATTTATCGGGAAACTGGCGAAATCTACATATTTATAGATTTCTTT
>CAZNDS010000385.1:0-1465 GCA_964571865.1 uncultured Ignavibacteriaceae bacterium | reverse complement strand
AGGCTGGCGCTTTTGCCAATTAGGAAAAGCAGTATAATCCGGAATTTTTACTGGCTGATAGCTCTGAACAGAAGGGCGTCTTGCCGGTCCGCTGTTTTTGATAACATCATTGTAAAAGCTGTAAAACAACATCCCTGCGCCAAAAGCTATGGTGATAAAAATCACCAGCCCTATGGCGCTCCCGATCCAGCCCAAAAACGAAGTCCTGGCTTTAACCACAGTTTCTGTTTTCTCTTTTTTTGTCTCGCTGTCTTGAGTGATGGCTGTTGATTTGGCTCTTTGGCTTTGAAAAAGCTTCCAGATGATTACAATCATAAGGATTGCTCCTGCTGTAATCAATGGAGCTTCCCATCCTTTCATTGTTTAGCTCCTTTCTTCTCATCAAGGTTTTTCTGAATACCAGTGGCAATGCCGATTATATCGGCAAACCCCTTTAGTCCTGTGATTACTGTTTTCTGTCCGGGGTTGCTAGTTATTGCCCGGGCTGTTTCCGTAGACTGAACCATTTCTGGTTTTACTCCAAGGATGTCTATTATGATTTTTTGTCCCATTGCTCTCCCAGCAATGATCGCTTTTTCAGCCGCTCCGTCACCTTCACCGTGAAGGATCCTTTTTTGCTTTTCAGCTTCAGCGAGAAGCTCAATTTTTTTTGCATCCAGTTTTGATTGAGAGACTTGGGCTATAGCAGTATTTAGATCCTTGTGAAAGTTTATAGCTTTCACTTGGGCATTTTTTAATTCAATACCCCAACCTGAAATTAGCTGTTTTATTTCTTCTTCAAGAATAAAACTGTAAATTCCAAGGTTTGCTAAAGCTACAGCAGGAGTTATTTTCGCAAACTCCCTTGTTAAAGAAGCTATTGATGCATCTTCCATTTGATTTTTTGCTTCATCTTTGGTACCAATTGTTGTAAGAAACTGGAGATAATTCTTGATTCTCCATCTGATTATTGGTACTACCTCAGCGGTGATCCTGGTGTTCAGCGGGTCGTCACCTGGAGGGGCAATTAAAACTTGTCTTTCTGACCCTGGAAGAGATTTTATCTCCATTTGTTCCAGTTCTTCCTTTGTTTTTGGAAAACCAAACGGGATTCTGATTGGAGGAAACATGTTCTCAGGAATTTTCTCTTTTCCGTGATAAATATGTTGCGGATCAGCCGGGAGTTCGTTTTGGATAGTTAGCCTGGTTTCTTTAATCAATTTGCAGATTCCCAGGGGGACAAATTTCAGTCCTGAAGAGACTGCTTTTATCGGCTTGCCAAAAAAGACTATTGCACCGAGTTCTGTTGGTCCAACTGTTTTGAAGCTAAAGATTGTATAAAGGATTTGGGCGAAAAACATTGCCCAGCCCCAGTTCCAATCTTCTCCCAAGATTTTTGTTTCCTGTTTGCTGAAATAAAAATATTCAGCAGCAAACATTACAGAATAAATTAATACAAGAACCACCCAAAACCAGGCTCCCATTC
>CAZNDS010000384.1:0-2439 GCA_964571865.1 uncultured Ignavibacteriaceae bacterium | reverse complement strand
CAGTGGTGGTGGTGCCCAGAGGTTGAGCCCATTCTTCGTTCCAATGATGATTGCCGATATTGCCGCTGGGCAAATCTCAATTAAGTTCGGTTTTAAGGGACCGAATTACGCAACTACTTCTGCTTGTGCAACATCCGCACACGCAATTGCTGATGGTTATATGCTTATTCAAAGAGGTACTGCCGATATTATTATCTCAGGTGGAAGCGAAGCATCCGTCTGTCCTATGGGTATTGGAGGATTTAATGCCATGAAAGCACTCTCCACGAGAAACGACGCGCCTGAAAAAGCAAGCAGACCTTTTGACAAGCATCGCGATGGTTTCGTTATGGGTGAAGGTTCCGCAACGCTTGTGCTTGAAGAACTTGAGCATGCATTAAAACGAAACGCTCCAATTTATGGTGAACTCGTTGGAATTGGTTTAACAGGCGATGCACACCATATTACAGCGCCTGCACCTGGCGGTGAAGGTGCCGTCCGTTCAATGAAAGCCTGCCTCGATGAAGCCGGAATTAAACCGGAACAAGTTGATTATATCAATGCACATGGCACTTCGACAGAATATAATGATAGGAATGAGACTCAGGCAATCAAAACGCTTTTCGGTGAACACGCATATAAACTTGCAGTCTCATCCACAAAATCAATGACGGGACATTTACTCGGTGCTGCCGGAGCGACCGAAGCGCTAATCTCATTATTAGCAATTAAAAATGACATCGTTCCCCCCACTATCAATTATGAAGAACCTGATCCAGAGTGCGATTTGAACTATGTCCCAAATGTTGCACTAAAAAAAGAAGTGAATTACGCTTTGAGTAATGCATTTGGCTTCGGCGGACATAATGCTACTTTGTTATTTAAAAAATTTAATTAAGGTTTGTGCCTAGATTTATATCCCGCCTCTTAAATGGCATTTCAATACGGAAGACAGAATCTTCCGTTAAAGATGAGGTCAGAATCAAACGGTTGGAAAAAATAATTGGTTCTAAAATTAAAGATCCGAATATTTTTCTGGAAGCATTAACCCACCGATCTACTGCCCACAATAAAATTTTCAGACATAAATTTCGCTCGAATGAACGATTAGAATTCCTTGGTGATTCAGTTTTGAACATGATCATTGGTGAGTACATTTTAGGAAAATTTAAAAAAGAAGAAGAAGGATTCATGACCAAAATTCGATCAAGGTTCGTGAATCGAGAAATATTAGCACTCACAGGTGAAAGATTAAAGATTGAAGAAATACTTTTCATGAGCGACAATGCTCGAAATGCTCTTCGAGGAGGGGCAAAATCGATGATCTCTGATGCATTGGAGTCAATTATTGGTGCAATTTATCTCGATCATGGGTTGGAAAATCCGAAGATAAAAACTACAAAAGCCGCTTGCTCGAATTTACTCAAGCACAAAAACTTCCAGTCCCAAATTATCAAGTCGTTTCAGAGGAAGGACCTCACCATTCGAAGACTTTTACAATTCACGTGATGATCGGTAATTACAGTTATGGCGAAGGAAAAGGTTCAACCAAAAAAACTGCAGAACAATTAGCCGCCTTCAAAGCCCTCGAAAAATTGAAGTTGGTGTAGTGTGTGCAGGCACAACGCCGCGCCAGACTCCACGCTTTATATGATTGAGTGCGGGCTTGAGCGAACCATTTTCATCATGCCAAACCTCTGATTCACCAGCGTTCTTCCAAATGTGTGAGAGTCGTGCTTTTGACTTTTGTGTGCTTGTTGCGTTGGCATTATTTCTTTTTTCTACGACTAAATCTTAATTGAAGCGATTCGTTTATATAATTAAGATCAAAATATTCTGGATCATATATTTCACCGAGCCACTCTAATAATTCCTTTCCTTTTTCTGATTTAGGATATTTCATGGCTTCGCACAGTTCATCATATCCCGGATATGAACCACAATCCTCCGGTGGACAATTTCTTTTACCATCTAGGCATATTGGTATTTTTAAACTAACATCATCAATCGCCTTCTCAAATACTATTGAATGAATCCAGCCATCGCCAAAATCATATTCATATTTGATCTTATTTTTTGGATGTAAGTCCAGCGTATCAAGAGATACCTTTTTTGAATTCAATTTTAGCGATCTATCGACAAAAGCATCAGTAAAATCGTCAGGTGAAGGTAATTCATAAATTGTATTACCAATTGTGAATGCGTATAGATGACTCTCAGACCAACCCATTACATCTTGAATAATCTGATGAAAGGTGTGTAGCGAAATATCAGATGGAACTATAAATCTTCTCCAAATTGGAGGAGATACATAATTCAATTGAATCTTAAACTGCATATTCATTTATAGTATCCCATTTAATTATAAGTTATGACCACGGAATAGCATATAACATCAGTAAAAACGAACAATAGCGTATTCCCGCCTGCCAAAGTCCGTCGATATGGTCGGCGGGCAAG
>CAZNDS010000383.1:0-2442 GCA_964571865.1 uncultured Ignavibacteriaceae bacterium | reverse complement strand
TGCTAAAACTCACTCATTTTCTAATGACAAATTTGGGTTTAAATAATTATCAACATATCTCACTTGAATCCCACCATTATTTTTTAAATATTACAGTTAAATATGAAACTATCTATTGTAAAATTCTGCGGAGTATTGTTTTTTTTCTTAAGTGCTTCTTCACTATCATTTGGGCAGATAATTAGTCAAAATTCGAATTTCTACTATCTTTTCGATGATATTGCATTCGGGCAATCTCGAATAGTGTCTAAAGCCGGAGATGAAATCAATTTTTTAATTAATAATAAACTATTAAATAAATATACGTGCAAACAAAGCTCAAAATTAAATATTACTGCGAGTGAGAATAAACAATACTTCATACTTTGTGAGTACACCTTCGGCGGAAAAAATGATATGACTCAGCTCGAAATACAAGTTTTTAATAAGGATTTCAGTACCTCTTTTAAGAAGTCGTTGGAATTTTATTATGAAGAAAAATTGCCAGTAACTTCTTTGACTAATGATGGGAAAATAGTTTTATTCTTCCCTCACACTGCCGAACTTAGACAACATGATAAAAATTCATCTATGAGCATTTCTCTTGAGAAAGATTTAGTTTATAATATTGAGCGCAATGGTTTTGTGCTTTCAAATGAGAAAGAGTTAATAGTAGTTTTGACTGATATAAATTTAAAATCTAAAATTTATTTCCTTGATGACGAGTTAAACCAACTCAAGCAAGAAACACTTAATTACCAGCACATCAATAGGATTTTCAAATTCAATAATAATTCAATTATGATCTCTGCATATAATTTTGAGACAGAGCTTCAGCCAGTGCTCTTAAAAATCGAGCACAACAAAATGTCCACTATCGGAGAAATCTTAGTTGATGGCGCTATCGGCGGAACCGATATGTACCTTTATAATTCAAATAAAATTTATACTTATCAGAATAAAAAACTAATTGAGAAATATTCTGTCATAAACGGAAATATTATCTCGGCTCACTTCTTTGAAAATAAATTTCATCTTTTAATCCGTCAGGATAACCGTTTAATCCTTGAATCAATCTCGAATGATTTTAAAATTCTTCGATCTATCAAATTGGAGAAAAATGATGATGTATCAGGATTTTATTTTTCTGAAACTGAAAAGAAACTTTTTTTAAAAACAAAAAATCAATTTTTAAGCTTGAATTAAATCTGACTTGGAGGTCTTGATGTTTATTCCTTCACGCAATAAAATATTGTACGCTTCACTCTTTATCGTCATGCTTGTACTTGAATCTTATTCGATGGGCACAACAGGTAAAATTGCCGGACGGGTGACTGATTTCAAATCAAAAGATGGAATTCCTTTTGCTAATGTTTTGGTTGAAGGAACTTCGTTTGGAGCCGCAACCAATCTTGACGGGTACTATACAATAATTAACGTTCCGCCAGGAATCTATTCAGTACGTGCTTCTGTTGTAGGGTATGAAACAAAAATAGTAACAAGTGTAAAAGTATCGATTGATCTCACAACAAAAATTGATTTTGAAATTCGTGAAAAGACGGTTGAACTTGAACAAGAAGTAGTTGTTACTGCTACACGCCCGCTTATTCAAAAGGATTTAACTGCGACTACTGCTGTTGTTGGTTCAGATTTAATAACGGAACTCCCGATAACGGAAATCAGAGATGTACTCACGCTTCAGGCTGGAGTGACGGTTTCGGCAGGTGGTGATATTCATGTTAGAGGAGGAAGAAAAGGGCAGCTTGCGTATCAAATCGACGGTGTAACAGTTACAGATGCATACGATGGAAGTACTGTTATCGATGTTGGGACTAATTCAATCCAGGAACTGCAAGTCGTAAGCGGCGCATTCAATGCTGAATACGGGCAAGCGATGTCTGGGATTGTTAACATTGTCACAAAAGATGGAGACAATGATTTTAACGGGAACATTCAATTATACAGCGGCGACTACATTTCAAACAACGATATTTTTCGGAACATTGAATCATTAGACCCAATTTCCATCAGAAATATTGACGCAAGTTTAAGCGGTCCAATTTTTTATGATAAGCTTTTCTTTTTTGCCAATGCAAGGTATTACTATAATACTGGTTATTTATATGGTCAGAGAATTTTTCTACCAACCGATGTATCGAGAGAAGTTACATCAGATAGTTTTTACGTTCCTTCAAACGGCGATCGAGCATTTGTTTCAATGAATCCAAATGAGAGGATTTATGGACAGGGAAAGCTTTCCTATCGTTTGCTTCCAACTTTGAAATTTGGTTACAACTATATTATGGATTTTCAAAAATATCAAGACTACGATAATAACCAGCAATTGAATCCTGATAATAATCTTCAAAGATTCAGATCCGGATATTCCAACACTTTTTCTGTGAATCACGCTGTATCGAATTGGACTTTTTATACATTAAATCTTTCATATTTCTTCAAAGA
>CAZNDS010000382.1:0-2445 GCA_964571865.1 uncultured Ignavibacteriaceae bacterium | reverse complement strand
TTGCGATATTAAACTTTACAATGAACGTCAGAAAATCGAAAAATGGTGTAATGCATTTGCAGGTGAATTATTAGTTCCTTCAAAAGAACTATTAAGCCATAACATAGTAAAAAAATATTCTAGTTTGGGTGAAAGAGAGTGGGCAAAAATGGAGTTAATAGAAATTGGCAATACTTTTCATGTAGGCCCTTTAGTAATTCTTAGAAGATTACTTGAAAACAACCGTACGACAAAAGAATTTTACGATGAAAAACATAATGTTTGGAATAAACCAACGTACGGTAGAGCCAAAGAACCTGAAGGTAGAAATATTTCCAAAGAAATTATCAGAGAAAAAGGGAAAACATATATTGGTTTAGCTCTCAATGCATTTGATCGGAATAAGATTAATTTGAAAGATCTATCAGATTATTTGGGTGTAAAATTTTCCTATATCCCACGGATTCGTCAACTGCTATACGAGTAATAAATGAGTCCCGATCTTTTTACCGAGGATATTATATATGTAATTGATACGAGTGCTCTTATCGATTTGGAAAATATTTTCAAATATGATAACCCCGTATTTAAGGCTATTTGGGAAGAAATTGAAAACCTTGTAATAAAAGATAATCTAATAACATTAGACTTTGTAGAAGAAGAAATAAATTCATACGAGGGGGAAAGAGAATTTTTGAAAGAATGGATTAAGAAATGGGAGAAGAAAAAGAAATTTATAAAGGCAACAGATGAAACTGTTATAAACGAAGCTATCCCAATCATTAATCAAGAGTTCAATACAGGATTTCTCAATAAAAATAAATTAGCTAATGGAAAAGATGAAGCTGATCCTTATTTAATTGCATATTGTAAAATAAACAATTTTATTCTAATAACAGAAGAGAGCAAATACAAATCAAACAAAATACCTGCCGTGGCTGACAAGAACGGGGTTAAGACTATCAACATTTATGAGTTTTTTGAAGCACGAGGATTAAAAATGGTACGAAAAAATGAGTAATTTATTCTCAGCGAGGCATGGAGTTTATCCCGCCACTTTATGGCGGGAGATTTACGTCTGAGGAATTGGATTTTATCCCTTCGCCTCAGCTCAGGGCATGAATCAACTACGATATAAAATATAGGATGGGGAAAAACAGTGAAGAGAAAGAGTGAAACATAATGCTCTGTTTCGTCGATGAGTCCGGAGATACAGGATTAAAAGTTGGGCAAGGCTCAAGCCGTTTATTCACAGTTGCACTAGTTCTATTTTCAGACAATGATGATGCAACAGCTTGTGATCAGCGGATAACGCTCTTGAGGCGCGAACTTGCAATACCAGCAGATTTCGAGTTTCATTTTTCTGAGACACCAAAAAGAATCAAAGAGGCATTCTTTAAAGCGGTCGTCCCCTACAATTTCTTTTATCTTGCTATTACCATAAACAAAGCAGCCCTTTACGGTGAAGGATTTAAATTCAAGAACTCCTTTTACAAATATGCTTGTAACTTAGTATTTGAAAATGCAAAAGCGTATTTAGACAATTCAATTATTGTGTTCGATGGAAGCGGATCACGACAATTCAAACGACAACTTGAGACCTATTTGAAAAAGAAGATCAACGAAGGATATTCCTCTCGCATTAAAAAAGTAAAAGTGCAGAATTCATCGAATAACAATTTGATACAACTTGTTGATATGGTATGTGGTGCAATTTCCCAATCAATGAAGCATACAAAAGCAGAATCAGGGGAATACCGGAAAATGATTTTGCATAGGGAAGTATTTTGCCAAGTATGGCCTCAAGCATTGAATTCAAAGAAAAAGGAAGCATATGAAAAAAAGAGAGTTGCAGTGAAAAAGAAGCGAAAAAGGATAGGAAATAAAAAAGGCTGAAACTCTATCCCTCAAGGGGAACGCTCGCCACGTGGGCTACAGTTTGAGTTACAGCCGATTCCACTACTAATATGCAAATGAGATTAATAAAAAGCAAATCTCTCAGGAGTTATGGGACATATGAGCCATTCTAAAATCATCAAGGAGGTGAGAAGACCTCTCTACGTTTTAGGATTTCGGACATTTATCGGACATATCGGACATTATTATAATAAGTGAGATATAAATAGTGCTTAATGTAAAGGTTTCAAAATAAAAATGGTGGCCATTAGTCAAACAGTTCAGCACATTGGGAATATAGAACTATTAAAACTACCAAAGACTGCTTTCTTGTGTAGCCGCAAGGTTCCGCCATCAATAGTATTGAAATGTTACGATTGGGCAATTAAGCAAAAAGAATCAGGAAGATGTGTAATATCCGGTTTTCATTCGCAAATCGAAAAAGATGTATTGCACTATTTATTGAAAGGAAATCAGCCGATAATTGCTGCGCTCGCACGAGGATTGAAAAAGAGAATTGAGCCGATATTTCTCGATGAAATCAAAAAAAATCGACTTCTTATCATAACT
>CAZNDS010000381.1:0-2453 GCA_964571865.1 uncultured Ignavibacteriaceae bacterium | reverse complement strand
GAGTTGAATAATTCAGATAGAAATGAACTTAAAAGAATTAAAGATGATATACGTTCACTAATAAATTCAACAACTGCCCCAGCTGTTATAAATAAATCGTTTTGTAAAAAGTGCAGCTATTATGAGTTGTGTTATGTTTAGACACGACTCCGTCTCCGTCGGCTGACGGATGACGGACACAAATTATCAGAAATCTAATAATATGATGAATGTAATTTATAAAGAAGTATATATGTTAAAAAATTTAAGAAACTCAAATAATAATTTCATAAAATAGGCCAGAGAATGCGATTATTAAAAAACTAAAATATTTACTATGCGAATTAAATGGACATATACAAAAGAAGTACAATTCCCCTCGAAGTATAAAAAATATTTATGGGAACATTCTAATCAGAAAGCCCCTCTTGAAAAAATTATTTATCGGATTTTCACTTATGGTAAATTCAATGACCTTAGATGGCTTTATGAAAAGTATCCGTATGAAGCATTATCACTTTCAAGAAAATATAAAGACATTAAACGCGGAGTAAAGTTTTGGTTGGAGTATTGGAATGGAAATAGAGCATAAATCGCTTCTCTCTTTGGCAGTTGAAGTTCAAAAACATTTTAACAGTTTCTACTTAGCTGGCGGAACGGCTTTGATGCTTAAGCATAAACATAGAATTAGCGTTGATTTATATTTCTTTAATCAGAAACCATTTTCATATACTCGACTTTCTGCAAAACTCAGAAAGTTTTTTCAGGTGGAATCAGAAGAAAGACTAGAAGACAATATCGATTTTTTCATTAAGGGAAAGAAAGTATCTTTTGTTTTTTATCCATTTAACAACATTGAACCGCTTGAAAACTTGAACGAGATTAAGATTGCTTCTGACTATGATATCTTTTTAAATAAAATTTATGTAGCTGGAAGAAGAATTGATCCTAAGGATCCATTTGATGCGGCATTTCTGTATAAAATGCATAAGTGGAAACTCCCAAAAATTAAGAAAGATTTTGAAAAAAAATTCCCAAATCAAAGTTTTGAGATTTATTTAGGTGCATTACTTCACTTTGAGGATTATCCCAAATTACCTAATTGGATTAAATCAACTTTAATGGGATTAATAGAATAAAGTTTATAGAATAACGATTGCACTTCTGTACAATCGCATCAATCTACCTGTCGGTATACAGGTTGATTGATTTATTAAAGTAGTTTGTCTTTTATGAATCAACGATTATGAAACTTGAAGAAAACATTTTCACTAACTGTAGGGTAAATGTTTGCTCCACGGAACGTATGATTGCCCTTAGTGGAAAGCGTGACGTAAATCTTATCTCGGAGTATTGATACATTTCTGAAGTAAAGGAGAAATAAATGGAAAACACAGATTTTAGCCAACTTGGATCCATCTCCCGTGAAATCTATTACGATATCTGGCAGAGAGTTAACGCCGGCGAAAAACTTTGGGGAGAAGAGAAAATCGTCGGTGAACTAATGCTGCAGCATAAGGAATATTATGACGAATGGAATTCCACCGATTTCGATTACGAGTATGATCCCGATACAGAAGTAAATCCCTTTCTTCATATTGCTATTGATACAATTGTAAAGAACCAGATAACCCAAAACGATCCACCACAAACAAAGCTAACATACGAAAGACTTGTTAATAAAGGGAATTCTCACCTTGAAGCTATTCATAAAATTGCTTCTGTTATAGTGGAAGAAATTTGGCATATAATAAAAAAAAAAGAATGTTCGATGAGAAAAGTTACATTGCCAAACTGAAAAAACTCAAATAATTACAAATTTATTTTGATTTATAATTATGGAAAAATCATTTCACAGAAGAAATTTACCTCATTTATATTTTCCAGATGGAAGATACTTTATCACATATCGTCTTGCTAATTCTCTTCCTCAAGAAAAGCTTGCCGAAATAAAAACAAATACAACTAACTGGGATTTTGATAAATTTAAACGGCTATTTGCTAAATATGATTCTTTACTCGATTCAGGTAATCTTGGCATCAATTACCTCAAACAAAAAGAGCTTGCAGATATATGCAAACTTACACTCCATTATTCAGACGGCAAAGATTATACATTAATATGCTACTGTATTATGCCCAATCATGTTCATCTTGTATTTGAATTGTTACCGGATAACAAGGGGATCAGCAAGATAATGCAAGCTATAAAAGGAATATCTGCTAATAAATGCAATTTATTACTAAACAGAGAAGGTAAGTTTTGGCAAGATGAAAGTTATGATCGTTGGATTAGAGATGATAAGGAATTGTTTTTTGTAATTAAGTACGTTTTACTCAATCCTGTTAATGCCGGATTAGTTAAGGATTGGAAAGAATGGAAGTACACATATTGTCATCCAAATTATATCATTCCGTATGCATATTAGCTTTACTGACTATCAAACGGTTCGTCATTTCAGGTATTCTTAGTC
>CAZNDS010000380.1:0-2455 GCA_964571865.1 uncultured Ignavibacteriaceae bacterium | reverse complement strand
CTGCTATATAAATTCTATTATTTAAAGTATCAATTTCAATATCCTTTATATGCGTTGAATCGGGGAGCCCTTTGCTAAATGATGACCACTTATTACCACCATCAGTGGTCAAAAAAAATAAATTATTTCCATTATCAGCTGTACCAATAAAGATTTCATCAGGATTCTTAGGATTGATTCTTAAAGAATTTATTTTCCAGTACCCGGAACTAAGTCCATTATTCATCTCAGTCCAATTTAATCCGCCATCTGTTGTTTTATAAACACCACCTGGAGAGGTACCATAACTAAATACTCCTATATACACTATATGTGAGTTTATGGGATGAACGGCAATAGAAGAGACCGGTCCACTAAATAAAACTGAACTCCAACTATTACCTTTGTCAGAACTACTAAATATCCCAGTTAGATACCCTGCATAAATTATATTGTTATTCAATGGTGAAATTGCTAAAGAAGATAGATAACTAGCAATTGGTCTTGATAGTTCTAGCCAAGATTTACCCATATTTGTACTCCTATAAAGCATGCTTGGCCCAACACCAACATAAATTGTATTTGAGTCGATTGGATCTAATTCAACAACCGGGGCAGGTGAAACTCTTCCAGTAAATATAGTAGCCCAATTAAAACCTCCATCCGTTGAAACGCTAATGTCATTACTACCAATACTAAAACCATAATGAGAAGAAAACAACAACATTGAATTGAATGGACATACACCTATTGCCCCAATAGCAGCTCCCAAATCACTCACTCTACTCCAAGTTTCTCCTCTATTCGTGCTTCTATAAAAACCACGTCCTAACGCGTAAATTGTGTCCGGGTTGCTATTGTAAATCCCAATTGCAACAATGTCTTTGCCTTCAGTTCCAGGTGCTAACTTCCAAGAAATTTTTTGAGCAAACAAAACTTGTAAGGTTAATAATTGTAGAAAAAAGATGAGATAAGCTATTCTGCAGGTATAATTATTCCCCTTTCCTATATTAATTGTTGAGAATGAAAAGAGTAATTTTATCGTTTTCATAAAACATCTCTCCCGATTTTTTTATTTTAGTAATAAAATTTTATGTGTTTTGAATTTATTTCCAATCATAAAAACCAAAAAGTATGTTCCTGACGGACTATCATTAAGGCCAATTTCTATTCTATATTCACCTTTTTCTTTTTCGCCTAAGTCTAAGCGCTTAATTTCTTTACCGAGTATGTCATAAATATTAATTGTAACTCTCTCTTTTTTTTCTATTGAAAAAATAAAATTTAAGTATCCATTAAATGGATTAGGATAGACCTCAGACGTTTTTTCATTATTTGCAAAGGATTTTCTTTCGTTAATTAGTACTGTAGTTAAACATGAATTAATGTAAATTCCACGATGTGTTCCAACAAACACTTTATTACTAAGAGTGTCAATTACAATAGATTTTGAATTACCCTGAGATAATCCACTATTATAAACAAACCATAAATTGCCTCCATTTGTTGACCTGAATACAATTTTCTCACCCGCGCAACCAATATACAACTCATCGGGATATTTGGGATTTAATGTTATGTTATATATTCGCCAATTTGTGCTATCCAATCCATTATTAATAGGAAACCAATTTTTTCCACCGTTATTAGATTTAAACACGCCGCCGGTACCTATCGGCGTACTAAACATAACGGCATAAATTATACTTGGATTTTTCGGATTAATTGCTAATGCATTGGCAAATCTGATTGGTAATTGAAACCAGGTATTTCCAAAATCTACACTTTTGTAAAGACCAGTGGCATACGCTGCATATAATATATTACTGTTTGTGGGATCAATTTTTAATGCGTTTAAGTAGTATGGGTTTAATATAGTGTCAACTGAACTAAATATTTCCTGCCAATTCTGCCCACCATCCGTGGTTCTGTGAATTGCATCAGGTCCAACACCCACATAGATAATATTTGGATCGAATGGATCAATTTCTATAACGGGTGCAGGCGAAAATCGGCCACGGAACAATCTTTTCCAACTTAATCCGCCATCGGTTGACATACTTACATCATTTGCAACACCTAAAATATTAGTATGTGATGCGTAAAGAATTTGTGAATTAATTGGATTAACTCTTATTGCTCCGTAAGCAGCGCTAATTAAACCAAGTATATGCCATGTTTCACCGTTATCGGTACTTCTTAAAAATTTACTGCCAAGCGCATATATTGTATCAGGGTTATTTTTATATATGTCAATATCAGCAATAGAAATACTACCTGTACCTTGTGCGAACATCCACGGAGTTTCTTGAGCGAATGTGTATTGTACGAAAATGCTTATTAGTATAATTAACGATAGTATTAATATGCTTCTCATTTTACATTCTTACTCTAAGTAATGACTAAAAAAATCTAAACACATTATTTATAGTTAGTATCATATGATACCTAAGAGAAGATTAAGTATTTTTAACAA
>CAZNDS010000379.1:0-2456 GCA_964571865.1 uncultured Ignavibacteriaceae bacterium | reverse complement strand
AGTTATTTAAATCTTTTGTTTAAAACAAAAAAGGCTGCCCTTTTGAGACAGCCTCTTTTTATTTTTATGATAATACAAATTTTGAAGTAAAAGAAGGATTTTTTATGAGTCAATTCGGAATTAGAAAGACTAGGATTTCGGTTTGATAATCAGTTCATGATTAGTTAAATTGCGACCCAAAATTAAGGAGATTTGATGGCTACACATAAATCAGCTGAAAAAAGATATCGTCAGAGCTTGAAGAAGAAAGCTGTTAATAAACAAAGAAAAAGTGAATTAAAAACAGCTGTAAAATCAGTAAGAAGCGCAAAAGACAAAGAATCTGCAGAAAAAGAACTTAAAAAAGCAGTTGCAGCGTTAGATAAAATGGCATCGAAAAAATGATTCATAAGAACAAAGCTGCTAATCAAAAATCGAAACTAACTCACTACGTAAGTAAGATTTCGTAAAATATTGCATGAAGTGAAAAAGCCAATCGAATCTGGCTTTTTGTCCGGGCTTTTGCAATCTAAAATTTTCGAACCAACCAAATAATTAACGAAATCAGTAAGCTTATCAAAATCATCGTGGTTATTGGCAAATAGAATTTAAAATTCGGTTTATCGATCACAATATCTCCGGGTAATCTGAAAAATGGGATTTTGCCTACCCACTTCCAAAATAATCCAATAAGAAGCAGAATAACTCCAACAACAATAAATATTTTTTGATAATTGATGTTCATATCCGAGCTGGTTACATAATGATTTTCTTTATCATCTTAATCTCTGAAGGTTTTGATTCAGAAATTTTAAAGCTGCTTTCAACTCGTCTCACAGTATCACCAATGTCACTCTTATCCGTAAACAGAGTTACAACTATTTCATTCCTTTCGACTCTATCGCCAATTTTTTTGCTGAACTGTAATCCGGCTTTCGGATCGATTACATCATCATGCTTCATTCTTCCAGCACCAAGTTCGATTCCTGCCATACCGATCTCAAATGCGTTGATTGATTCAATATAACCGCTTTGTTTCGCTTTAATGGTTACAGAATTTTTTGCTTTCGGATATTTTTCAAAATCTTCGAGAAACGAAATATCTCCCCCTTGATTCTCCACAATCACAAGAAATTTTTTGTATGCTCGTCCATTCTTGATCTGTTCCTTGGAAATCAAAATTGCTTCTTCAATTGAAGATGATTTTCCAGCAAGAAATATCATTGCACCGGCAAGGTTGTGACAGACTTCCATTAAATCTGGAACATCTTTTCCTTTTAAACACTCAACCGATTCGACTACTTCCAACCAATTTCCGACTGCATATCCCAATGGCTGATCCATTGCAGTGATAAATGCTATTGTCTTTTTATTAAATGAATCCGAGATAGATTTCAAACTCAACGCAAGATGTTCTGAATCCTCCAGAGTTTTCATAAAAGCTCCAACTCCGGTTTTTACATCGAGAACCAATCCGTCAATCCCCTCGGCTAATTTCTTGCTCATTATACTTGCGCAAATAAGAGGGATTGACTCAACGGTTCCAGTCACATCGCGAAGTGAATAGATTTTTTTATCTGCTGGAGCAATTTCCTTTGTTTGTCCAATCAATACCGCACCAATTTTTTCGAGTGCTTGTTTATATTCCTGGATTGATAAATCGGTTCTAAATCCTGGGATCGATTCCAGCTTATCAAGAGTTCCGCCGCTGTGTCCAAGTCCTCTTCCAGAGATCATAGGAACCGGAACTCCAGCTGAAGCTGCTATTGGAGCAATAATTAAAGATACTTTATCTCCAACTCCTCCTGTCGAATGCTTATCGACTTTAATTTCTGGTATAGTTGTAAGATCGAGTACCTCGCCGCTGTGAAGCATTATCTCTGTCAAAGTTGAAGTTTCGGAAGGGGTCATCCCGACAAAATACACACTCATTAAAAATGCTGACATTTGGTAATCCGTTATTGACCCTTCCAAAAATCCCTGAACAATAAATTTTATCTCATTTGAGTTAAGCTCATTGCCATTTCGCTTTTTAATAATGATTTCAACTGGATTCATAAATGTAAATTTCTGAAATTTTTACTCAAAATAACGATTTAGAGGCACAATTGTATGAAATATGATTCGTTTTCAATTTGTAACTTCAAAACTATATGTAATTCGGTAGATTTGGACAGATTTTCAAAAAACTTTGATTTACTACTATTTTTATATATTTTCGTTTTAGACTTAAGACTGATTCATGGTTAATTAAGTGCTAATCTTTTTTCTGAGATTTTATGAATTGGGCTTAAGTAGTTTTTTATATAGGTTCATTTTTTATGTCAAAAAAATTGTTTGTTGGAAGTCTTCCATTTGCAGTTTCTAATGAAGAACTCCAAAAATTGTTCGAAGAATACGGCGAAGTCACATCAGCCGTTGTAATCAAGGATAAACAAACCCGTCGCTCAAAGGGTTATGGATTTGTTGAAATGGAG
>CAZNDS010000378.1:0-2461 GCA_964571865.1 uncultured Ignavibacteriaceae bacterium | reverse complement strand
TTTTTTCTAATGGCGGTCATTAGAAATTGTTACCTAATGACAAATTTGGGTTAATGTTATTTTTGCTCATGTTTGCTTTAAATATATTTTGTAGTATAATAAGTAAGAATTCAAGGGAAATAGTGCAAAATGAAAGCGTATGAAATTCCATTAAAATTAGATAAAAATGGGAAATTGAACATTCCTGAGAAGGTGATGGCACTGCTAAAAAAGGACGAATCTATTAGAACCATTTTTCTAATAAACGAAAATGAGGATGATGAAATCTCATGGCGGATGATGGTAAAAGATCAATTCTTAAAAGGCTATTCTGAAACTGATGCAGTGTATGACAAAATTTAGTGATGTCTGATTTTTATTTTGCCCAAATTGTTCTCATCAATTTTCCATTTGTTGGTTCAAATGAAATTAAAAAACGACAGGCTCTTGTTTTAATTGACACCAAAGATGAGGATTTAATCGTATCATGCATTACAAGTCAGCCATCAAAATCAAACTTTGATGTTGAAGTTATTAATTGGCAAAAAACTGGTTTACTGCTGCCTTCATTTGTCCGTCTACACAAAATTGCGACTATTGAAAAGAAGCTAATCGAGAGAGTACTCGGCAATCTTGATAAGAATGATAAACTAAATGTTCAGGAAAGAATTAACGCACTATGGAAAATTGATCCGTTAGCCCCGCCTTTGGCGGGGTTAGCTAACGGATGAGTTGTAATAAGAGATATTTTTCAACAACGAGGTAATTTTGGCAACAAAACAATTAATAGTAGTAGGCGATAGAATTTTAATTCAGCCGGATGAATCGCAGGATAAAACCAACACTGGACTTTACCTCCCGCCAGGAGTAAAAGAAAAAGAAAAGGTTCAAAGCGGATATATTGTTAAAACCGGTCCCGGCTATCCTGTGCCAACTCACGACATTTCCGAAGATGAACCATGGAAAGAAAAAAAAGATCAAACTAAATACATTCCGCTCCAAGCGAAGGAAGGCGACTATGCAATTTTTCTTCGCGAGCAAGCAATCGAATTTGAATACGAAGGGAAAAAATATCTTATCGTTCCGCAGAATGCAATACTTGTATTGTTAAGAGAAGATTATTTGGTGAGCTAAATCGAAAGTATTTCTCAACTAGTATAATTTTTCTTTTTCCATAATTTCATATTCAACTTATCGTAAGTTTTTAGTTCTTGAAATATTTCTGTAATGGAGTACATACATTTTCCGATTACTTCTTTGCCCAATTAATCCACTAAAAAAAACCCCTATTTTTCATAAATATTTCTTACTTTTAAGTGTGTCGTTTTAAGAGTAAATAATCTAGTCATAAAAACATAGGAAGGAAGGAAAATGAAAAATCTTTACTTTATTTTTTTTCTATCTATCGGCACCGTAACTTCTCAACCTATCCGATATATTGACTCACTCTTTGCGCCTGTACAAACACATACCAATAGAGCTTATGCTTCGGCTCCGGAGCTGAACTCTCCTTACACCGGTGAAAGTTTTACTCACAACACAGACCTAAAAATGCATATCTTCCAACCAGCGGGCGATACAGCAAGCCAAAGACCTGTGCTTATCTGTACACATGGTGGAGGTTTTGTAAGCGGAAACAAAGAACATGACGACATGATGACCTTCTGCAGAATTTTTGCATCTAAAGGATATGTGACGGCAACAATCCAATATCGATTAGGAATGAATGTATTAAGCAGTGTAAGCGGTGAACGTGCTGTCTATCGCGGTTTGCAGGATGGACGTGCCGCGATAAGATTTATCAAAAGCATTTCAAATGAATTGAAAATTGATACAAATAAAATTTTCTTCTTAGGAAGCAGTGCAGGCGCGTTTATCGGACTGCATAATGTTTTCATGAATAAAACATCTGAAAGACCTTCTTCCTCATTTGCGATAAACAACTTCCCTCCAACTACAGATAACGGACCCGACTTAGGAAGCTACGATGCAATTGCTTCTTCTTATAAGTATGGAGCACATCCAAAAGCATTGATTGCTCTATGGGGTGCATTAAAAGATACAGTATTGATTGAGCAATCCGATTCTTCAACAGCAATCTTACTAATTCATGGGACGAGTGATGTTATAGTTCCATTTGAGGTCGGTTCACCATTCAGTGTCCCTTCATTTCCACCGACATATGGGAGTTCTCCGATAAAAAAACGTCTTATAAATTTGAATTTCAAGAATGAAAGCTATTTTGTCCTGGGCGCAGGTCATGAATTTTACGGTGTTGTAAATGGAATGTGGTCACCGGCACCAAATGCATATTGGGACACTGTCGTAAATAAAGTAACAACGTTCTTTTATAAGTGCCTTGATATTCCTACAAGTGTTGAAGATAATACTGTAGTTCAAAATTTTTCACTTTCGCAAAACTTTCCCAATCCGTTCAATCCAAGTACAACGATAAGATTCGCTCTGCCGATTGAATCAAAAG
>CAZNDS010000377.1:0-2475 GCA_964571865.1 uncultured Ignavibacteriaceae bacterium | reverse complement strand
AGCTGGAGGATGAGTTTCGTTACCTAACATGACTCGTTTTTATACCCCTAATAATATTTATTTAAAAAATTCTTTAATCTTCTCAGCAACATATCCTATCTGCTCATCAGTTAATTCCGCATACATTGGTAATGAAAGTCCTTGTTCGGCAAGTTCCTCAGAAACGGGAAAATCACCTTTTTTGTATCCAAGATGCTTAAAACAGGGTTGTAAATGAAGCGGTACTGGATAATGTAAGCCTGTTGAGATTCCATTCTCACCCAAAAATTTTTGTAAATCATCTCTTGTCTTCGATCTATTTTCACCATTTTTTCCAGGAACTTGTATTACAAACAAATGATAAACATGTCGTGCATAATCCATTTCCTTTGGAAGCTTCAGCTCCTTTACATCTTTCAAGAGTTCGACATATTTCTTAGCTGCTCTCCTTCTTTCATCCGTCCAAGTTTGCAGGTGTTTTAACTTAATACCAAGTACAGCTCCCTGAATACCTTCCATTCTATAATTATGACCATAGCTCTGATGGTAATATTTTTGTTCAGCACCATGGTCGCGTAACATTTTGAATTTCTTTGCTAAATCATCGCAATCTGTCATTACCGCTCCTCCTTCGCCGTAAGCACCAAGATTTTTCCCCGGATAAAAGCTAAAGGAAGAGGCATAACCAAGTGCTCCAATTGGTTTTCCTTTATACTGAGAAATATGTGCCTGCGCACAATCTTCAACCAAGTAAATTGTCTGCCCTGTTTTACTGTGTACAAAGACTCCTTTTTCCTTCTCTTCAAAGCTGATTGCTGATAGCTGATTGCTGATAGAATCCATGTCTGCCGGCTGCCCATACAAATGAACAGCAACAATTGCCTTAGTTTTTGAATTGATTGCCTTTGCTAACTTACTAGGATCGATGTTATAACTTTCAGGATGGCAGTCAACAAATACAGGTTTTGCATCACATAATGTTGCACCCCATGCTGTTGCAATAAATGTATTGGCGGGTATGATAATCTCATCCTTCGGACCAACACCAAGCGCCCATAATACCATATGGTTACCATCTGTACCGCTACTAACACCAAGAGCATATTTGGAATTATGAGCTTCCGCAAAGGATTTTTCGAAGTCTGTAACAGGTTTACCCATCACGTATGCAGTGTTGTCAAGTACATTGTTTATTGCTGGTAATACTTCGTCTTTTATTGATTTATATTGCGCTTTTAAGTCTAAGAATGGGATGTTCATTGTATACATCTTTCATGATTTGAATCAAAATTATTTTTTAACGTTTATTAATATCTTTATTTCTTATTTCTTCACACCATTATCCTACCACAACCCTCTCGCTCATCGTCCGCCACCATTCAGCTATTTCTCTAGGTAAACAATGCCAAGCTGAATCAAGCGTTTTTAAATACTTTAATAGATCTTCGTACATTTCAAAATGCTTTTTCTCAATTAGATAATCCGGATGAGTCAATGTGAGTATAACCCCACGATTTTTCGCTACCCACTCCGCTTTTTTCATCCAAATCGATATATCTTTTTGCTTTAACACATAAAACATTGTATGGTCCTGTGGAAGTGTATAGGGTAATTCAACAAATTTACCCGCAATAAAAGGCCAAATAGAACCCGTTCCGCCTGGGAATGGTTGGAATGGGTCATAATCAAAACATGAAGCATCATATTCAATGTTTAATTTTTGCAGCCATTTCAAGTTTCTGTGCACTTGCGGTGAACGAAAGCCAACCGCCTCATACTTTTCAATTGCTTTATTAATATAAGGAACCTTCTCATTAAAAATCTTTTCTGAATAATAAAGTTTACCATCATGATTATATCCGTGAATACCGATTTCATGGCCAGATGTTTTTATAAGGTTGATGATCCCATCGTCAATTTTATATTTATAGGGAACAATATTCCATGAGGACTTAAAACCATATTTTTCTTCTAGCTCAATGACTTTGGGAATGAAATTAAATCCCGTTTGTTCTTCTACATCATGGGTGAATACAATTGCATAGTCGCGTTCATCTTTATATCGGAATTTCGAGACGATTTCACTTTGTACACAGGCACTTTGTAGCCTTACTACTTCATTAACTAATGAATCATCAACAAAATATTCATTACACTCAATTCTTTTATTTACTTTTTCCTGTAGTTTTTGCCGAATTTCGATTGGGAGGAGGGGACGAATAAAATTATAGTATGCTTTTTGTTTAATTGAAAATCTATTCTCAAACCCATTCTCGGTTAGTCTGTTCTTTATTTTACCGTCTGGTACATCTGTGCCGAAGAAGTTTATATTCATGCTTGTTTAGAAGATAGATGGTAGAAAATGGAAGATAGATTTATGAGCCTGCTCTAAAAAGGTTGTTATAGAGATTTTTGAATTGAAATTTATGCAATAACCTAAATATTTTTTCATCAACTACGCCTTTTTAGCTTCACTACACGAAACGCCTGCTTGCC
>CAZNDS010000376.1:0-2497 GCA_964571865.1 uncultured Ignavibacteriaceae bacterium | reverse complement strand
TAACTTAGTGAAAGATAATAGGTTTTTATTTTTACTTGTATTTGAAATTTTTTTCAGAAAGTTTTTAACTAAAATAACTGAATTATTATCTACAATTGTACTTAAAAGCATATTAATAGCTAAAATGGAAACGGAAGAATCGGGCGAAGATTGAACCAATTCCATGCAAATATTTCTTGCATTTTTCAAATCTCTCTTAAGGATTAATCTTTTTGCATATCTTAATTTTTGCAGCAAAGAAGATGTTAAATCTAGCGATAGTACATCTTGTCTGTGATTAGAGATATTACTGACATATTTTGCTTTATCAAATTTTTGGAAAGGAGGCTCGGTTAGAAATGGCTTAAAGTCAATGGAACTTTCTTCTCTTTCGATAAATTTATCTGGATTAGGTTCAGCGTCTCCCCAATAATTCATCTCAGCCATAATCCATGAATAGTTTTCGGCTATCAGATTATAATTGGTACTGTTTATTTTATTATATCCAGCAAAATAATCAGGTATATCTTCAAAAATTCCCAATGTTGGACTTGAGTAATTGGAGTAAACACAAGTAGAATTATTATTTAGATCATTTAATCCCGGTTCTAATATATCGCCAAAATATGCATCAGAAGAGGTGTAACAACTTACTCCTTCTCTATTATTATAAAGACTATTTCCAATTAAAAGTGGAGAAGATTCTATTAAAGTAATTCCATACGTATTGTCATGAATTCTATTATTGAAAAGTTTAGTCCCATCATAAACAGTAATTTGATAATCCGAGTCGTAAAGATAGATTCCATTTGTACAATTCTTAATTTCACAATCTTGTATTATAGGAGTAGAACCATTAACAAAAATTCCATAATAAGCATTCTTAATTTCAGCATAAGAAATATTAACATTATTTGCACTTTGGCCTATTTTAATTCCATTAAATGGCACTCTGTCAAATGGTTTTATAAAATTAAATTTTACTTTATTAGCCTGAGTACCTTGTACTTCTAAGGAACCATTTACAATTAAGCTGGCTCCGTTATTAAAAGTAATATTAGCCCCAGGGCTTATTTGAATTACCCCCCGTTTTTAACAACAATATCTTTGTTGATAGTAAAACTACCTTGAACTATTAATGTGCCATATATCTCTAACGTTTTGTCATTCTCAAATTCAAGAATAGTATTTGGTCTTAAGGTTAAAGTATTTCCTGCATTAACAATGATATTGTGAAAAATTCTTAATTTCTTAGACCAAATTAAATTCTCGTTTATTAACCCGTTAAACGTAACAGCCCTTAATGAATTTATTCTACCAGTACCCAATAGTCTAATGAAATTAGGATTTACCTGGTCAATATTATCTGTTGTCATTAATATTTGGTTAAAAATTTTCCAATTAGGCCAATCTGGATGTAGTGTTTTGATTAATATTGCTAATCCAGAAGTTAGCGGCGCTGAAGTAGATGTTGCCCCATTCCAAATCATTGACCAATGCGATCCATTAGCGTAACCCAACATCCCATGTTTATAATTTACCGTAACTGCATCAACCCATTCACCATAGTTAGAATAAGAAGCTTTCTGATCATATTGATCAACAGCACCCATACACATTACCTCAGGCCAAGCCCCTGGGTAAACTGGAGTGCTCGAATTAAAATTTTGTGCAATGCTTACAAACAAAATATTATGATTGTAGTAAGCTTGTTTGATTTTCTCATAAAATAAGGTTTGATTAGACCACCATTCAGCACCATAACTCATATTAACTATATCAAAATTCTGAGAAATACAATAGTCTATTGCTTCAATGGTATTTCCGATCCAATTATATTCTACTCTCATTCCCATAACTGAAGCGTTCCATGCCATACCGGCTACGTGTAAGTTGTTATTTCCTACAGCACATAGTGGGCCCGAAACTTGAGTGCCATGTGCATGACCACCAGGTGGATGTATTGGATTATTGTCTCGGTTAGTAAAGTCCCACCCAATAACATCATCTACATAACCATTGTTGTCATTATCCAATCCATCGCCATAAATAATACCATTATCCCAGTCAATAATCGTATTTTGGTTTCTTTCACCAGAATTAAGATAGATATTGTCTATAAGATCAGGGTGATACCAATCCAAACCAGTATCGAAGATAGCAACTTTAATATTATTACTTCCTGTAGTAATACCCCATGCATCAGGAAATTTCATATAAGCTGGTCCTAACTGTTGGGGATATAGAGGGTCATTAGGTTCAATCAATGTGCTATTTCCTAAAACTTCTTCATTCGGAATTGGCGAATTGTTTTCAGCGATATATATTATAGACAAATTATTATAATCTTCTAATATTCTATCTATGCTTTCTTCAGTATTAAAGCTCAATGAAAAAAGATCAAGATTGTTGAATGGATAATTTTGTACTAATTTTCTTGCATATGTACAGTTAAATTTTTGATTAAGATTTTGAATCTCGGAATTATTACAATAGTATATTCCAGATTCGCTTGGAT
>CAZNDS010000375.1:2039-2507 GCA_964571865.1 uncultured Ignavibacteriaceae bacterium | reverse complement strand
CCTGACAACAGGAAGAATTGGATAACTGCGGTCAATGAGCTTCAAACGTTCAGACGGGCAGTCAGGCAACTTTTTTTTTGAGCCAGTCCAGTTCAACTTTGAGCTGACCGACTTGCTTGTAAAGTTCTTCAATCAATTCGTTTTTTTCTTTTAGAACGGAATTTGGCTTGTCAGCGAAGATGGTTTCCAAACCATCAACGGCCTGTACTTTCCATTTATGGGCCTGGCTGGGATGAACGCCGTAACGCGAACAGATTTGCGCCACGGTCTCGGCGCCTTTAATCATTTCCAGAGCCGCTTTACTTTAAAAGAATTGGCCTGTTTGATTTTCCCCATAGATTTTTCGGATGTTAAGATATGTGATAATCGTAGGGTTATTTTACCACTAAATTATCTCATATCCTACTGTCCGAATTTTGGGGTAAAGCTTAATTCTAGCCATAATTTACTTCATTAAACCATTAATAT
>CAZNDS010000375.1:0-1985 GCA_964571865.1 uncultured Ignavibacteriaceae bacterium | reverse complement strand
CATAGTTTTATTTCAATAAATCGTCTAATTCGCAGGAAAGTAAAGTCGACTTATTGAGTACGATCTGCTCTTTCTGGTTTAGATTATCGGCGGTCATTCTGATAACTTTGGTCGCTATGTTATCGCCAAGCATAATTTTGTTTGTTTTCTTGAAGTATTTCTTAGTTTTTCGGCAAAAGAGCGTCGCGTACTTCTTTAATTTTTCTTCCGAGGGCGGATGGCTGGTTGAAACGTTGCTTGTAAATTCAATCATCTCGTTCAATGTTTTATCTTCATCAATCGATAAATCGCCACCACGAAACATAATCCAATATTCACTGATGGTGTAAATAACCCGCACTGGGTGTCCGTCTTCAGTTCCATATGTATAAATGAAATGAAAATTATCGGGCATTAAATCGTGGTGCACTCTGATGTGCTCAAGATTTGTTACGGTGCGTATTTTGTAGGCCTCAAAAAGCCGTAGATAACTCTCGCGCCAACCCTTAAGCCAGTTCTTGATATATGGGCGATTTGTAAAAAGCGGCATGAGGTCATGCTTCAAATTTTCGTCGCTCACCTTATTCATCTGGAGCGTGAGTTTATTAAAGAGGGTCCGGGGATTTTTTATATCAATACCCTTGGCCACAAGATAATCAAAATCTGGCACTGCCTTTCTATTCATATACCAAAGCAGGTCGTAAATATCCCGCCCTTTTTCTTCGTAAAGAGCTTCTCCAACCCCACGAGTCCCACGCAGAAAGATTGCAGCAATTTTGCTCGCCATTAAAGCCGACATGTTGTAGGTCACAATTACAAATGAAAGCTGATCCTGATTTATCGGCCTGCGTTCGTGTACCGTCTTTGGGGCGACAAAGTGATTAAGATCAATTTTTATATGCACTTGTTTTGATGGGTGGCCAAAGCTCAATTCTTCACCTACATGGAATTTCAGAAGCAACCCTCTTCCGGTGGTGATTTTGATTGTCAAAAAATCTTCTCCAACACCATATGTGTTTTTGAAATGCTCCTCAACCTCCGTTTTTAATTCTTCTAAAAGCTTCTCGGTTACGGCATGAGAAATCTCGAAATCTAAATCAACCGACATGCGGTCAAGCCCATGAATGATACGAAGGGCAGAACCACCATACATAATCCATTTACTGTACTCCGGTTGATGATAAATAAAATTGAGCACATAAAACTGCAACTCCTCTTTAAGGGCGTTGCGGCGCGTTTCGGCATCTAATTCGCCGTAGGCGGCAAGATCGTCAAGCTTTCTTTTTAATATTGTAAGAATCTGTTCACTCATGGTTTAAGATATTTTTTAATCATTTCATAAAATTTACCCTGCTCAGTTTTATCCATCTCATCAATATCTATTCGTAATTCTTCGATAAGCGGTTTTATATTTTCAATCTTAACTCCGCGAAACTGACGGGTTTTGAAATATAGTAAATCGAACAGCGCTTTAGCGGGGGAGGCGATAAAAAAGTTAAATTTCCCGTTCACGGAAGAAAAGTCCGTGAACAATTTCTTCTGAATTGACCGATAGGAAAAACTGCCTATTTTTGTGTCATAGGTTCTGGTCGGTTTCTGCGTAACGGAAGTGATTCCGTGTATTGCCTCGGTTGTGAGGTTGTAATACTGCAAAGCAGTCCACGAACTCACATATGAGGGCTTGCGAATAATGTTTGCCAGATAAAATGAGTAGGATACATCGGTCTTGTTTTTGTTGTAGAAGTCGGTGGAGATATAAAGCTCTCTCCTTAGCTTAAAAAATTCTTTGAACTTCAAAAACCGGCTGATATAGACATCAACCGTGGTGTCTTTAAGCCCTAACTGGCTGCCAAGCTGGCGAACCGTGTCTTTACCGAAATAGGGCAGGGTTTTTAGCTGTTCTAACAGGTTTTTTCTGCTTTTCATATCTATAACAAAAGCGTATCAGATGTGAAATGAGAAGTCAAGCTACTATGAGATGGTTACAAAACTATTTTTGGTGTAAA
>CAZNDS010000374.1:312-2523 GCA_964571865.1 uncultured Ignavibacteriaceae bacterium | reverse complement strand
ATCCACACGCAGGTTTTCAATGCCCTGGAACCACCATTGTTATCGATGTTTTTACTGGCAGCAATTTATTTCTTGTACCGCCCTCACCGCTCGCATAGGAGTTTAATTATTGGGTCAGTAATCTCTGGTTTTTTACCCCTTATAAGACCTGATGGTACTGTCTTACTAGTGATTCTATTCATAGGATTCCTGTTTGAAGATTCATTTTCTATTAAGAATCTTAAAGAGAAAGTAATAAATTTTAAATTGGTAATGATTTGCTTTTTTGGTCCAATCCTTATCTTTACGTTATTCCGATTATTCTATTTTTCTGATTTTCTCCCTAACACATACTATCTAAAAGTATTTAATAGACCAGGAAGAGTCGAGTTTGGGTGGAATTATGTGAAAACCTTTTTAAGCACATTTTACGGAACATTTTTCTTGATTCCCCTTGTCGCTTATGCAGCATTTAATAAAAAACATTGGATCAGAGCACTCGGTATTGGAATAATTGTAATTTTGGGATACGTTATTTTTCAAGGTGGTGATGCATGGAACTGGTGGCGGTTTTTAATACCGATTCTTCCTTTGTTTCTGCTCATACTTGGTGGGCTGATTCAGGATTCAAGGGAGCACAAAGCATTTAATATAATCACTATAGGAATTTTTCTAGTTATTTTCTTTTCGGGAACATGGCAAGCTTATATCCGTTTTCAGCAGAAAATATTATTTCCATCCGTTAGCTCATCTACAGCAGAAAATATTCGGCTCGGCTTACTACTTAATAGAGTTTGTAAACCAGATGCGGTGATCGCGGATTTTTGGGCTGGTGCGACACCATACTATTCCAATCTTAATACTATTGATATGTTGGGGAAATCGGATAGGTACATTGCGAGAATGCCAGCGCAAAAAGTTGGTGGGATACCCGGACATGATAAGTATGATATTGAATACGTTATAGACAGAAAACCGGATATCATAATCTCGAGCTATCCCCTCATTACATCTGACAAAAATATACAAACTGGATTGCATGGGGACTATGCATTCGGGGCAAAACTTCTTACAAACCAGTTATTTCAAAACGAATACATTCCATTTCATTCTAGACTCTCAGATCGGTGGCATGGAATTTTTATTCGTCGTGGTTCTACTCGTTGTGATACTTCTAAAATAGTCTCTGAGGAGTCGATAATTCTAGGCAAACAATGTGAGTCTAAATTTGAAGATTGGTACCTACCAGAGCAAAAAGGTGATGTGTGGTGGTGTTGGTCTTCTGGCAAGGGAACAATCAAATTTATCGCTACTGGGGAGAAATTGATTAAACTCACTGGTGATCTTGCGAGTGCAGCGGTTCCTAATACACTGAATGTTTTGATAAATGGGGAAAAAGTTTATTCATCACAAATTCTAAATTTAGGTTTTCAAAAATTTGAAACCAGTTTCACTAAAATAATACTGGGGGAAAACATCATCGAATTCGTCAGCGGAAATCCAGCAATCTTGGTAAAGGACGACAGGCGCTCCTTGTGCTATGCGATTAGAAATCTCTCGTTGCAAAATAGTGACGGAACTCTGTGGTGTGAATTAGACCCTAGGTAAATCTCGTCATAAAAATCAAAAAGGAATTCTATTTTGAACAATCGAATCAAAGAATTGGAGAAAGAATTGAGGTTATTCAAGACATTGTACCCTCCAGGTCATTATTATAGTCCATTGCCAGACATCGAATACATAAGGACTAGGAGACATGTACTTTTTTCCTTAATAGGGAAAGAAATACCGGGGATGGTTCTAAAAGAAAAGGAACAATTTGAATTGCTTGTACAGTTGAGCAGATACTATTCTGAATTACCTTTTAGTCAAACTAAAACCGAAGGGATGAGATATTACTATGAGAACGATTACTACACTTATTCAGATGCAATATGATACGCCACTTTAATCCTAAAAAAATCATCGAAGTTGGATCGGGACATTCCTCTGCTGTCATATTGGATACAAATGAATGTTTCTACTAAGGTAAAATCCAATGTTCTTTCATCGAACCTTATCCAGACAGGCTTAGAAAATTATTGAAGTCTACTGATAACATTCATATCGTTGAGGATAATCTTCAGGGGGGTGGATTCCAAAATATTCATGGAACTTTCATCTAATGATATTCTATTCATCGATTCCACTCATGTCTCTAAAATAGACAGCGACGTGAATCATATCATATTT
>CAZNDS010000374.1:0-302 GCA_964571865.1 uncultured Ignavibacteriaceae bacterium | reverse complement strand
CCCTGCTCAAAAGCGGGATTTTGATTCATATAAACGACATTTTCTTTCCCTTCGAATACCCTGAAGAATGGGTGTTGATGGGACGAGCATGGAATGAGGCTTATATCTTAAGAGCCTTTCTTCAATACAATTCAGTATTTGAGATTCTCTTGTTTAATACGTTCTTAGAACATTTTCACG
Organism: uncultured Ignavibacteriaceae bacterium; assembly: GCA_964571865.1. Taxonomy (GTDB): domain Bacteria; phylum Bacteroidota; class Ignavibacteria; order Ch128b; family Ch128b; genus JAHJVF01. Next base: position 122 of record CAZNDS010000374.1, on the reverse strand, counting down.
AATCATGGTCTGCAAATAATATGCCGTTGTGTCTTAAGAACAGAGGCGGTAGTATCTGGATCAGAAAAATCAAATAATTATTTTCCCAACTTGTCTCATTTAGTACGACAGGTCTAATTTAT
>CAZNDS010000373.1:0-2534 GCA_964571865.1 uncultured Ignavibacteriaceae bacterium | reverse complement strand
CAAAAAATAAAAGTAGTTGATCCTTTATTATTCAGGCAGTATGAAAATTCGATAGATAGTTTAAAATCAGGAATAAAAGATGCTTATGTTATTCTAGAAAAAGGTAATGTAAAAGATACATTAATGACAGATTCTTTAGGAGTTGTTGAATTAGATACTTTAAAACCTGAAATAAATACTAACTATGCCCCTTTAGCTCCAATAGATACTTTATTAGTAAATATTCAGGTAAATGCAACTGATTTATCTGGAATAAACAAAATAAGATTATACGTTGATAATAATTTAGTTGATTCATCCTCATCTTCAGGATTAAATTATTCAAAATACTTCACATCAGGAAATCATAGTTTTTACGCAACAGCAGAAGACAAAAGTGTTTTAAGAAATACTAAAAATTCTTCATTAACTGAATTTTTTGTTACTAAAACAGATACTGATTTTAATGTAAATGTTTCAAGCAGCTGGAACATGATCAGCCTGCCATTAACAGTAAAAGATGCAAGAAAAGGGATATTATTTCCCACAAGCACAGGATTTGCATTTAAGTATGAAGATATTTACAAAAAAGAAGATACTTTGAAAACAGGAAAAGGATACTGGCTTAAATTTAATTCACCAGGAAATGTTTTAATCAACGGAAGAATAATTCAAGATTCAATTGTAAATGTTGTTGAAGGCTGGAATTTAATAGGCATATTAAGCAATAATGTTCCTGTAGAAAATGTAAAAAGTAATCCTGACAATATTATAACAAGTAATTTTTTTGGATATAATGGAAGTTATATAATAGTAGATACATTAAAACCAGGAAAAGGCTATTGGGTTAAAATAAACTCTCAAGGAAATTTAATTTATTCTAGCAGTAAATCATTAGAAAAAATAATAATGAGCAATGAACTTCCTCCAAATCCTCCAAGTGAAATAAATGAGAATAAGAATTTAGATGTTAATGTAATGGATAATAATATTTTATTTGATTTAGACAATGCATTCATTAAGATTTATGATATTTTAGGAAGAGAAGTTAAAACACTTAAAAATAATAAATGGGATTTGACAAATAATAACAATGAAAAAGTCGCTAACGGAGTATATGCTTACTTGATTAAGAAAAATAATGAAATTTATTCTGGATTAATCAATCATGTTGATAATAAAGTTTATTTAAAATCAAATAATATTGTCAAATATGAGAATAACATTGAAAATAAAGTAATAAAAGAAGTATCTAAAAATAAAGAAAATATCGGAACGCAAAGTAAGGAAGATATCTCAACCGTAGGTTCTAATATTAGAGTTACTGTAAAAGATGAATTAATTCAATCAACTGGAAAAGGCGATGTAGCTGGTAGAGGAAATTATTATGATTATGATTCATTATTTAGTTCAAAAGATAAAATTCCATTTTATATTCCATTATTTCCAGGATCTAATTTATTGAATTTTTTACATCCAGGTTATCCAGATTATACATTACCTTTTGATTCGACTTCAGCATTATCATTTGATAGATGGTATACATTTGCAGATGATACATATCCACTATTGGGCTCTTATTTGCTAAATACCTATCCAGAAGATGAACCAATAAAATATTTTATTTACCACAGCCCATGTCCAGCACATATAAAAGCAATAGATTCAAGTGTTTATAATTGGGAACAATCAACCTCATTTAAATATAAAGCACCTGGAAAAGATTCAATAATATTAAATGCAGAAGATTTATTACGAAAAGTATATTATTATATACCTTTAGATTCCGTAGGTATTAGGTTTGATTCTTCTGATTGGGGATCTTATCTTTTTCCTGAATGGTTTTATCCTCAACCATTTGATACTGTTCCACCTGTGCGTGGACCATATGGATATGTATCAATTTATATTTATCAATCAGCTTATGTCGAATGCACCCCAGAGGATTTTCTATACAAGAAACAAGCTGCAACTCACGAATTAAAACATCTTTTTTTCCAACCTAATAATTCGTTTAGAGAAAACCCAGATGCATATGATGATGATTATTTTCCAGCAAGTTACTTGGGAAAATTAAAAAAAGTAAATAATAGTTTGCAGAAATTCTTTAGAAAAGGCTTGCCAAGAATGGGTGTCTGGAAAGAAGATTAAATAGAAGAAGTCCGACTTATACCGTATTTGCAGAGCCAGAAGTCAGACTTCTGGCTTGGACAACCCCAAGGTTGTTCCACTTTACACATTAAACCTAAAGAAAATCACATCTCCATCCTCAATCACATAATCATGTCCATGAACAGCGAGGTGACCTTTTTCCCTTAATGCAAGCTCGGAGCCGTATTTTATTAAATCAGTGTACTTAAAAACTTCGGCACGAATAAAACCGCGTTCGAAATCAGTGTGAATCTTACCTGCGGCTTGAGGCGCTTTCGTTCCTTGCGTGATTGTCCAGGCACGCAGCTCTTTTTCGTTGTGTGTATAAAAAGTAATTAAATTAAGAAGCGCATATCCTTCGTGGATAACTTTATCTAATCCAGATTCAGATAAACCTAAATCCT
>CAZNDS010000372.1:0-2544 GCA_964571865.1 uncultured Ignavibacteriaceae bacterium | reverse complement strand
ACGGAGTAGTAGGGTGGAGTCCATCCAGGCCAACCTTGATTCAAGAAGACGCCTTTTTCGCTTGCACCGTACTTGCCATTTGGTTCATAAGAAGATAAACATGGTATCCAATAGTTGCCTGGCTGTGTTAAATCACTTTTCACATACCATGGGTCTTGGAATTCGAAAGAACCCTGTCCTAATAAGTTTACATTTTCTAGCATTAAATCTACTCTTGAATATTTTATAGGATCAAAGTTGGCAAAAACAAGTTTATCAGCATCGGCAATAAAGTCAAATTTTAATTTGAAATTTGTATCAATACTTTGCCAATTTTTGTGTTTATAAACTGAACTTCTTACGAACCGCTCTTGCAAAGTCTGTACGAAATTATTAGAGAATTTAAGAATACTTTTACTTTCAGCAGAGTTAACTGTATCTCTGAAATTTAATAAAAACTTCCCGCCTGCATCCATGTTATTGATCCTATTTTCAAATTTGATGGTAAAAGTCGGAGCTATAGAACAATCATAAGAAAATCCAACATCCCTCGATGTATCTATAATTACTGGTATTAGAACTAACGATTTTGTGTCAGATTGCCAACTAATATATAGACTTCCTTCATTATTATGGTTTAATTCAATGTAATATATTCCTAGTGGATTCAGGTGTGGAATTACATTTTTTACCTCTAATACAATCACTTTATATTTAATACCGGGTTTCCCTTTAAAATTAATGACCATCAGATTGTTTCCATTGTCAAATTTAATAAAGTATGTTCCACCTGGTCCATTTAATAGTTGAGACGGGATAGTTACTTTTGTAAGAGAATCTTTTATAGGGTAGTTATTATGTATTCTTCCAATAGTTGAAGTTGGCCATTTATAACCTTCCTTGAAAAAATTATTATCATATCTTTCGCCAGTAAAATAACGCCAGACAGCATAAAAAGATAATGCGGTTTCTATGTTCGATGAAAAATATGTCCTAATTGTATAGTCAAGTGCCTCTAAATAATTATCATTAGGGATTATAGCACATCTATTCCATATTTTTAAGTCAATTGAAAGATCCTTATAATATTCACTCAGAAATATACACCAAAGCGAACCTGTATATTGATAACCGTACCGATTGTGTTCATTTACACTCAAAAATGGATGTAGTAATGAGTTTGTCTGATAATGGTTTTTAAAATATGATGGTAAAAGATCGATATTTGGATAAATAATTTTTTCCAAAAACACAGCACTATTCTCATATATGGAAGGTGTTTCAAGACCTGAATACGCATATTGACATGCATGAGCAAATTCATGAGCAACAATAACTTTAATAAATTCTTGCTTATTAACAGTTGTTTGGAATTTAATGTTCGCAGTATCATTAATTATTTCTATAAATGAAGTATAACTATCTATGTATAAGCCTATATTATTTTCAGGAATAGCCACTCCAGCAGCAAGATATTTTTTTTGCGTATTTGTTATGTAAATATCATACTTGTTATTTCCACCAGAGTCCCCATCGGGCGGTGGCATCAGCCAACCGAGAGAATCGAGTTTTTTTCTTGCATGTAATGCAGAGTTTGCGATTAATAACACATGGTTAAAATTAGTATTATGCCCTCCAGTGGTATCCAGGGTATAATGTATTCTGAAGTCCAAAATATCGTAATGACGTACATTTTGTAGCTTAGGTCTGGGCATTAGTTCAAACATTTTTATTTCGTTAATTGTAATTTTAGTTAAGCCACAATAATCTTGAGAGTCTTCCTGAGAGAATATATTCTGGGATAAGATCAATTCCAGAAGAAACATTAAGATTAAACTGTATATTAAACGACTGAGTTTTTTATTTACTTTCATTTTTATCTCCTAAATTATTTTATTCTTTTACCTAATAAAACGACTGCTTCTTTAAAAATTGCTGAGCCTAACTTTATTCCTACAGCTGAAGCTAAATCCCCTTTTTGAGCAAGCGAATATAATACTCCCGAATTCCTAAGTTCTTTATATACTTTAAGACTTACTCCATTAAAATGTGATAATAAAAAATAATCACCACAAATAAACATATCGTTAAAATGATTACCTCTGAGTCTTCTTGGAAAGCTAGGTAAATCACCTTCAGGTGGTATATATCTTTTAGCAACATCCTTTTCTAATGAAATGACCTTATATAATCCTTTTGTTGTTAAAAGCCAAAAATGATAATTGCTAAATATGATTCCACTGTTTACTGCCCCTGAAATTTTACCCTCTTTGATTGAAAATATATTTGAATTCTCATAAACTTTTTTTGCTTTATAATTCTCAATTTTCAATATTATTGTTGGGTCTCGATCAGATGCTCCACAGATATAAACTTCTTTCCCATCAGGACTTCCCCATATATCCAGTAGAGGTAAGCCTAATCCACTCTCTATCTTCCTCCAGCCGCCTGTGGGTCCAGAGTAGTGGGCGATGTTGCCTCCGTTTCCTACCGCATATAAATCATTACTGCTGCTGCCCCAGAGTTTGTTGATTGAACCAGTAAGCAAAGGTCTTATACTACAAT
>CAZNDS010000371.1:0-2546 GCA_964571865.1 uncultured Ignavibacteriaceae bacterium | reverse complement strand
ATGAAAGAATTAACACCGTTAAAAAATCTTGCTGTATTAAAAACATTGCCGGGACCAAACTGCCACGAGCTTACTGGAGCAAGAAAAGGACAATTAGCTGTTGATATTTCAGGGAACTGGAGAATTATTTTTGAACCCGATCACAATCCTTTGCCTTTAAAACATGATGGAGGATTGGATTGGGAAAATGTTACTTCAATTAAAATACTAGCAGTAACTGATTATCATTAGTTCGATTTAACTAGAGCTAAACACAATAAAAAAGAGAGCACTATGACTAAAGATTATAAAATAAAAAGAGAATTACTCTCACCGCCAGGCGATACAATACAGGAAACGATTGATAAACTGGGAATGAATCAGTATGAACTCGCAGAGAGACTCGGGAAAAATATTAAGAATGTAAACCAGATTATTAAAGGTAAAGAACCAATTACCAGCGATACAGCAATTGCATTGGAAAAAGTTCTTGGAATCCCTGCTGACTTCTGGCTCGAACGTGAAAGACAATACAGAAGAGAACTAACTGAAATTATATTTGATGAATATCTTGAAGAATGTAAAGAATGGATTAAAGATTTTCCGACTAATGTTATGATTAAACTTGGCTGGATTCCTAAAGCAGATAATGAGATTGGATTAATTAAAGCTATACTGATGTTTTTCGGGATTGCTTCACCCGATCAGTGGGAAAAAATTTATATTATAGAAAAGGATTCTATTGCCTTTAGAATGTCTCTTGCACACATAAATCAGCCGCAGGCTATATCTGTATGGCTTCGTAAGGGTGAGATTGACGCGAGAAAATTAAAGTTGAGTGAGTACTCCAAAGAACTTTTCAAAGAAGCATTGGGAGAAATCAAAAAAATTTCTTACTTGCATCCTAATGATTTTAAAGAGCAGCTGCAACAAATTTGCATGGAAGCTGGCGTTGCTTTAATCTATACCCCAAACTTACCGAAAGCTACAATCAGTGGTGCTGCACGCTGGATATTTAATACAACCGTTCCTCTTATACAATTATCGGGAAGATATAAATCCAACGATCACTTCTGGTTTACTTTTTTTCATGAAGCTGGGCATATTTTGTTGCACGGGAAAAAAGATATTTTCCTGGAAGAGGTTGAAGGAACAAAAGTGAATGAAGAAAAGGAAGAGGAAGCTGATGCATTTGCAAGAAAGTGGCTGATTGGTAATGATGACTATGACGTGCTTACCAACAATGATTTTATTACAAAAGAATTAATCCTGAAATTTGCAAAGAAAACCAAAGCCCATCCCGGAATTATCGTTGGCAGATTGCAGCACGATGGCTTTTTACCTCACTCTAAGTTTAATGAGCTTAAAGAAAAAATAAATTTGTTTGGGTAGTTTAAAAAAATGAATAATAAACAAAAATTAGAACTTAATTGGATTGGCAAAGACCAACAGCCAAAACTTGAACCGCGTATTTTAATTGAAGACCCGGAAAAATCCTACCGCGCAAGCGGTAGTCCCGAACTTGTTTCGGGATCTCATCAGCACACAGAGAACATGCTCATTTACGGCGATAACCTTCTTGCTCTTAAAGCTCTTGAACAAGACTTTGCCGGAAAAATAAAATGTATTTATATCGATCCTCCGTTTAATACAGGTTCTGCATTTGAATATTATGATGATAGTCTTGAACACTCCATTTGGTTACAAATGATGCGTGATCGATTTAATGTATTATATTCTTTAGTTTCGGACGATGGATTCTTAGTTGTTCATCTTGATGATACCGAGATGCCTTATTGTAAAGTTTTATTGGACGAAATTTTTGGTAGAAATAATTATTTGAATACAATTTCTTTGAAAACATTAGACCCTTCTGGCTTCAAATCAACTGGTAACAAAATTTTTAGCACAACAAATTATCTATTAGTATTTGTAAAAAATCGTTCATATGCTAAAACGAATACAGTATTTATTGAAAAGAATTATGATGAACAATATTCCCAATATCTGTTAAACAAAAATGAGCATTACTCAACATGGAAGTGGAAAACTATAAAAGAGTATTTAGCAATAGATATTCATGGATATTCAAGTATACGTGAAGCCCAATCACACTTGGGTAGAGAATATTTTGAAGATGAGATTGCAAAATTTGCGATTGAAAATGCTGAATGTGTATTTCAAACTGCCGCTATCGGTGGTGGTGCTTTATTAAAAAGAAAGGCGACTATTGATAAATCGAAAAAAGAAAGAGGCAGAGTCTTTGTTCATCCCGATGAGGACTTGGAAGATTTTTTTATTCTTAATGGAAGACAAATTATTTTTTATAGCAAAAGATTAGTATCAATTGATGGCAGAATAGTTCCTGGTGAAGTAATTACGGATTTTTGGACAGACATTTCTTGGAATGGTATTGCTAGCGAAGGAGATGTTTCTTTCAAGAACGGTAAAAAACCAGAGGCATTATTACAACGTATTCTAAATCTACTTTCAAATGAAGGTGACTGGACTCTTGATTCATTCCTTGGCTCTGGAACTTCAGCAGCAGTTGCACATAAAATGAACCG
>CAZNDS010000370.1:0-2560 GCA_964571865.1 uncultured Ignavibacteriaceae bacterium | reverse complement strand
AGCGACTTAATTAAATAAGGTTAATCGATTGGGAAGCAAAGAATGTTACTAAGGTTAATTATTCAGAGGAAGTATAGTTAGTTTAACATTATAATTGAATTAAAAGTGAATGATTTCCGGTTTATAAACTAAACTTTGGACGCTGGCCGAGGAACAGCTTACATGATACTTTTTGATACCCCTTTTATAATATTGATTTTGAGTCCGGATTATTTTTTAAATACTCGCTTATCATCGAGTGGATATGATTTTTCAGTTCATCTGGCTCAATTACCTCAATGTTATTCCACCAGCTGATACACCAGGAAGCCAATTTGTTAGTTATTGGTTGGTTGGTTTTGATTATGATAAAATCAGTGGCGTCTTTCTCGGCTTCGAAGTCATCGAACCAAATTTTACCGAGGACTTGCTGTTCAACATCGGGGTGAAATCTCAAGATAATTTTGTATTTAGCTTCTGTGCTTTGTTCCAATACATTAAGTCTAAATTTTTTATTACTTAATCTAATGTCTTTTATTCGGTTGACATAGAAAGACTGAATCAAGGTTTCATTCATTTTGCATGCGTGCATAAGCCAGTTATATTCGATGTTTATTAATCTAACAGGTTGAAGTACATATGTTTCGATTTGATCATCGTATAGTCTTTGATATTTGATCTCGATAACAATTTTTTCAGCTATTGCTTTAGAAATAAAAGTCAGGCATGTTAAAGTGTTTTGTTTGAGATGTTTGCTCAACACTTTCAAGTTTTCATAGTGCATTTCCGAATTAAGTTTAAGCGAAATGTATTCAGCGGCAAGGCGTGAGAGTATTTCAGCTGTCGGCGCTGAGGTTAAGACAACTCTATTATTTTTACTGAATATCTGAATGCCTTTATCTCGCAAAACTCTCATGTCACGGTTGATCGTAATTTCTTCTACATTATATTCCGCGGCTAAATCTGCTTTGGAACAAACTTTACCATTAATAATTTGAGAGAGGATTTCGATTTGACGGAGATTTTCTATCATTTTAGTTTTTATTCTTCAATGTCAGCAAGTCCAAAATTGACTCTCATAAATTTAAAAAATAAATTAATATGTAAAAAATGATTTAACTATGGATTCAGTTAACATATTAAATAAAATTAGCGGACTATTCTTTGAGCATTTTGATGATTTTCAAGGTCTCTACTATTTTGGCTCTAGAAAAAAAGCAATCCATAGTGATGAAAGTGATCTCGACATTATTCTTGTTTTTGATAAGCTCGATTATAAGAAAGAATTATCAATAGCACATTTAATTAACAAGCTCGAGTTCGATTATAATCTCTTTATCGATTATAAGACATTTACCAAGAGCGGCAGAAAAAGTATTGACTATATAAGAAATTACATCAATCCACTATTTATAAAAGAGGCAATTGATAACGGGATATTTTATGGAAAAGCATAAAAATATTCTAGTTAAGAATAGCCTGATAAAGTCAGAAGAAGCCTACAATGATGCAAAGTTCAATTTTGAGAATAAAAGATACAGCGTAACTCTCAATAGGATTTATTATTCGATTTTTTATGCGGTATCGGCACTTGCATATAATTTCAATTTTATAACTTCAAAACATTCTCAACTAATGGGATGGTTCAAGAGAAAGTTCATTTTTGAAGAAAAATTGTTTGATGAAAGATTGATGGATATCTATAAAACTGCTTTCAAGAATAGACAAGAATCAGATTATGATCTGCTAGATGTTGAGCACACTAATTTGGAGGACATTAAGATTGCTTTGGAAGATGCTAAATACTTCTTTGATACAATTAATAACTTCATAGAGAAGAATTAAGCTATTATTAAAATTTTTGGATCATTATTTTTCGCCATTCACGACGAGTACTGTTAGTATTTATGGGATTTGGAACAGACTTCATAATGAAGGATTTGAGAGAGTATTTCGATTTGGCGGAGGGATTGGTTCATGAATCAGGTTGCTAAATTTAATAGTTGGCAGTTATCCACTTTATCTATCTTCAGTTTAATACCTTCAACTTCAGGAATGGGAAGATTCTTAGATATTCTTAGTAATATCCATTCTTCAAGCACTTCTCTTAATTCCTCGCGGCAGGTTTCGAGATTTTCTGCGTTGGCCCAAACGCCATTAAATTCGGGAATCTCCCCGTAATAAGTATTATCCCGAAAAATTCAATAGAAAGAGATAAATTGGAATAACTGAAAGAAACGAAAGAAGATACAGATATGAGAACATACACCAAAAGTGTGCAATTATTACCATACGAATTCAGCAATAAGCAAGTAAGTCCTTGGGGCGGGATGCGAATTGTTCAAGAGTTAGTGGAACGCATAGGGCTTCGAGAAATTCTTCAGAGGCAAGAACTTCCACAGCCCGGATCAAATCGAGGATACAACCCCGTGGATATTGTGATGAGTTTTCTGGTAAGCATTTGGGTAGGTGGAAATCGGTTTGCACATTGTGCTTTATTGAGATATGATGAAGTACTAAAAAAGGTTTTTGGATGGAAAGAAGTTGGTTCAGAAAGCACCTTCAGTAGATTTTTTCGGAA